>JBKTHK010000009.1:0-39699 GCA_047240885.1 Slackia sp. | reverse complement strand
AATTGTCCTCTGCATTGCGTCTATTGCCAAAACGCCTGCATTGCCAATGGTCGTTCAGGAGCGGATATCTCCGTCGCGCGCCTGGCGCGGA
This sequence comes from Slackia sp., assembly GCA_047240885.1. Lineage (GTDB taxonomy): Bacteria > Actinomycetota > Coriobacteriia > Coriobacteriales > Eggerthellaceae > Slackia. The sequence goes on along the minus strand of JBKTHK010000009.1, from coordinate 39,608 downwards.
TTTTTCTCGAGCTTCAGGGAAAAGGGGCTCTGAACATCAACCTTGTGACGGCGACGCATTACGCCCCCCATGTCCTCGAGGCGCTTCGGCAAGCGCGCGCTCAAGGGCTTTGCCTGCCGGTCGTCTGGAACACCTCGGGATATGAAACCGTCGAGACTGTGAGGCTTGTTGCGCCGTATGTCCAGACGTTTCTGACCGATTTTCGCTATACGGATCCCGAGACTGCGCGAGCATATTCCCATGCCCCTGATTACCCGCATGTCGCCCGTGCCGCACTCGATGAAATGGTTCGGGGCGATGCGGACGTCATCGTGCGCATTCTCGCCTTGCCGGGACATGTCGACGAGGCGAAAGACGCCGTGCGCTATCTCTACGAGACCTACGGCGATCGGGTCGTGTTAAGCATGATGAGCCAGTACACGCCTGCGGGAAGCCATCCTGAGCATCCTGAGCTTGACCGGCGCGTTTCCCCGGAAGAATTCGAAGAGCTGCTCGATTTCGCCGATGCGATCGGATGCGACGAGTACTTCTGGCAGGAGGGCGATGCGGCGCAGGAGAGCTTCATTCCTGATTTCTACAGCCTCGAAGGTGTCTTGGGTCCCGAATAGCTTCAAGCGCTTTGAAATCCGAACGGTTCAAGGATGCCTTCCGGAAGATATCCGTGCGTTCGCCTCGGAGTCGAGGTCGTTCGGTGACGGGTTTGTTTCGCTGCGCGCTTTCAGCCCATCGCTGCGTCGAAGGCTGTGGTAGGGTGTGTCAAAGCGCTCTGTTCGAGGCGCGACGTCTGCATGAGTCGCGCGGATGCCACGGTGCGATCGAGGATGTCGCCTTTCGGGGCGATGCTATATGGAAGGAGGCTTCGAAATGGGCCTTTTCTCAATGAGCGGCAAGAAGAAAAAGGGCTATTACGGCGGTAGCAGCTCGTATGGAAAGCCGGGTCTTGGGGGCCTTGGCGGCATGATGGGGATGTTCGGGTCGTTTTCGAGCTCGGCGCGCAAGCGGCAGATGTATCAGCAGCAGATGGCCCAGCAGCAAGCTGCTATCCATCAGAATCCCGTCGTGCAGCAGACCCCTCAGGCCGCGCCGGCTGCTGCCGTTTCTGCCCAGGCCTCTTCCGGGAGCATCGCATGCCCCGCATGCGGCGCCTCTGTTCCCGCGGGCTCGAAATTCTGCCTTGCATGCGGCAATAAAATCGGCGGCGGTTTCTGCGCCGGGTGCGGTGCCGCGTTGCCTCCCGGTGCGAAATTCTGCCCCGCATGCGGAACCCCGCGCGCATGACGAAGCGGTCGCCTTATGTCTTTTCGCTCGAAGCGCGAAACCTTGATTGATGACGAACGCGAAAACGCCTTCCTCGAAAGCGGCGCGTTTTCAGATGAAAGATCCGACGCGTATGCGCCGGATCTTTCTTTGCGCACGGCGGGTTTCCCCCGTCGGCGCTTTTCTTCGTCTCGTGCGGTACGCTTTCTCACGGCGTTTTTCGACCGTTGCATCGTCGGCTGCGATGCGGGAGGGTATCGTCTTGAATCCGTGCTCGGCCAAGGGCGGTACGGCACGTCTTTCTCGGGCGTTCGCCGAGCTGATGGCATGGAGGTCGTTATCAAAAAAATCGACCGAGCGGAGTCGGCGAGCGTTCGCGAGGCCGTGTGGATGGAGTGCGCCGCGCTTTCCTTACTTGATCATCGGGGAATTGCGCGCTGGCTCGGAATCGTGAATGGGCAGATTATGCCGCGCGGTTCCCGCGTTTGCGTTCGTGCGCTTCTGCCGCGGCATGCGGCTTTTTACGGCATCGTCCAGTCGAGGTGTCCAGGGAAATCCCTGCACCTTCTTCTTTGCGAGGGGCGTATCTTTTCCATGGATGAAATCGCATCCATCGGAGCCTCGCTTATCGAGACGGTGTCCCATTGTGTTTCGCGCGGGGTGCTTCACGGCGATATCCGCCCGGCAAACGTTCTCGTGGACGAGCAAGGGCGTGTTTCGCTTGTGGATTTCGGCCTTGCTCGCTTTTTCGACAGGTCCCTCGCGGAAAGCGCGCCCTTTACCTATGCGGCCGATGACGTGGACGGCATCGTCGAAACGCTGCTGTTTCTGCTGTATTCCGACCGTGCCCGGATTCGTGCCGGCAGGAGCGGCCGCCCCTGGTTTGAAGAACTCGCCATAAGCGCGAACGTCAGCGGTCGTTTCTTCACGACGCGTTCTTTCGCAAGGAATCGTTCGATTCCTTCGAGGAATTCGGCTCGCGTTTCGCCGCCGCTTTTTCTTCCCGCTTCTGATTTCGTCGCATTGTTGAACGCAAAAGTCCGAAGCAACAATGCGCTTCGGACTTTCCGGCAGAGGATTTTGTATGATGCTCGCCTTCGCTTCGAAATAAGGCGTCTTTACGCGTCGTAGGAGATGCGCACGCCTTTCGTGTCGCATTCGAGCACGTGGACTTCGAATGCGGGATAGAGCGATGCCAATCGGGCGCGCAGGCTCTCTGCAACAAGCCCGTCGGCCGTGACCGCCATCATGGTCGAGCCGGATCCCGAGATCCACATGGTGCATGCACCGCCGTCGAGGCAGATGCGGCGGACGTCCTCGTAATCGGGGATGAGCGTCTTGCGATACGGCTCCTGCAGTTTGTCTTCGCAGGCGGCGGCGATCAGCTCGACATCGCCGCTTTCGAGCCCGCGCGTAAGGCCCGAGATGCGGCCCATCTCCATCTGCCACACGGCGGTGGAAAGGGAAACTTCTTTCGGGACGATCTTTCGGGCACTTTCGGTCTTGACCTCGTAAGGCGGGATGATGGTGATGAATTTCAGATGCGGATTCACGTCGTAGCGGATGCAGTGGGGCAGCGCGCCTTCGGGCGTAAAGGAGCAGACGAGCGAGCCCATGATGGCGGGCGCCACGTTGTCGGGATGGCCTTCCATCTGGGTTGCTATGCTCACCGCTTCGGCTCGTCCGACGATGCGCCCCGTCAAAGCGGCGGCGCCCATGATGCCTGCGACGGTGCAGGTGGAAGAAGACCCCAGGCCGCGCGACACGGGAATGCTCGTGTCGATGTCGATGTCGATGGCGATAGGGAAGGGTTCGTCCCCCCAGTGTTCGAGAGCGAGGACGAACGAGCGATAGACGAGGTTGTCCTCGTTGCGGTATTTTTCGGGGCAGCCCGTGATGGTCAGCTTCTCCGCGCGATCGAAGGTGAAACGCGAGTAGAGGCTTACGGCCATGCCGAGGCAGTCGTATCCGATACCGAGGTTTGCCGAGGTTGCCGGCACAGCAATGGTCACGCTCACAGTAGCTCACCGCATTTCTTTTCAACGTAGGCGGACATATCGTCGGCGCTCATAACGTCATCGAAGCGCACCGAAGCGGCCTCGAGCGCCGAAAGGGCTGCGGGCGCGTGCGTCTTGCTTGCGGCCTCGAGCGCGCGCATGCAGTCGAAATCCGAGCCTTCCGAGGTGACGCCGAGCGCGGCGCAGACGTCTCGACAGAACTTGTAAGGGCTTGCGGTGGACAAGACAATGCGCGCAACGCCGTCTTCTTTGGGCGTATTTCGGGACACGTGCCACGCGACCGCCGTGTGCGGGTCGAGGACATAGCCGTGCTCATCGAAGCAGGACTTCATAACCTCGCGCGCTTCGTCGTCGGTGGCGAATCCGCAGTCGAAGACTTCCCGGATGCGCTCAAGCATCTCGGCGGAGACTTTGTAGCGTCCCGTTTCGGCAAGGTCGTTCATAAGGCTTGCGACATAGGACGCGTTGCCGTCGCTCATGTAGTAGAGAAGGCGTTCCAGGTTGGACGAAATCAGGATGTCCATGCTCGGGGAGATAGTTTTATAGAAGGGGCGGTTTCGGTCGTAGACGCCGGTGGCCAAGAAATCCGTGAGGACATTGTTCGCGTTGCTCGCGACGATGAGCTTGCGGACGGGAAGGCCCATGCGCTGTGCGAAATATCCTGCGAGCACGTCTCCGAAATTACCCGTGGGAACGCAGAAATCGACACGGTCGCCGCAAGCGATCGCGCCTTGGCGGACCAACTGGGCGTAGGCGTCGAAGTAGTAGACCACCTGCGGAGCGAGCCTGCCGATGTTGATGGAGTTGGCGCTGGAAAGCACGACGTTCTGCTTTGCCAGACGGGCGCGCAGCTCCTTGTCGCCGAAAATGCGCTTGACGGCGCTTTGGGTATCGTCGAAATTGCCGCGCACGGCTCCCACGGCTACGTTGTCGCCGGCTTGCGTGACCATCTGGAGGCGCTGGATCTCGGATGTGCCGCCGTGCGGATAGAACACGGTGATGCCCAGGTTGGGGGTGTCGGCGAAGCCGGCGAGCGCCGCCTTGCCAGTGTCTCCGCTCGTGGCGGCGAGAATCATGATGCGTTCGCTCGTTTGGGATGCGGCGCGGCTCATGAGCTGGGGCAGCATCTGCAAAGCGACGTCTTTGAATGCGCTTGTGGGACCCCAGAACAGCTCGAGGATATAATCGTCTCCCACGGAGACGACCGGCGTGACTTCTTTCGAGGCGAAGGTCTTTCCGTAGGCGGCATCGACGCAGGCCTCGATTTCCTCGGCGGTGTAGTCGTCGAGCAGCGTGCCGAGGATGTCGGCGGCGTTTTCTCGGTAGGTTTGGGCGACGACGCGTCCGAGGTCGATGGGTGTGCGGCCGAGCTCGTCGGTCACGTACAGGCCGCCGTCGGGCGCGAGGCCGTCGAGCACCGCCCGTTTAGCGGAGCACTCCATCGCATTAGAGCGTGTACTGTGATACATTGATGCCATTCGACTACTCCTTGGCGTTTTGCGGATGGGAAAGCCCTTGCAGGCTCTGCTTTCGGCTAATAGTAGCAAGAAAACGAATCTACGGGGCGAGCGGTCGGGGAAATGCACGTGTTGTTGACGGTGCGGCAATGGGGGGCTTGTGCGCAGGCGCGCTTGCTTGTTTCGGATGTTGTTCGGGCGGGCAATTCTGCGGTATCCGCCCCATGGCTGCGATTCAGCGTCGTCTCCTGCACGGTTTCGCACAGCCGCGGTCCTCATTCGCCAGGGCGGGAATGTTTTTGTATGCAAAGGTGGGCGTATGATAAAAATCACGAAGTTCGGCGGCTCGAGCGTAAGTTCCGCCGAGCAGTTCAAGAAGGTGAAGAAAATCGTCGAGGCCGACGAGGCTCGTCGCTTCGTCGTCGTTTCTGCGGCAGGCAAGCGCGACAAGACCGATAGCAAGATTACCGATTTGCTGTATCTGGTCAACGCCCATCTTCAGTACCATGTGTCGTGCGACGATCTGCTGGGAACCATAGGGCAGCGTTTTTGCGAGATCGCGAAGGAGCTCGACCTCCAATACCCGATTGGTCACGAGTTCGGCGTGTTCCGCGAACGTGCCAAGCGCGGCGATTTTACGCCTGAGTACATCGTCAGCCGCGGCGAGTATTTCACTGCGCGCATGATGGCCGAATACCTCGGGTTCCCGTTCGTGGATGCCGCCGACGTGGTCGCATTTAATCAGGACGGAACGCTTGACATGGATCGCACGGGCGAGCAGCTGCGTGCCGCCATCGGCGAAGAGAAGCACTTCGTGCTCCCCGGATTTTACGGTGCTACTGCAGACGGCCAAATTCGCTTGCTCGATCGCGGCGGCGGAGACATCACGGGTGCCATTCTTGCCCAGTCGATCGGCGCCGATCTGTATGAGAACTGGACCGACGTGTCGGGCTTTTTGACGGCCGACCCCCGCATCGTTGACAATCCGAAGTCCATTTCGCGCATCACCTATGCCGAGCTTCGAGAGCTTTCCTACATGGGCGCGAGCGTTTTGCACGAAGAGGCCATCTTCCCCGTGAAAGACGCCGGAATCCCGTTGGTTATCAAGAACACCAACCGCCCAGACGATCCGGGCACGGTCATCAGCGAGGAGACCGAGCCCGGCATGGCTGAGCCTATCATCACGGGCATTGCGGGCAAGCGCGATTTCGTGGCGGTTCATATTCGCACCAACCATATGTCCAATCAGGTCGGATACCTGCGCAAGGCGCTTTCCATCTTCGAGCGCTATCGCGTGAGCATCGAGCACCTTCCTTCGGGCATCGATTCGTTCGCCGTCGTGGTGCAGGGGGCCGATGTGAAGGACTGCCTGTACTCCATCGTGGGCGACATCCAACGCGAGCTCGAGCCCGACGAGATCAAGGTCGTCGAGCGCCTCGCGCTTATCTCCACCGTCGGTCGCAACATGTCGAGCCGTCCAGGCATTTCGGGACGGTTGTTCGGTGAGTTGGGCAGCGCGGGCGTCAATATTCGCATGATCGCCCAGGGCTCGGAGGAGTTCGACATCATCGTCGGCGTCAACGACGAGGATTTCGAGCACGCTATTCGCGTCATTTACAATGCATTCGTCGATTCGATGAGAATGTGATCACCGTCGACGAGCTCGAAGAGAAAGGTTCCTTCAATGAAGTCGTATAACGTTGCCATTCTGGGCGCCACGGGCGCCGTGGGGCAGCAGATGCTCCAGTGCCTCGCTGAGCAGGATTTCCCCGTGAACAACCTTAAACTGCTCGCCTCCGCTCGAAGCGCCGGCAAGGTCGCACAGTTCAAGGGCGAAGAGGTGGTTATCGAAGAGGCTCGCGACGAAGCGTTCGACGGCGTTGACATCGTGCTTGGCGCGGCGGAAAACGACATTGCCAAACGATTCGTTCCTGTTGCTCGCGAAAAAGGTGCCGTCACGGTTGACAACTCGAGCGCATACCGCCTCGACCCCGATGTCCCCCTGGTCATCCCCGAGGTCAACCCAGAGGACGTAGCGAAGCACAACGGAATTATCGCCAACCCCAATTGCGCTACGATTATCGGCCTTGTCGCCGTCAATCCGCTGCATGAGCTTGGTGGCATCAAACGTATGGTCGTGTCCACGTATCAGGCTGCATCGGGCGCCGGCGTCGGCGGGCTTCGCGAACTCGAAGCGCAGATGGCTCGCATTTCCGCGGGCGAGAAGGTCGAGGACCCCAAGGCTTTCGCCTATCAGCTCGCGTGCAATCTGATTCCCCAGATCGGCGGATTCGATGAGGTGGGCTATACCTCGAGGAGATGAAGATGCAAAACGAAGGGCGCAAGATTATGCATCTTCCTGACCTTCGCGTGAACTGCACGTGCGTGCGCGTTCCCGTGATGCGTTCCCATTCCGAGAGCATCACGCTCGAATTTGACCGTGCGGTAAGCGTTCAGGCCGCCCGCGAAGCACTCGCGGCCGCCCCCGGCGTCAAGCTCGTAGACGACCCTGCGGCCCAGTTGTATCCCATGCCGCTTGATACGACCGACCAAGACCTCATCTATGTCGGCCGTATTCGCGACGATATCTCTGCCGGCGAGGGCCAGCATGGTCTTACGCTGTGGTGTTGTGGCGACCAGATTCGCAAGGGCGCGGCTACGAACGCTGTGCAGATAGCCAAGATGCTCGCCGAATAGAGGAGTGTTTTCCGGAGCGATTCTTATGGCCGGCAGATTGGCTGCAGCCTCGGCGAAGCGTTCGAGGCCGATGTAGGTATTTTCCTTGAAGTCATTTTGTGGATGCGCTATCGCTATGGTAGAATCACTCACGCACAATTTGCCAGTGTGGCGCAACGGTAGCGCAACTGATTTGTAATCAGTGGGTTGCGGGTTCGATTCCTGTCACTGGCTCCAGTAGATTCGCAGGCCGAAACGGATGTTTCGGCCTGTTTGTTTTCGGTTTTGCTCGCTCGGGCGAAACGCATCATATAGCGACGCGAACGTGCTCTTATGGTTTTAGGGGCCGGCCACCATGCGGAAGCGTTATTTCTTTTCGACATAGACGGAACCTTGGCTGCGGGTCCTATTGCGAACCGTCGTGTTCCCGAAAGCGCTGCTTTCGCGTTGCGGCACCTGCGCGAGCAAGGCCATTTACGGCCATCTGCACCGGTCGCGGCAACGCCATGGCTCTGCCGGATCTGGAGGAACATGGCTTTTCCGACATGGTATGCGACGGCGGCAACGGCATTGTGCTTGACGGAGTGTTGCGCGGCGTAGAGCCTCTCGATAGGGAGGCGTGCATTCGCGTGCTCGAGGAGTGCGACAGACTAGGACGGCCATGGGCCCTTTCCTGCGATCTTACTCGGCGTCGCTACACTCGCGTGCCAGAATTCGACGATTTGGCGCACGACGCCTACATGGATACCGTCGTCGATCCCAATCTTGACTATCATGCCATCGATTGTTTCTACAAGCTGTTCCTGCCGTGCACCGAAAGGGAAGAGGCGCCGCTTTCTTCGCTTTCCTTCGTTCCGACCGCTCGTTTCAGCCCCTATGTGCTTTTCGTCGAGCCTGTGGACAAGGGCAATGGGGTGAAGCGCGTCATGGACGTGTACGGCGCGGACTATGCGGACGCCGTCGTGTTTGGAGACGGGTCGAACGATATCAGCATGTTTCTTCCCGAATGGACCTGTGTCGCCATGGGCAACGCCATCGACGAGCTGAAGGCGCGTGCCGACTTCGTGACGACCGACGCGGACAAGGACGGTATTTTGAACGCGTGCAGACATTACGGATGGGTTTCCTGACCGACCTGCCCGGCTTTTAGGCGCAAGCGTTGTGCTGGGTATGAATCCAGGATGGGCGCGTGCTACTACAAACGGCGGCTTTTCTTTTCCACCTTTCCTGTGATGCGCCAGCGGTAGTTGGGGTTGTTTTTCAAAAAACGGAATCTGCATACGAACGTGACGCCCAAAACGATGAGCGTGGTTGCCATGCATGTGGCGAAGAATTCTGCTACGAACAGATTTCCCTCGAGCAGCGCATAAAGCGCAGCGAGCAGAAACAGCGCCGAAAGGCCACCGTTGAGCACGATGAATATCTTGATGAGGACCTCTTTCGCTCGTGCAGGGGTCGACCTCCACGATACAACGAGGTAGATGGCAAGGGCGATGATTGCCAGAATTATCAAAAGGGGCGCGATGCGATAAAGACGGGCTGCTATGAAGGCCGGCATGATGACTCCTTTTCGCCGATACGGCGCATTCGAACGTGTGCTTCAATCATATCGCAACCATGCACGAAGACTTCGATGGAGGGTTGACGAATTGGCATCGAAACCTATGCTTGAATCGAACATACATTCGTATTACTATTATCGAATAAATGTTCGATTCAAGGAGGCGGCATGGACACGGAGAGCAAACTTCGCATTTTGGCGGATGCTGCGAAATACGACGTGGCCTGCACCTCGAGCGGCCTTGATCGGCAAGCGCGGCCTGGAAAACTCGGCAATGCGGTCTCGGCGGGAATCTGCCATAGTTTTCGGCGGACGGGCGCTGCATCACGCTTCTGAAGGTTCTGTATACCAATGCGTGCGTATACGATTGCGCGTACTGTGAACAGGCGTAGCAACGATGTTCCTCGCGCCGTGTTCGATCCTCGGGGCGCTGCCGATTTGGTCATCGCGTTTTACAGGCGCAATTACATCGAAGGCCTTTTCCTGTCGAGCGGCGTTTGGTCAACCCCGACTATACGTCGGAGCTTATCATGGAGTCTCTTCGCATATTGCGCGAGGAGTACGGCTTTCACGGATACATCCACGCCAAGGCAATCCCGGGGTCTTCCCCGACCTGGTTGCCCGGCTTGGGCTTCTTGCGGATAGAATCAGCGTCAATATGGAGCTTCCGTCCCGCGAAAGCTTAGCGCTTCTTTGCCCCGAGAAAACGAAGAGTTCCATCGTCTCTCCCATGCGCCAAATCAAAGAATGCATAGAAGAGGATAAAGACGCTCGTTCTCTCGCTCGCAAAAACGCATGTTACATGGCCGAACGTAGGTCCGGAAAAACAAGTCGCGCATTCGCTCCTGCCGGGCAAAGCACTCAGATGATAATCGGCGCAACGCCCGAATCCGACCGTCAGATTCTGACGCTTTCCTCGGCGCTGTATGCGTCCATGGCACTGAAGCGCGTCTTTTTCTCCGCGTATCTTCCCGTGAACAAGGATGTGCGTCTTCCGTCTTCCGGCGCGGTCCAGCTCGATAGGGAACATAGGTTGTATCAGGCGGACTGGCTCATGCGGTTCTACAGGTTTGATGCGAAAGAGATTCTGGGGGATTCTTCTTTTCTAGAGACTGACATTGACCCGAAGGCGGCTTGGGCCCTGCGGCATCTTGAGCAGTTTCCCATAGAGGTGAATACCGCACGTTACGAATCCCTTATTCGGGTCCCGGGGATAGGGGTCCGCGGTGCGAAGTTGATCGTGAGAGCCCGAAAGGCGTCTAGCCTGGGAGAATGCGAACTTCGCAAGCTCGGAATCGCATTGAAACGAGCTCGTTACTTCATAACCTGTCGCGGGAAATACCTTGGCGAAGGGGTCGAGTTTGCCCCCGAGGCGTTGAGGGCCAGGCTGTCTTCTCCCGTACGCTCGGGTAATTCCGGAAGAGGTGCCAACAGGGCTCTTGAGGGCCAGCTTTCGCTTTGGGGGTAGAAGGCTCATGGAAACGCTTGCATACATATGTGAAGACTCCTTGGAAGGCATGCTTTCGGCGGTCTTCGAGGCATACGAACATCGGGAGTTTCCCGATGATATCGTGGTTCGGGGTCTGTTCCAGCAACGCTTGGGAGAAAAGGTCCGCTACGTGCAGACCGATATCGACCATGCGTGCCGCGTGAAAACCGGGCTTATTCGAACGTGCGGTTTCAGGGCGTATGAGGCCGTTCGGGCGGTGTATCTTTCGGACGATCGACGCAAAGGGTCGGCAATTCATGTTTTCGTGCGGTATGCAATGAAGCGCGGAACCCTGGCTCTTGACGACGTGGCCCATCCGGACGTCTCCGATTTCATTGCCATCAATAGGTTCGTCTACAACGAGGTCCACCATTGGAAGGAGTTTCTTCGCTTTCGCCAGGTGGAAGGAGGGTTGTATTTTGCTCGGTGCAATCCGAAAGCGAGCGTTGTCCCGCTGCTGATGGGATGGTTTTCGGCTCGTTTCAACACGCAGGACTTCATGATTTACGACGAGGTTCATGCTCTTGCCGGAATCTCGCACGGCGGGTCTTGGGCCTTGGTGAAAACCGATGCTCTAGAGGTGCTTTCTGACACGGCTGAGGAGCGGTTGTACGCGCGTGCTTGGAAAACGTTCTATGATGCCATTGCCGTGAAGGAGCGTCTCAACCCCGATTTACGCAGACAGCTCATGCCCAAACGTTTCTGGGACGATATGACGGAGATGAAAGAAGAGGCGCCTTGGAAAAGCGCCTCGTCAGGTGATTCTTCTATTCAGATTGGCGAACCCGCTGTAACAGGGGGTTCGCCAATATCGGCCCGAGCGAAACGGGCTCCCGCCGCCCTCGCCGATTGAAGCCCTCTACTTCTGGGAAGCTTTGCTCATTTCTTCCACATCAACCGAAATCGTATGGCTGATCGGCTTCCACTTGGCCTTCTTGAACAAGGCAACAAGGGCGATGGGGATGTACGTGAGCATGAAGAAGGGGAAGGTGAACAGGTACTTGATCTTCTTTCCCGTGGTCGAGTGAATGTTGTTCCATTCCGTGAAGGTGGTGAGCGCTCCAAGAATGAACATGAACAAACAGTAGTTGAACAGGCAGAAGAACATGCTCGAAAGAGAGCTTACGATCATACTGCCGGCAGACATGTAACCAAGGAGGGCGAGTACGGCGATGGTGCCGTTGAATCCGATGGTAATGATAGTGAGAAGCATCGCCGGTGCGATGGTCATGAGCATGTCATAACATGCGGCCGTGCCCTTTATTGGTGAATATGCCTTTAAGAAGTCTCCAGGAATAATGGGCGAACACCTGGTAGAACCCTTTGCCCAGCGGAAGCGCTGGTTCCAGGAGTCTTTGAAGGTGATGGGTTGTTCGTCGTAGAGCATGGCAGTGGGGCAGTAGCTGATACGCTTGCCGTCAATGATGGTCTGCGCGGAGAATTCGATGTCCTCGGTGAGCAGATGCCATTTCCATCCACCGTGTTTCTCGAGAACTTCGGCGGCGATGAAAAAGCCCGTTCCGGAGATAGCACAGCTTGTATTGAGGGTCAGGCGCGCCTGGCTGAGGTATTTCGCCTCGCGCAGGAACCAGACCGCATATCCGGCGGAGATCCAATTGCTTCCGTAGTTTTTGGAATTGCGGTAGCTGGTGGATGCGACGGCGCCTCCATCGTAGACCTTGTTCATTTCGCGGAAGTAGTTCACGTCCAGTACGTTGTCCGCGTCGAATACAAAGTAGGCCTCATAACCGCGATCGGCGTAGCGCTGTTGGATGCGCTTGTATCCGAAGTCGAGGGCATACCCTTTTCCGATATAGTCTTTGTTGAACCGCTCGAAGACGTCTGTCGCTCCTGCACTGCGGGCGACGGATGCCGTATCGTCGGTGCAGTTGTCCGCAATGACGAAGATGTCGATGAGTTCCTGGGGATAGTTCTGCATGCGGATGCTGTGGATGAGATCCCCGATGACGGCGATTTCGTTTCGGGCGGAAATCATCACGGCATAGCGATGGTTCCTCTTCGCCTCCTGCTTTGGGGGTTTTCTCGTCAGAACGGTGAAAATGTAGAAGAATTGGTAGACGTAGCAGATGGTGAATGCTAAAAAGACGCCGATGTTGAAGGCGTCCACGAATGTGACCTGTGAGAGAATCTGGTCAAGCACGAGGCCCTGCCTTTCAGCTCCATGTGTAAGACTAGAAAGAAATGAACAAAACTTTCAAAAGTATAGTGGTATCCGGTAAGCCTACGCTAGCGCATGGGGCATATGGACATAAAATGCAGAATATTGCAGGGCGTTTTCATATCTTTGCACGGCGAGGATGCTTGCGCTTTCTACCCGGTCGCGTCTTCGCGCCCGTTTTTCAGGCGCGGGCGATGGTGGCGATGCGTGTTGAGCATCGGGATCGGTCCAAGGCGCATTGTGCGCTCGAGAGCGTTGCTCCTGTGGTTATCACATCGTCGAGGAGCAGGACCCTGTTAAGGCCGAGCGCCCCGATCGCCCGGAATCTTCCCTGCATGTTGGCAATTCTTTCTTGTCGGCTCAAAGTTCTCTGGTCGGCCGCTTTGCATTCTTCGAGCGTCTGCGCGCACGGTAGACCCGTCATGCGCGAGAAGCTCTGTGCGACGAGCGCCATGTGGTCGAACCCGCGCCTGCGCCGTGCTTTGGTCGTCGCGGGAATGTAAGAAACGGCCTGGGCCCATTCCTTCCAAGCGGGGTCGACCACGTCGGTGAGGAAGCAGGCCAACACATCCGCCAGCCGCTGCTCGCCTTTGTCTTTGTATGTTTTCACCAGAAGGGCCGCTCCTCCTTCGTAGCGGAAGCAGCTCACGCAGGGGGAGACGTCGGCGAGCTCGCGTTCGGTCACGGGATTGCAGCGGTCGCACTGCAGGCTTCCCCAGGGAGAGCCGCAGCGAGGACAGGCTCGGTAGTAGTCGATGAACTCAGGCTCCGCGCGCATTGCGGGCATAGAAGTTTCCGGGCGTATCGCAAAGGGCGCATCGGGTTGGCCAGAGCGTTTCGCAGGTCGATTGCGCGATGAATCCCATGGCGCTCCTTTCTCGCGCGGCTTTCGTCTGAATCCTCCGACGGGTCTCGGGGATGGAAAGGACGAGAAAGATGCTAGCGGTTCGTCGTTTGCCCGTTTCGCCTCCGTTCTTGCGGTCCCCTCGCTGCTTTCTTCCGAATTTGTCTTCTAAGTTGGCTTTGAGCGTTCCTTCCACGCATGCGATGCTGCCTTATCTCCGAGATTTGACGCTTCTGGGGAACCGCCGTTGGTCTTGTTCAAATCTGCTAAACTTACCCAGAACTTCTTTCGGGTCTGTAGTTGCGGGGGCTTGCGCCCCCTAGTCCATGGCAGATGCGGTCAAAAGGATCCACGTAAGCATCGGGCTTGTCCCGTGCGAGCATGGCGTATCCTAGGAGTAAGACGCACCCTTCGGAGATTGTTTTGCGGCGTGGTGCTGCACCGAAGGAGAGGGTGGAGCGGATTGCCGCAAACCCCCGGTGCGCGAGTGTGGGGGCAAAGACTAGGTCAGCCGGAAGAAGACGGAATACGAAAACGGAAAGAGGATCGAAACGATGAAGCATCGCGTGTCGCTTATAGGCGTGTTCGCCTGTGCGGTCTGCCTTGTAATGACGCTCGCTGGCTGCAGCCAGAGCACCGCCTATACCCCTGAAACGCTCAATCCTACGGTTTCGTCGCCCACGACGGTAAAGACAACATGCTGCGCGTCGGCATCGGTGCGGCGCGCCGTTTTACGTTTCGACGAATTCGAGCAGTGCGGCGTCGGGTCTCGACGTCGATATGGCCGCTGCCTGGCGGACCAGCTTGGTCTCGCTTGAGGTGGTCCTCGCACGGGCGAAGTCGACGCAATCCGCCCTCGCGAAAGGCGACGTTGACATCGTTATGAGCGACCTCTTCCGACAAGGGCGATTCGGTGTGGGTCTCCGACCCGTATACGCAGACGGGAATCGCGCTGTCGCAAGTCCGGGCACTGCCGCTCCCTCGAAAAGCGATGCTCCCAAGATAGCCGCCCAGTCGTCATCCACGAGCGCATGGGCCGTCACGAATGCTTTCGGGGAAGATGCCCTGGTCGCCAATAGCGACCTGCTTTCCGCGCTGTCCTCTGTGGAGACGAAAAGCGCCACCTACGTTGCTGCCGATGCTGTTATCGGTTCGTATGCGGCTTTGGGCCAAAATGTCGATGTCGAGCCCGTCGCCGTGCTTGGAACGGTAGGTACGGTGTCGCCGTGTCTGCCAGCAACACCGATCTGCAAAAGGCTATCTCCGATGCTCTGACAACCATCAGCGGCAACGGCGTGGCAAACGTCGTGTGCTCGAAATGGCTTGGTTCCGCCATCGATCTTTCCTCCCTTCCCGTCATAGAGGTTTCTACGTCGAAAGCCTCCTCTGCGAAGACGAGCGATGCCGACGAGTCCTCCTCTGAGAAGACGGGTGCCGATGGGTCGGCTTCGGAGGATTCGTCCGTTTCGACGGATGACGGCGTAGAGCCGAAGACGGAAGCTGGGTCGAACGCGGTTCTTCCTCAGGGAACGTCCTCGGCGGCTTAGATTGTCCGTCCGAAGGGCGTCATGCGCTTCTTTTTTCTGCACAATGCGGGGTTTCCTTGACACGAAGGATGCCCCGCATTATTTATATGATATTGTTTTAGTAGCAATTAGCATACGAGACATGAAATAAAGGACGTAGTCATGCTTGAACTAAAAAATCTGGTATTCGAGGTGCCTGTCGAAGGAGGAGTCTCCGAGACGAAGCGCATCATCGATGACCTTTCCCTTACGATTGAAGACGGTCGATTCACGGTCATAACCGGCCCGAACGGCGGCGGCAAATCCACGCTGGCGAAGCTCATCATGGGCATCGAGCAGCCGACGTCCGGCTCCATCGTCTTCAACGGTCAGGACATCACCCACGCGTCTATCACCGAGCGCGCCAAGCTCGGAATCGGGTACGGCTTTCAGCAGCCCGCCCGCTTCAAGGGCATGAAGGTTAAAAAGCTTCTTGAGCTTGCAGCGGGCAAGCGCCTTCCCGCTCTCGAGTGCAATGAGTATTTGGCGAAAGTCGGCCTGTGCTCTGCGGCCTACCTCACGCGCGAGGTTGACAAGAGCCTCTCCGGCGGCGAGGTGAAGCGTATCGAGACTGCAACGATGCTCGCGCGAGACCCGAAGATGGCTATCTACGACGAGCCCGAGGCGGGCATCGACCTGTGGAGCTTCGACCGTCTGACTGAGACGTTCCGCGATATCCACGAGACCCGCGACGACCGCAGCACGCATCATCTCGCACCAGGAACGCATTATCCAGCTCGCCGACGACATCGTCTGTCTTCGCGACGGACGCATCCAGGACATGGGTCCGAGCGAGGAAATCCTTCCCAAGCTCGGCTTCACCGACCGCGGCTTCCACGGCTGCCAGCTCACCCAGCCGACTGAGCTGCATCTTACCGAGATTTCCACGAACTGCTAGCGATTCTGTAAGGAGATACGTCATGGCAGATCTTTCCACTCTTGACGAGAAACTGCTCGAGCAGATTGCCGATTTGCACGGCATGCCGCGAGGCGCTTTCAATATCCGCAAGGACGGCCAGCTGGTCGAGCGCCATTCGAGCGCGAACATCACCATCGACTCGTTCACGGACAAGCAGGGCATCGAAATCACTATCGCCCCTGGCACGAAGAACGAAACCGTTCATATTCCCGTCATCGTCACCAAGGCGGGACTGACCGACGTGGTCTATAACGATTTTCATATCGGCGACGACGCCGATGTCACCATCATCGCAGGCTGCGGCATCCATAACACGAGCGACCAAAAGGCCGAGCACGACGGTATCCACAGCTTCTGGATCGGCAAGAACGCCCGCGTTCGCTACATGGAGAAGCACTACGGCGAAGGGGAGGGAACGGGCGAGCGCGTCTTGAACCCCACGACCAACGTGTACATGGACGAAGGGTCTCATTGCGAGATGGAGATGACCCAGCTCGGAGGCGTCTCCTCCACGATTCGCGACACCAACGCCGAGCTTGCAGCGGGCGCCAAGCTGGTCTTGACCGAGAAGCTGCTCACCCACGGCGACCAGACGGCGACGTCCAACATGAACGTCTATCTGAAGGGCGACGATTCGAGCGTGCAGGTCATTTCTCGAAGCGTCGCTCAGGACGATTCTGTCCAGATTTTCAACCCCTTGGTCGTCGGCGAGGCTGCATGTCGCGGCCACGTCCAGTGCGATGCCATCATCATGGGGTCTGGTGAAGGTGAAGGCCATTCCTGGCATCGAGGCGGCAAGCGAAGACGCCCAGCTCATTCACGAGGCCGCTATCGGCAAAATCGCAGGAGATCAGATTGTGAAGCTTATGACGCTCGGCCCGGACGAAGAAGAGGCCGAGTCGGAGATTCTGGACGATTTCCTTTCGTAGCGTCGTTCGCTTCGCACAAACAGAGCGCGCGAAGATGTTCAAAACGCTTCGAGACGCTGTGAATCTTACAAGCAGGGCCCGCGGAATGCGGGCCTTGCCCGTATAATGCATGAAAACGATGCCGCGCCGATCGCGACGGATTGAATGAAGGACGGTGCATGCCGCATGACGAAGCACGACGATTACCGTCGCCAGACGGAAGAAGACCTCGAAAGCGTTCCTCCGATGAGCACGACCCAAAAGGTCATTATTGCAATCGCTGCCATCGGGGTTGCTGTGGGCATTGCGTATTTTGTACTTTCGTAAGCCGCTTCGCGGCAAGCGTGCGTGCCCGGGTCGATTCCTGGGTTGGCGCAGGCTTGCGCGCGATTGATGAAAGGAAGGCGATATATGGCTAAGCACGCTAAGCGCGAAAGCGATTTGAACGAAGAGGAGCTCAATGATTCGATGGAGGGTGTCGATGAGGGCGCTGCCTCCGAGGGCCAAGGCCTTGGTTTCGGGAAAAAAGACGATCGCGATGAGATATCGGCACATCATGTGAAATCCCGAAGGATGCGCACGGCCTTGATTGTCGTATCGGTCGCACTCGTCCTCCTCATGGCGGCTCTTGGCTATTTCGCATGGATGCTTATCGGCGAAGCGCGCGACGTCGCCTATCAAAGCACGGTTCAGTCGAGCCAGAATTCCAAAGACTCCGCCTCCACGCTCGACGCGGGAAGCACGTCGACCGACCGCAAGGAAACGCCCGAGCTTGTCGGATTGATCGGGAAAACGGAAGATGAAGCCGTCGCTCTCATCGGTCGTGGCGCGACCGAAACGAGCTCTTCGGAAATCACCGAAGAAACGGGCGAAGGGGACGAGAAGACCACGGAGGTTGTCGGCCGCAATGTGACGTTGGCCCTGACCGACGAGACGAGCGACTCCAAGGGCAATACGCCGTCGGTGTATCTGACGCTCGACAAGGACGGTGTGATTACCGAGGCCGGATACTCGGCATCGGTCGGTTCTCTTGGATACGGAGAAGTGAGCTTCGTCGACGCTGTCCAAACCGAGCATCTGGTCGAAAACCTGGTGACTATGGCCGGTGTGCCAATTGAGGAGGGCATTGTCGAGATGCCTTCGTCCGACAGCTACCGCAGCTATGCCGACGATGGGAAGACCATAGCCCAGGAGGTGTACACATTCGAAGGAACCGGCGAAGCCGACGGGGCGTCGTATGCTTGGTCGTGCAAGCTCAGTTACGATTATTCGGCCGCGAATGTTTCGGGCAATCTCGCCGATACGATTCGTCAGGTGTATCTGTATGTCAAGGGCGCCTAGGCGCCTGCCGCCCGTGAATGAGGGCGAATATGATTGTGAAAAATAACCTGTTGCGCGCATAAAGCCGTCGCAGGAAGACGTTAGGAAACGAGGGGCTTTCGGGCCCCTCGTTTGCGTCTGACGGCGCTTTGCTCTATTTGCGTAATAATCCTTCGCTTTAGTACACTACTATGCTAAAGTGTTTTCAAGAAGAATCGAGCGAAGACCACTTACGCATTCCGCCATTGGAGTCGATACATCAGGAGGTGCGGCCGAAGTGAAACCGGTTACCCCGCGGGGATTCAGGGACATCATGCCCGAGGAGGCGTTGAAACGCGAACGCATAACGCGCGCAGTGAGCGATGTGCTTGCCGTTCACGGATATCTGCCTGTGGAAACGCCTCTTCTCGAAGACCGGCGTTCGCTCGAACGCGCCTCCAGCGTCGACGACACTCCGTTTCAGCTCTTTGACGCGGACGGCAGGCTTCTTATGGTGCGAAGCGATTTGACCATGCCGATCGCCCGTCTTGCCGCGACGCGTCTCGAGCATGCGGCCGCTCCGTTCAGGCTGCGCTATGCTGCCCCTATCGTGCGCGAGCAGGCTCAGTTCATGGGTCGTTCCAGGCAGTTCACCCAGCTTGGTGCCGAGCTCATCGGCGATGCCAGGGCTTCCGCCGATATCGAGGTCGTATCTCTCGCCGCCGAAGCCCTCGATGCCGCGGGCGTGTCGAAATGGCGTATTGCCTGCGGCAGCGTCCGCCCCATGAAAGAACTCCTCGATGCATGCGGCCTTGAGGGGGACGACCGTGCGGCGGTGTTGGGCTGCATACACGGGTCCGACTTCGTGGACCTCGACGAGCTCGTGCAGACCCTCGAAGTGTCCGAGGACGCTCGCCGCGCCCTTTGCGGGCTTGCCCGCGTATGCGGAGGCGCGGAGGCTATCGAGCAGGTTCGCGACCTACTCGCTCCGTGCGGGGTGGACACCTCGTGCGTCGACGAGCTGGAGAAGCTCTTCGCGGCGGCTCGTGCGCTGCGATTCGGGGACCGGCTCGTGATCGACTTCTCGATCATGAATTCTTTCGATTACTACACGGGCTTGGTGTTTAGCATATACGCCGACGGCGTGTTCTCTCCTCTCGGATCGGGCGGTCGATACGACGATGCCTTTTCACGCCTGGGGGAGAAAGACATGCCTGCGGCGGGCTTCGCCTTGTCTCTCGAGCAGATTGAAGAGGCGCTCGCGTACGCCCCCCAGCAGCGCCCTTTGCGCATTGCGGTTCCCAAAGGCTCGCTTTTCAACGACACGGTCGATGTCCTGGGAAAGGCCGGCTTCGATGTAGAGGCCTTGCGCAATCCGGGTCGCAAGCTGGTCGTACACGCCGAAGGGGTCGATTACGTGATCGTTCGTCCCACCGACGCTCCCGCGTTCGTCGCTTCAGGCGGCGCTGATTGCGGCATATGCGGCCGCGATTCTTTGATCGAGGCGAACCTCGACCTCGTTCAGATGGTCGATCTGGGCTATGGTCGCTGCCGTTTCGTGGTGGCCGAGCCGCGTGAAGCGAAAGGCAAGGCCCAGGCCCGCTATGCCAGCCATGGGAGCATTCGTGTGACGACGAAGTACCCTCGCATCACCCAGGCGTATTACGACCGCATAGGGCAGCAGGTCGATATCGTCACCCTCCACGGCAATATCGAGCTCGGTCCCATGGTGGGCATGGCCGACCGCATCGTCGACATCACGGCCACGGGCACGACGCTCAGGGAAAACGATCTCGTTGTTGTCGACGACGTCATCGAATGCAGTGCAAGATTTTTCGCAAGCCCCGTCGGTTTGCGTTGCGACGAAAGGGTGCGCCAGCTCGCAGACGCGCTGGCCGCTTCGAGAAAGGTAAGTTCATGAACACGATCGTATTGTCCGAAGGCCAGCGTCTTGCCTCCTCTCAGCTTCCGCGCCAGGGCGTGCTTCCCGCCTCCATCATGGAATCGGCGCAGGCCATCATCGCCGAAGTGCAGGAGCGCGAAGACGACGCGTTGCGCGATTTCTGCCTGAAATTCGACGGAGTCGTCCCGGAAAGCTTCTCCGTCGACTCTGACACCATGGATAAGGCGCTCGAATGCGTCGACCCCGCATTTCTGGATGCGTTGGAAAAGGCAGCCGATCAAATCCGCGATTTCCATGAACGAGAGCTTGGCCAGTCGTGGTTCACCGCTCGTGAAGATGGCACTATTCTCGGCGTAAAGGTGACCCCCGTTCCTTCGGCAGGCATCTACGTTCCCGGCGGACGGGCGCAATATCCGTCTACGGTTCTCATGAACGCCGTTCCTGCGAAGGTCGCCGGCGTAAAACGCATTGTGATGGTCACGCCTCCGCAGAAAGACGGAGGAATCTCCCCTTATACGCTCGCCGCCGCGAAGGTCGCGGGCGTCGATGAAATATACGCGGTCGGAGGAGCCCAAGCCATCGCCGCCTTGGCGTACGGAACGCAGTCCATTCCCCGCGTCGCCAAGATAACCGGCCCTGGCAACGCCTACGTCGCGGCGGCTAAGCGTCTTGTCTCCGGAGACGCCGGCATCGATATGGTCGCGGGTCCGAGCGAGGTGTGCGTGCTCGTGGATTCTTCGGCCGACGCAACCGTTGTGGCGGCCGATCTGATGGCCCAGGCAGAACATGACCCTTTGGCCGCATGTTACCTGGTGACGTGCGACCCCGACTTTGCGAAAAAGGTCCAGGAGCGCATCGAGGTGCTCGTCGCCGCGAGCCCGCGTGCCGCCATCACCAAAGAGTCGCTCGATACCCAGGGAGTGGTGGTTGTCGCCTCCGATATGGACGCCGCGATCGATGCGGTCAACGTCATCGCTCCCGAGCACCTGGAGCTGCACTGCGAAAACGCCATGGGCCTTCTGGGAAAGATCGAAAACGCGGGCGCCATCTTCGTCGGTCCGTGGAGCTCGGAGCCGCTCGGGGATTACGTGGCAGGCCCGAACCATACGCTTCCCACGGGCGGCACGGCGCTTTTCTCCAATCCCTTGTCGGTGGAGGATTTCGTCAAGCGCTCATCGGTCGTGTGCTATACGCCCGAAGGCCTTTCCTCGGACGGTCCGGCGGCTCAGACGCTTGCGCAGGCGGAGGGTCTGTGGGCCCATGCCCTTTCGGTGGGCCTGCGTCGCAAGCTTATCGAAGAGGGGCTTGACGGCTACGATGGGGCAGACCTCGGCGACATCGAATCGATAGCCTGGCCCGAGAAGCTTGCCGCCCCTCGTTTTTTGGAGATGTAGAGAACTATGCCAGCACAGAATGCAATGCGCATGCGCGACGACCTCGTCGACCTCGAGCCTTACGATCCCGCGCCTGCGTTCAGGAAGTCATCCTTTCTGCGAACGAAAACCCTTTCGGCGTTCCTCGCGCATTGCGCGAAGCCATGAACGAAGCGGTGGCTCAATCGGCGTTCAATCGCTATCCGGACCCTCTGGCGGACGCCCTGCGTGAGGATATCGCCTCTGGCATGATGTTTCGCGCGATTGCGTATCGTGGGCAACGGCGGAGACGAAATCATCTTCGACCTGCTGCTTGCTTTCGGCGGCTCGCAGCGCACCTCGATCGACTGTCCTCCCACGTTTAGCATCTACGCGCTGTATGCGAAGCTCACGGGAACGAACGTCGTGACCATCGTGCGCGACGAGGCGGATTTCTCCATTGATCGCGAATCGGTCGAGAAGGCGGCGGCGCAAGCCGACTTGATTATGCTCACGTCGCCCAACAATCCCACGGGCAATCTCGTCGACCCGGTATGGGTCCAGAGGTTGGCCGCTTCCACAGACGCCCTTGTCGTCGTTGATGAGGCATATGTCGAATTCGCGAAAGAGGGCTCGACGTGTCTGCCTCTGGTTTCGTCCTGCGGCAACGTCGCCGTGCTACGCACGTTTTCCAAGGCGTTCGCCTTGGCGGGAGCGCGTTGCGGATATCTGATAGGACCGGCCGATGTCGTCCGGGGAATCGCCGCTGTGCGCCAGCCCTATTCGGTCAATGTGCTAAGCCAGGCCGTCGCACGCGTCGCGGTGCAGGGTCGGGCCGCCTATCAGCTCGACATCGAGGAGATTCGCCGCGAGCGTGCGCGTCTTATCGATCGACTCTCTGAGATAGACGGCATCGAGGTGTGGCCGAGCGAGGGCAACTTCGTTCTCGTCCGTATGCCGAATGCCTCTGAAGTTTATGAACGGCTGCGCGACAGGTTCTCTATCCTGGTGAGAAACTTCTCGCGCTCGGCGGGATTGAAAGATTGTCTGCGCATCACGGTGGGAACGCCGGGGGAGAACCAGCGCGTCGTATCGGCGCTCGATATACTTCGAAAGGAAATGAAATGAGGGAGTCGACAATCGCACGCCGAACTCTTGAGACGGACATCGAGGTGGCGCTGAACCTCGACGGGGCGGGAACGGCCGATGTATCGACCGGCGTTGGGTTTTTCGACCATATGCTCACCGCGTTCGCCCGTCACGGATGCTTCGATCTTTTCGCGCGCGTGAAGGGTGATTACGAGGTAGACGACCACCATACGGTCGAAGATGCGGGCATCGTGCTCGGAGCGGCGTTTCGCGAGGCGCTTGCGGACAAGAAGGGAATCCGTCGTGTCGGGGATGCGTTTGTCCCTATGGATGAGACGCTCGTCATGGCGGCCGTCGATATTTCGGGCAGGGGCCAGGCGTTTTACGAGGTTGATCCGAAGGTGGAGCGAATAGGGTCTTTCGATGCCCAGCTTGCCAAGGAGTTCTTTCTCGCTTTTGCGCGCGAGGCGGGAATTACGCTTCATGTGCGGTTGGTGTGCGGAGAAAATGGCCATCATATTGTCGAGGCGGCGTTTAAAGCGTGCGCCCGCGCCTTAAGGGAGGCAGTCGAGCCCGATTCGCGCGTGACCGGCGTTCCATCCACGAAAGGATCGTTGTAGGAGGTGTCCATGGCGAGAATCGTCGTAGTCGATTATCACAAGGGCAATTTGATGTCGGTCGAGCGCGGTTTGAGCGCGGCGGGGGCGGACGCGTTCGTCTCGGACGATCCTGTTTCCATCCGCGAAGCCGACGCCGTCGTGCTGCCGGGCGTCGGCAGTTTCGCCGATGCCATGGCGTACATGCGCGAAAGCGGGCAGGCCGAAGCCGTTGTTGAGT
Organism: Slackia sp.; assembly: GCA_047240885.1. Taxonomy (GTDB): domain Bacteria; phylum Actinomycetota; class Coriobacteriia; order Coriobacteriales; family Eggerthellaceae; genus Slackia. The sequence continues at coordinate 16,255 of JBKTHK010000009.1, read as the reverse complement.
CGGTGCGTGCCGGGCGCCCTTTTCTGGGCATCTGCCTTGGTATGCAGCTGCTATTCGACCGCGGACAAGAGGGCGCTTCGTGCGGCGAATGGGTCGAAGGGCTTAAAATCTTGCGCGGGTCGTGCGTGAGGTTCCCGTCGTGCGGTCTCAAGGTACCGCATGTGGGCTGGGATGATGTTTCCATCACGGATCGGGGCGAGAGGCTTTTCGAGGGCGTTTCGAGCGGGTCGCATTTTTACTTCACCCATTCCTACATCGTCGATGCCGACGATGACGAAGTCGTGGCGTGCTGGACCGACTATGGCGTGCGGTTTGCGTCGGCGGTCGCAAGCGGTCTGGTCTTCGGCTGCCAGTTCCATCCCGAGAAATCCTCGGGGAAAGGCCGGGAGGTCTTGCACAATTTCGTGCGTATCGTGCAGGACTGCGAACAATCCCGCCATCTCGAAGAGCGCAAAGGAGAGGGTCTGTCGTGATCGTTTTTCCCGCAATCGACCTTATCGCAGGCAAAGTCGTTCGGCTCGAAAAGGGCGACCGCAAGCATGCGAAGGTGTATTCCGAAGACCCCGTCGCCGTGGCCCGTTCGTTTCTCGATCAGGGCGCGCGCTGGGTGCACGTTGTCGATCTTTCTGCGGCTTTCGAAGAAGGGGCCGACGAGCTTGAGGCGAACAGGAAGGCCGTTGAGAAGCTCTGCTCCATCGAGGGGCTTTCGATTGATGTGGGCGGCGGCGTGCGTTCTCTCGACCGTATCGACGAATTGGCCGAGGCGGGGGCTTCTCGCATCGCGCTTGGCACGGCGGTCGTGCGCGACCCGTCGTTCGCCGAAGCGGCGGCGGTTCGTTATGGCGAGCTGCTTGTCGCAGACGTCGCGGCGAGAGACGGTATGGTGAAGGTGAACGGATGGCGCGAGGGCGCGGGCGTTTCGGCCGACGACCTCGTCGCCCGCTTGGCGGAGTTCGGCTTTCGACACCTGGTATTCACCGACATCGCCCGCGACGGCATGCAGACGGGCATCGACGATCAGGCGTATCGCCACATTGCGAACGTCGCGGGCTTTCCCGTCGTCGCATCGGGCGGTATAGCCTCCCTTTGCGATATCGAGAAGCTCGCCCGCCTGGAAGACGGGGTTGTGGAAGGATGCATTACGGGGCGCGCCCTTTACGAGGGCAGCTTTACGCTTTCGCAGGCCCTTGTGGCCGCTCGCGGTTAGGGGGATGCTCTCATGCTGACAAAGCGTGTCATACCGTGTCTTGACGTGAAGGACGGGCGCGTTGTCAAAGGCGTGAACTTCGTTGGTTTGCGCGATGCGGGCGATCCTGTCGAGTTGGCCCGTTTCTACGACGCCGAGGGCGCGGACGAGGTAATTTTTCTCGATATAACCGCCACGAGTGATAAAAGGGAGACCACGATCGAAATGGCGTCGGAAGCTGCACGACAGCTTTCTATTCCTTATGCGGTCGGCGGCGGTTTTCGCGATGTGGCGGGTATGCGCACCATGGTGGCTGCAGGGGCCGACAAGGTTTCGCTCAACTCTGCGGCGGTGGCAGACCCCTCTTTAATCGGGGCTGCTGCGGCGGCGTTCGGCAGCCAGGCGGTCGTGTGCGCGATCGATGCGAAGCGCGTGGGTGTTCCGGGCGCCCCCGGGGCCGACCGCTGGGAAGTGTTTGTCGCTGGAGGAAGAAAGGCCACGGGCATCGATGCCGTGTGGTGGGCGCAAGAGTGCGCGCGGCGGGGCGCAGGCGAGATTCTTCTTACATCCATGGACAGAGACGGCACGAAAGACGGGTTCGACATCGCGCTGACGCGCGCCGTGTCCCGTGCGGTCCCCATCCCGGTCATCGCGTCGGGGGGCGTGGGATCTTTGGAGCATTTTGCCGAAGGTGTCATCGACGGCGAGGCCGATGCCGTGCTTGCTGCGAGCGTGTTTCACTTCGGAACATATACGGTCAAGCAGGTGAAGGAGTACATGGCGGCGCAGGGGATTCCCGTTCGCCTCGACTTCTGATGCACACGCATTCTCCTTGGCGACTCGAGTGAAAGGCAGGGACATATGAAGCTTGAAGAGGCTGCATTGAAATATAACGAACAAGGGCTGATTCCCGCCATCGTTCAACAGCACGATACAAAAGAGGTGCTCATGATGGCCTGGATGAACGAGGAGTCCCTTCGTCTGACGCTTCAGACGTCCACGACCTGGTTTTGGTCGCGGTCGCGCCAGGAGCTCTGGAACAAAGGGGCTACGAGCGGAAACATCCAGCATGTGGTTGCCCTCTATGCCGATTGTGATTCCGACACACTTCTGGTCGAAGTGGATGCTGAAGGGCCCGCATGCCATACGGGCAGCAAGACGTGCTTTTTCAAGAAGATAGAGAGGTAATCATGGGCGAGCGCACAGCGAACGTGCAACCTGGGAATATCGGAGAGACCATATGCGGCCTCGCCGAGGTCATCGGCTCTCGCCGCGACGCTGATCCCGAGAAAAGCTATACGGCGCTTCTTCTGCAGAGCGGAGAAGACAAGGTTTTGAAAAAGGTGGTCGAGGAGGCCGTGGAAGTTGCGCTTGCATGTAAGGACCGCGATCACGACCACATTCGCTACGAGGCCGCCGATTTGATATACCACCTGCTGGTGGCCCTTGAGTATCACGGCGTTGGAATCGACGAGCTTGCGGGGGAGCTCGACGCCCGGCGCAAGTAGGCGCTGTTTCCCGAAGATTTCGGAACTGCTCGGTGCATGGGGGGAGTCAACAGGTTCCATCCATCTGACGGGCGCGCGGCGTCATTCCTCTAAAGCTTTGCGGCGTCGCGCGGCGCTATGTCTCCCGGCTTTCTACAAGGCCACGCGGCGCCATTCCCCCGAAGAGGTGGGGACGTCGATGCTTGCATATCCTGCGCGTCGTGCGCACGCGTAAGCTTCGATTCCGTAGCCGATGTCTTTGCTGGAATGCGCGTCAGACCCGACGGTCAGGGAACCCCTGCGGCGCGGAATCGCTCGAGGAGCTCGAAGGCGGGGTAGAAGTCTCGGACGCTTTTGCGCAGTCCCGCCGTGGAAAGCTCGATGCGGACGTGGGACTCCGCGCCGCTTCGGTCATATCGTCCCAAAGCGGATCTAGGTCCAAAGAGGGGGCGTACCCTTCGTTTTCGAAAAGGCGTGGCAGGTCGGGATGCGCCATGCTGTCGAAGCCTACGGGGCAAAAGCATGCACGGCACCAGGCCTGGGCGTATCGACGCCATACTTCGTCGGCTCCTTCGGCGTCCCAGATGCGCATATCTTCCGACCAATCTATGGCGAACTCATCTAGATAATGCACCGAGCCCAGAAGAAACGTTGCCCCCGCCCTGAACAGGGGGATGTCTCGTTCGCACCCTTCGTACCAATCCGCTTCCCACCCGAACACGATATCAATGTTCGGGTGGGAAAGGCGTGCTTGCTCGATGCAACTGCCAAGCTCCGCGATGCGCGATTCGTCGACGGCGCAATCCATGAAGGCGGGATGGGCGAAGTGGTCCGTGCAGGCTATGGTCGTCAGACCTCGTGCTTCGGCGGCGGCGATGTTTTCGTCCAGCGTGCTTCCGCCGTCCGAATAGATGGTATGGGTGTGGCAATCCACGAGCTCCATGGTTCCTCCTGCTTCATGGCAATGGCGTGCAGTGCTGTTGCCAGGATACGCGTTTTGGCGTGTCTCGGTTGCGTTTTTCGTCTTCGGTTCATTATTGCGGCGTACAATGACGGCCGATGCGTGCGTCGAACGCGGGTTTTGCCGGTTCACCGTCAAAGTGTTCGTTTGGGCTTGCGCATCGGTCTTCGTTGGCGAGCCAGGAGCCAATGGGCCGATCGTCCATTGCGGAGAAACCTAAAAAACACATTGTCATTTGCGGCATGTGTGGTATTATATGCAAGCTGTTTCAAGTGAGGGCAGGTGCTCTCCGCCTATTTCGGCGCAAGCTGATGGGTTTTCTGAATAAAAGAATTCTGCATTCGGAAGCCCTGTTGCATGCGCGCAGGGTTTTTTGTTGCAGCAATACTCGCGAAAGCGAGAGATAGAGGAGGTGAGCGCGATAGCAGCTCAGGAGCCAAGGCTCAACGACGAAATTCGTACTCGCGAATGCCGCTTGATCGGTTACGACGGATCTCAGATGGGCATCTTCAGCACTCGCGAGGCTCAGCGCATCGCTGATGAGCAGGGTCTCGATTTGGTGGAAATCGCACCGAACGCAGAACCGCCCGTATGCCGAATCATGGACTACGGCAAGTTCAAGTACGACCAGGCAATCAAGGCGAAGCAGGCCCGCAAGAATCAGACGAAGATCGAAATCAAGGAAATGAAATTCCGTCCCAAGATCGACGTCGGCGATTACACCACCAAGAAGAAGCACGTGCTTCGTTTCTTGGAGGGCGGCGCGAAAGTCAAGATCACGATCATGTTCCGTGGTCGCGAGATGGCTCACCCCGAACAGGGCCTTTCCATTCTCGAACGTTTGGCAGACGACCTCAAGGACGTAGCCGTTATCGAGAATGCGCCGAAGATGGAAGGCCGCAACATGCACATGCTCATTGCCCCGTTGCCGGCAAGTGCGAAAAAGGCAGCAGAAAAAGACGCCAAATAACTGAGGCGCCGAAACGAGTAGGAGAAAGGACATACGTCATGCCTAAGATGAAGACTCACAAGGGCACTGCCAAGCGCTTCCGCGTTACCGGCTCTGGCAAGATTATGCGTGCCAAGGCTTTCAAGAGCCACATCAAGACCAAGAAGAGCCCCAAGCGCATCCGTAATTTCCGCCATGAGACCGAACTCTCCGCAGCAGACCGCAAGGTCGTCGGCAAGAACCTCGGTATCCGTTAATCAAGGAGTGATAGTCAATGCCTCGTGTAAAGCGTGCAGTTTCCGCCCATAAGAAGCGTCGCGTCATTCTCAACCGTGCAAAGGGTTACTACGGCGCGAAATCCCGTACCTACCGTGCTGCTAAAGAGCAGGTCCAGCACTCGCTCCAGTACCAGTATCGCGATCGTCGCAACAAGAAGCGCGAGATTCGTCGCCTCTGGATTACCCGCATCAACGCTGCGGCTCGTATCAATGGTATGTCTTATTCCGTGTTCATGAACGGTCTTAAGAAGGCTGGCGTTGATCTCGACCGCAAGGTTCTTTCCGACATGGCCATCTCCGACCCCGACGCATTTGCTCAGCTCGTCGAGGTTGCCAAGGCTGCTCAGAAATAACCTCTACCCCGTATGAAAAGGGCCGCATATGCGGCCCTTTTTGCATGGTACATGTTCGGTGGTTGATCGGGCATGCTACACCTGCACTATGGTAGGGCGGACTTGTAGGCGCGTTTGTCTACGACCCTTCCTCCAAAGAGGCCCTTCTTCGCGCATACCAAAGATATGCGGCGCTCCCTGCGGCCAGCACTCCCGAAATTGTCGCAGCAGACGATCCCCAATCGGCCGTTTTCGCAAACGGTGTTGCAGGCTCCTTTTCGTTTTCGACGATGACGATCTGCACTTCGTTCGTATCTTCGACGCGAAATGTCGTCGCGTCTTTTGCCCGCCGGTATCCGCTCGGCGCTTCGTGTTCGACGATTGTGTATTCCGCTCCGGGAACGAGGCGGGTGAATGTCTGCGGCTCTTGCGGCGAAGCGGACCATCGGGAAATTCCCTCGGCGCAAGGGACGGGTTCGCCCTTTTCGTCGACGAGCTCGAATTCTCCTCCTTCTAGCAGCGCTTTACGTATATCCGAGCCTTGGCACAATGTCTCCGATTCTTCGGTCTGATTCCTGTTCATGTTTTGGTATGCGTCCCGGTCGACTTTGAAGATGGACACCTTGGTGAAATCGTTCTCAAGAGCCACGCTTCCTTCGATTGCGCCGTGGGGCGCAGCCTCTTGGTGCGGTTGGTCCGGTTCGTCTTCCTTCTGCTCTTGTTTCTGATCCTGTGCTTGCGTCAAAACCGCGTTTTCCTCTTCGTAGGCCGCAAAGTCGCTGTACCAGCGTCCGTCGGGGGAGAGATAGAGCGCCGCCTCAGCATGCTGCGTGGGGTATCCGAGGTCGATGCGGCTTTCCGCCTCGACGATTCGGTAGGTCGCATCGCGGGGAAGCTTAGAGAAGACGGCCTTTCCTTCGCTGTCTGTCGAGGCGCTCAAGAAAGGAGCGTCCTCTTCAATCGCGCTTGATCTTTCGGTTCGGTACACGTCGAGCACGACGCCTTCGATAGGCTCTTTCGAGGCCTTGTCCTTCTTGGTCGCCACGAGGCGGCAGGGCTGCTCCTCGATCGTTATGCCCTCTTCCACGATTGCAACGGTCTGGCTTTCGTAGGAAAGCGTCACTTCGCGGGGTTCGCTTTCCGCCACGTAGCCGTCAGGAGATGCGGTTTCCACGATTAGATACGTCACGGAGCCGTTTCCAAGAGACAGACCCTCTACCGTCCAGGCCCCCTGCTCGTCGGTCTCTGCCGTTTGAACCACGTCGCCTTTTTTGTAATGGACGGTTCCATCGGGGGTTGCTATGTCGTCTTTCGCGATGATTTCGTAGCGTGCTCCCGCGACGGCCTCCTTGCTCTCTGCGTCTATTTTTGCTGCCTTGATCGTTCCCGTTGCGGCCTCGTTGGGAAGGTCTATCTCCAGAAGGTCATCGCTTGCCCAGTCGTGCTCTTCGCTTACTTCGAAATAGACCGGTTCTGTTCGCAGCAGATAAGGCGCAACGGCTTCTACTTCTCTGATGGCGTAGGACCCGTAGGCGAGCTTTTCGGGGAATTGCACGATTCCTGAAGCAGGGATGGAAAAGACCGAGACTTTGTGGCTGTCGGGGTAGTGCGCGTCGAATTCCACGACCTCATACGTTCCGTCCTCTCCTTTCCTGAGGAGCTCTATGAGCGTTCCCGGCTTTCCTATGGTCTTGCCGCTTGCGGCATCGGTCTTCCGAATTCGAACAGGAGAGGCCATGAGGCGGTCTTCTAGGATAAAGAACACCTCCTGCCCCTCCGCGTGCACTTCTATATGGCAAATGGGCTCCAGAAGGGCCAGAGAGGGGTTCGGGCACGATGTTTCGACCAGCGTATAGCTTCCGTACACGAGGGCGCCGCGTTCCTGCGAGCCTTTGTTCGATTCAGGCGAGGCAAGGCTTCTGCTCGAAAAGCGACCGTCCGCGCCCGATGTGACCGACCCGATATACGATCCTTTCAAGACGGTTCCGTCGCTATTCTTTATCGGCAGCCCGAAAGCGTCGAGCACTTCGGTGACTTCGTAGCCTTTTGCCTCCAGCGACCCATCGTCTTCGAGCCAGAATGCGAACTCGCAGTCCGCAAGAGGGGAGCGGATTTCTTCCTCGCTCGATCCGTCGTATTTCGCCCCGCAGATGTCTCCTCGCGCGATTTGCTCCGCATGCTCGTGCACGGGCATCTCGAATTCCGGTTCGTGCGAATCGGGTGTAAGCTCTACCTCCATCCATCCGTCATGCTGGCTTCCGCCGTAGTCGTCCAGGACATATCCCGAGGAAGGTTGAACCTCGCGTATGCGCGCCTTTCCCCGAGGAAGCTTCTCGAAGACGGCGACCCATGCCTTTCTAGATTCGTCCCATGTCGTTTTTGCTTGGTGAACCTTGCCTTTTGAGTCGACAAGTTCGTACAGCGCCCCTTCGAGGGACGCGTGCCCCTGTGCGCCGCCATTCGTCTCGCAGTCTATTTTCTTCAGGATAAGTCTGACGCTGCAGGGGCTGTCAGCGAGTTCTATTGCTTCGGAGCCTCTCTTGACGTGGAAGCGTTTCGGCTCGCTCCATGGGACGAATCCCAAAGGGGCCTCGTCTTCCCTGATTCATACGTCGCAATTCGGAGGGAGGCTTACTGCGGCGGATCCGCTTGCATCGGTGGTAAAGGAGGTTATCAGCCCCGACAACTCTTCGCCGTCGAAGCTTTCGAATACGCTGAATGACGCGCCCTCGAGAGAGTACGAGCCCTCTTCCGTGCCGTCGGCTACCGAGATGTCGGCAGAGGTTTTCTTGATGGTTACGTCGATGAGGTTTTCAAGGGGGGCGTGTATCCAGTAGCAATCGGTGTGTTTGGCCGAGATGCGCGAGATGGCATTGCCCGGAACCGCTCCCGCGACAACCCCGTCGGCATGGCCGCTGGAATGCCAGGCTTTGTCTTCCGAGGGCGAATCGCCCCAGAAAAACATGACATGGCAGTCAGCTCCGGGCGCATTCCAGTCGTTTGGTTCTGCGATGATGATGTCCCCTTTGCGAAGCTCCCCGCTGGAGAGAAGCTCTTCTTTCGACTGGTACTCCTTTTTCATGGAGGCGTGGTCGTCGAGAAAGCACTTCCATCGTGAAAGGTTCGCCTTGTTCCCTCTGTTGTAGCCAGACGAACCGACGTACGAACCCACGATGTCGCAATCGGCCCCGCATGCCTCGAAGACCGCGACGAGAAAGCCCGCGCAGTTCATGTAGGACTGTCCGTTCTCTTTCGGTCGGCCGTTCGGATGCCAGCAATCCCAGCTATCGATGTTTCCTCCTTCGCCGTTCGGGCCCGTGTTGCCAAACGGCGTGGAGAGGTAGTAGGAGTCATGCTCGTGGGCGGAGAGCTCGTCGACGATACGTTTCGATGCTCCTAGGTAGACGTCCAGGGGCACGAAGGCTTCATTGGGGGTGGACGCTGACGGGGCGGGGGAGGCATGCGCGATTTTGGAAGGTGCAGCAGCGGAGGCCACGGCGCCGGCCGCCGCGGCAAGAAGCGAGCGTCGCGTGATGCAGGCGCTTTCCGACGGAAGGTTGTTCTCATGTGCAGGCATGGCCGCTCCTTTCAGTAAAGCTTGGTCTCATGGTATGGAGGCGGCTTTGGCGCTTCTTTGACGGAATCCTTCGGGAACCTTGGCGAGAAATGGCGCATATCATGCGGCGGTCTTGGCCGAATGGCGACTGGAGCTATCGCGCATGATTCGCGCGCGAGGCGGCGGTATTTCGTTAGGATTGCGTGGCGAAAAAAGTTTTCAAAAAAAGTTGGAAAAAGTTGTTGACCCTCAAAATCGATTCTGTATAATAAGTTCTCGCACCGCGCAAGAGAAAACAACTCAGAGCGGATGATACGGGGCCTTAGCTCAGCTGGGAGAGCGCATGGCTGGCAGCCATGAGGTCAGGGGTTCGATCCCCCTAGGCTCCACCATTGAAACTTCAGACCAGGAGATTCTCCTGGTCTTTTATTTTTTTCCTCTAAATTGGGTGCGGAAAGGGAGCGGCAGCTTGGACTTTCTTCGCACCGGCGTATTGTTCGCCTTGCTTGCAGGAGAGGTCTTGAATTCCTGAATGCAGATTACGTGAATATGTGAGTCGGCGTTCTTCTGGGGCTTCAAAGCGTCGTAGCTTTTCAAAGCCTACAAATCTAAAGTCTTGGCGCATGGCGGCGTCTCGACAGCAGAACGCCCTCTTGGCCTCGGAGGACAAAAGGGCGTTTGCTTGCGTAAAAGAGGGCGAAAAGGGCCTACAGTACGTCAAGAACTGGCTTGAGGGCGTCTTTGACGTTGTAGCGCCCGCTTCGCCGGCATCGACCAGGGTTGCAATAGCGGGATCCATGGGCAGGGTTGCATATGAAGGTATGTCATAGCGCTTCGCAACGTCTGCGCCTTGGGGTTCGCCGAAGATGTAGTGCTTCTGCCGCAATCGTTGCATTCGAAGTAGGCCATGTTCTCCACCAGGGCAAGAACATCCACCTTCATGTCGTGAGCGAGATTGACGGCTTTGCCCACGCATCATGGCCACCAGTTCCTGCGGTGCAGATACGGTTACTATCCCGTCAAGGGGAATTTGTTGGAAAACGGTCAGCAAGACGTCGCTTGTGCCTGGGGGCATATCAATCAGGAGGTAATCGAGCTCTCCCCAGTTCACCTCATTGAAAAACTGGCTGATGATCCCAGAGACCACGGGTCCGCGCCACGCTACGGCCATATCTTCTTGCGGGAGCATGAGATTGGTTGAAATCATCTTGATACCGGATTCAGTCTCTCCAGGGTTCAGGCCGTTCGTATCGGCGGACAGGGGTCCCTTGACGCCGAAAGCCTTGGGAATGGAGGGGCCGGTCACGTCGGCGTCCATAATGCCGACGCGCTTTCCGGCTTTTTGGAGCTCCGATGCGAGAAGGCACGTGACGAGGGTTTTTCCGACGCCTCCTTTGCCTGAGACAACACCGATCACCTTCGTAATCTTCGATGCGGCGTTGGGGAGAGCTTTTGCGGCTCCGTGCGCTCTCCGCAGGAACTCGAGCAGGACCCACAGTTGTGGGAGCATGTTTCGGGTGTTTGCTGCTCTGGGGTTTCGTTCATATTCGCCTCTTTCATGCGGCCTGGGCAATGCCCAGCTTTAATCTACCGCTCCATAATAGCACTACCGCAATTCCGGAGAACGCCATTACCTGCGTGCGGCGAGAGGGCAGATGCTTTCCTGGAAAAAAGAAGCGAGCCCGTGGGGCTCGCTTCTTCGTGGAGACGTGTCGAAACCGGTCGACGCCAAGGTTTTTTGTGTGTCGAAGGAATCTACGCGGCCGCTCGGTGGGCAACAAGCTGAGAAACCTCGTACGCTGGCTGTCTTGCATAGAGCGTGCTGGGCGTCGGCGTGGGGTCCGGAGTAGGCACTGGGTCGGGCGTCGGCTTCGGATCGGGAGTGGGCTCTGGGTCGGGCGTCGGCTCCGGATCGGGGGTGGGTGTGGGGTCCGGATCGGGAGTGGGGTCGGTCGTGGGGCCGTTTGTTCCCGTATTGCCCGAGGAGTTGCCGTTGCTACCCGATTGGTTCGTGGACGAATCGGAAGAGCTGCTGTCGGAGGAATCGTCGGACTCTCGTTTTCAATTTTCCGTCTTTCTCGTCGTCCTCGTCATCCTTCGAGGCGGACGAGCCTCCGAAAGAGTTCTTGTAATCAGGCTCGGGGGCGGGGGTGAATTCCTGGTTGGGGACGCCTTCGAGAGCATGTTCCATGACATAGCGCCAAATCTCCTGACACCACGAATCGGTGTATAGCTCAAGCTGGTTGGAGCGATCGCCCGTCCATACTGCGCAGGAAAGCTGGGGCGTGTATCCGACGAACCAGAGATCGTGCCAATTGTCCGTCGTTCCGGTTTTACCGGCTGCAATCTGTCCGGAAGAAAGGGCTGCCGCAGAGGCCGTTCCCATGGATTTGTAGATGACACCTTCGAGCGTCTGTGTGACTGCATAGGCTACCGATTTGGAAAGGACCTGCTCACCCTCTTGATTGGTGTTGTTGACCAGCTCGTTGCCGCTGCGGTCCGTTACGGTCAAGATGGCGGTGGCGTCATGATGCACGCCTTCTGCGGCGAATGTTCCGAAGGCTGAAGCCATCTCGGTGGTGTTCGCTTGGCCGACGCCAAGCGTCGTGGTGGCCACGGCGGGAAGCTTGTCGGCGGTCGGGTAGTTCACGAGCTTGCCTCCGCGCAGACCAAGACGCTCCTGCATGGCGACGATGCTTTCGGGCGTGATGCCGCTCTTCTCTGAATCTACGTAGGACAGGCGCACGAATCCGGTGTTGGAGGAGACGGCGATGGCGTCAGCGATGCTCAACGTACCGTAGTTTTGCTGGCCGTAGTTATAGATGGATGCTCCGTTGACTTTGACGGGACCGCGGTCGCAGTTGATGCGGGTTGCCGGATTGATGCCCTTTTCGATAGCGTCTGCAAGGGTGAACGCCTTGGCGGTAGAGCCGATCTGACGGCCGTCGGAGCTTGTCGCGATGTTAAGCTGATCGCCCTCGTAGAAATTCTTGCCGCCGATCATGGCTTTGATGAATCCGGTGTTCGGGTCGACGAGGGTAAGGGCGAACTCCCGCCCTTGCTTCACCGCGCCGCTTTCATATTGGATGGCAACGGCTTCTTCTGCGTATTCCTGCATGACGGGGTCGAGGCTCGTCACGATGGTGAGACCGCCTTCGAAAAGCTTGTCGTACGTGACGCCTTTTGCGAGGTATTCGTCGCTTTGCAGTAGGTCGCGAACGTAGGTCGTGAACCATTCGTATTTGTATACGCCATTCGTTCCCTCTTCGGGGGCAACGTTGAGGTTGAGCTCTTCTGCTATTGCGGCATTGTATTCGTCCTCGGTGATGACGCCGTTGGCGAGCATGCGGGAAAGAACCACGTTGCGGCGCTGAATGGAGGATTCCGGATTGGTGACGGGATTGTACAGCGTGGGCGAGTTCGGGATGCCGATAAGCGTCGCCGCCTGCGCGATGGTCAGTTCGTTGGAGTGCTTTGAATAATAATGCTGGGCAGCGGCTTCGATGCCGTGGCAGCCATCGCCGTAATTGATGGTGTTGAGGTACATGAGAAGAATCTCGTCTTTCGAGTAGATTTGCTCGAGTTTGACGGCGAGATCGATTTCGCGCACCTTGCGCTTGATCGAGATGTCGGTCATCTCGTCGGCGATGATGGTGTTGCGCACATACTGCTGCGTAATAGTGGAGGCTCCCTCCTGGCCTCCTGCCAGGTTTACGAAAGAGCTCGCACGATGCCTTGCAGGTCGACGCCTTTATGCTCGTAGAAACGAACGTCCTCGGTGGCGACGGTTCCTTGGGCAACGTAGGTTCCCACTTCGTCAAGAGAAGAGAGGCTCGCGTTTTTCCAGGTAAAGCTCCGCCAAGACAGTGCCCGTGCCGGTGGACGGGTCGTAATCGTTGGCGTCGTCGTAGATTGCTCGGGGAGCTGGAAGGCATCCGTGTCGTTGACGTCTGGCAAATCTTTGCACCATTCGTCGACAAGCGCCATAGCGCCCTGATAGCAACCGAATAAGGCCGCTCCGATACCCACCGTAACGACGAGTACGGTCCACAGCCCAGCGTTGCGCGCGATTCGCGCTGTTTTCTCCGTGATTTCATGATGGCTACGATACCCGAAAGCGGTATCATTCGCAAAGTTGCTTATACGACGATAAGGATTTTTTCCATGACGAACCCATATAGAGACCTTGAACTGCTCGCTCCGGCGGGCAACATGGCCTGCCTGCACGCTGCCGTTCAAGCGGGGGCGAATGCGGTCTATCTTGGCTGCGAAGACTTCAACGCCCGCCGAGGGGCTGACAATTTCACGCTCGAAAACCTTTCCCAGGCATGCGATTACGCCCATTTGCGCGGTGTCAGCGTCTATATGACGGTGAACGTTGCCGTGCTGCCCGAAGAGACGAAGCGGGCGGTCGAGCTTGTGCGCCAGGCGTGGAGGCGGGGCGTCGATGCGTTCATCGTTCAAGACCTCGGCATTGCGGCCGAAGTGAAGCGCGTGCTTCCCGAGGCGCGCCTGCACATTTCGACCCAGATGAACACGCACGGGGTAGACGGCGTGCGCGCGGCGGCGCGCCTCGGAGCCGATCGTGTAACGTTGGCGCGCGAGCTGACGCTACTTGAGGTCGCGGAGGCAAGCGCAGCGGCGCACGAGTGCGGAATGAGCGCTGAATGCTTCGGGCATGGCGCGCTTTGCATCTGCTATTCGGGGCAGTGCTTCATGAGCTCGCTTATCGGCGGTCGTTCGGCGAATAGGGGAATGTGCGCCCAAGCATGCCGTCTTCCTTATTCGCTCCACAATGCATCGGTGAAAAACGCCCTTCCTTCCGAGGGCGACCATCTTCTTTCCCCGAAAGACCTCTGCTCTATCGATATGCTTATAGAGCTGGGAGCCACCGGCGTTGACAGCCTCAAAATCGAAGGTCGCATGAAATCTCCCGAATACGTCTTTTCTGTGGTCGGCGTGTATCGTCGTGTCCTCGACCGCCTGGCCGATGCGGCGGATGCGCTTTGCTGTGAAGACGAGGTGGAGCTTGCGCAGCAGCTGCGCGCTTCGCATGTAGGCCCCACCGAAGACGAACGCCGAATCCTCACGGAGGCGTTCAGCCGAGGATTTACCGAGGGCTATTTGAAGGGCCGCCGTGGAAACGAGATCATGAGCTACGGAAGGCCGAACAACAGAGGTGTTTTCGTGGGGCGCGTCGGCGATGTCCGTAATGGAGAGGTTTCTCTTTCGTCGGAAATCGAGCTGCACGAAGGCGATTTGCTCGAATTCTGGACGAACAAGGGCCATTTCGCCTGCACGCTTTCCGATTTTTCAAGAAAAGGGTCGCAATGGCGCTTCCGCGTCGAAAAGCGCGTCAGCAAAGGCGATCGGGTCTTTCGCGTGAGAGATGCTTCCATGGCGTTTGAGGATGATGCTATGGAGCCGCGTCTTCCCGTGAACGCTAAGGCGTTTCTGCGTATTGGTGAGCCTCTCGTCATCGAGGCGTCTTGCGGCCAGGCATCGATTCGCTTTGAAGGTCCAATTATCGAACAGGCCAGGACGAAGGCGGTGAGCGCAGAAGAGGCGCGCGAGCATGTCGATCGTCTCGGGAACACCCCCTTTTACTTCGAGTCCCTCGAGGTATCGGTCGACGAGGGCGTCGGCATTGGGTTCTCGGCGCTGCATAAGGCGCGCACCCAGGCCTTGAAGCGTCTTGAGGATGCAATGCTTTCCGGGCGCCGCGAGCGGCCGTTGACGAAATCTCCTGAGCCTGTGCACGCCCTTCCCGCGAAAAACCAACGCTGCGAGGTCGTGGCGCTGGCGACGAATCCTGCATGCGCCCGGGCCGCGAAGCGCGCTGGAGCGGATGTCGTCTACGTTCCCGTTCTGAACTACCGCCGCGGCGAAGCGTGCGTTGCTGGCCAGCTTACGGCCACTGCGTCCCAAGCCGGCTATCCGAGCAAATGCGTAATGGCTCTGCCCGTCGTAGACAAGGCACCTATGAACGCCGAGGAGCCTTTCGACGTTTGGGAGTACGCAAAGCCCGGCAAGCCCCTTCTTGTCGAAAATCTCGGGCAGGCCTTGCGCGCCAGCGAGTCTGGCATGGAGTTCGAAATCGGCTCCCATGTGCCTCTCACCAATGCGCTTTCGCTTCAGTTTGCTGCCGACCTCGGGGCCAAGCGCGTATGGCTTTCTCCTGAGCTGACCCTCGACCAGATCGAGGCGATCGGCAAGGACGCGCCTGTCGCTTTGGGCCTGACGGTCTCGGGCTATCAGGAGCTTATGACCACCGAGCACTGTCTGCTTATGAGCCAAGGTCCCTGTAACCAGAAATGCAGCGAATGCGCCCGCCGCAAAAGCCCGCATTTCCTGGAAGACAGAAAGGGCTATCAGTTCCAGGTGGTCACCGATTCGTGCGGCCGAAGTCACCTCTACAACGCGGTACAGCTCGACGCCGCTCACCTTGCCTGCAAGCTTATTGCAGTCGGTGTATCGTCTTTCATGGTGGACACGACGCTCATGAACGTGGAACAGACCACCAATGCCGTCGCCCGCGTCGTCAGGGCCCGTGACATCGCTTACAAAGGCGACCACAGCGTGTCCAAGGCAGAAGGCTGCACGACGGGACATCTCTTCCGCGGTGTGCAGTAGCTTGCTTTTGCGCTGTGCTACCATGGCGTCTATCCGAAAAAAGGCGCATTGCGTTTCGCCCTTGCACCGTTGTTTGGACGCTTAGGCATTCTGTATGATAAAAGGAGATGAGTCCGATAACCCCAGAAGAACAGTTGCACATTATCAAGTCCGGAACCGACACCGTCGTGCCGGAGAGCCTGCTTCTCGAGAAGCTCAAGCGAGGCGAAGAGCTCAATATCAAGCTCGGCGTCGATCCGACCGCCCCTGACATTCATCTCGGCCACGCCGTCCCGCTGCGCAAGCTCCGACAGTTCCAAGACCTCGGTCATCGCGTTACGTTGATCATCGGCGATGGCACAGCTCTTATCGGAGACCCCTCGGGCCGCAATTCCACGCGTCCCCAGCTTACGCGCGAGCAGATCGCGGCAAATGCCCAGACCTATGTCGATCAGGCGTTCAAAATTCTCAATCCCGAGAAGACGACGCTTTGCTACAACTCCGAGTGGATTCTCGACCTCGATATGGAGAAGCTGCTCAAGCTTCTGAGCAACTTCACGGTTGCCCGCATTCTCGAGCGAGACGATTTCCATAAGCGTTATACGGGTGGTCTGCCCATCGCTCTTCACGAGTTCCTCTATCCGGTTATGCAGGCGTATGACTCCGTGGTCATCAAGGCCGATGTGGAAATCGGCGGGTCTGATCAGTTGTTCAATCTGCTTGCCGGCCGAGAGCTCATGGAGAAGCTCGGTATGGAGCCCCAGGTCGCTTTGACGCTTCCTCTTCTTGAGGGTACTGACGGCGTCCAGAAGATGTCCAAGAGCTATGGCAACTACATCGGTCTGACCGACGAGCCCAATGACATGTTCGGCAAGGTTATGAGCATTCCAGACG
>JBKTHK010000008.1:0-41987 GCA_047240885.1 Slackia sp. | reverse complement strand
AAGATATTGCCGACGCTATCTGCTTTGAAAACGCATGCGCGTTCTTTGAACGCACTGAGCAAAGATAGTTTTCGAGGAACATCTACGCCTTCGCATGAAAACGGCGCCCCTCGAAGTGAACTGAACCCCTAATGGGGTCTAGTTCACAGGGCGCCGTTTCTCGTCGCGGCCGTTTCGGCTTGCTGGCTTGCCTGCTAGGCACTGAGCGCTTCGTTGGTTTCGAAGACGCTGCGGGCTATTTCCTGGAAAAGCAGACGGTTCTCGTCGCTATCGGCCATGCCGGTCATCACCGACAGGACGAAGGGGTGGCCGTCGACGGTGACGATGCCCGCATCGCATACGCCGTTGTAGTTCGGGTCGGAGTCGGAGCACCACCCTGCCTTGTCTTTCACGAGCGCGTTCGTGCCTTGGAGAGCGTCGCGGATGAACGACGTTTCGGTTTGGCTGAGCAGCGTGGAAAGGTACGTCGCGGTTTCGGTGCCGCTTTCCAGGTAGTTGTACATCTCGGTCCAAAGCTTTGCAGAGCTGCGTGCGCAATACCACGGATACCACGAATCAGCGCGGTAAGTGGCGTCGTTCGCCCCTATGCTAGTGACCCATTCGTCGAATCCCATGGTGTCATACGAGTCGCGCAGCGATCCATAGGCGTTGTTGTCAGAGTAGATAATCGCATCGTCTATCAGGTCGGAAACTATGTATGATCCTCCATTGTAGTAGCTGGAAGGATCGTAGAGCATCGTGCCGGCGCAATCAGAATCGAGCGATATCGTGCCCGGTTCTATCAACGATTCACAGATGTAGAGGGCATAGGGACCCTTAAACGAGCTGGCTCCGTACACAACGGTGTCGGCGTTGTAGGAAATGCCGCGGCCGGTTTCCAGGCTGTAGAAGACGAATCCGACGTCGCCTTGTTCCGCGGCGTCGTCTAGGGCTTTCTGGATGATGGAGCGCTGCTCTTCCGAGATTTCCGGCGTTGAGGCGTTCGAGAGAGAGAAAGCTTCAAGGCCGGAAGAAGAGGGGATGCTGTCGAGTTCTTGCGGCGAAGGGTCGAAAGATATGGTCTGGACCTCTTCCGACGCTTCCGTCTGCTGCTCTTCCTGTTGGACTTGCGCGACTTGCTGTGGTTCGGAGGCGACGTCTTCCTCGGATCGGTCGCAGCGGGATACTGCTATGGAGATAAAGAATGCAAGAAGGATAATGACGAGTGCGGCAAGGAGCACGCCCAGAAGAGGCCTGCCGGAAAAGAGGGGCGCTTTCCGGAGAGGTGCCGGGGCGAATGCGTCGGAGAGGGCTTCGTGGCGAGCGTGGCGTCCGTTCGGCGTCGTTTTCCCTTCAGCTACGGTCTTGTTGTTATGGTGCAGAGCCGCCTGCTGCGTGCCATGCAGGGCATTCTCCCTTTCTTGAAGTCTTTCTCGCGCTTTCTCGCGCAGCTCTTTTTCGAAAGAGTCTTCATCGATGCTGCGTTTAGGATTCCTCGTATCATTTGAACTGGTCATATGCACCTCTACTTACGATGGCGTATCAAGATAATCACCATATGGGTATTAGGTTATGTGCGCAGCGCACTGTAGCATGGCGTAAGGCCGTAGGGGGAGGAATGCATGTATTTTTCAGCTAAAATGAAGTATCTGCGAAAAAGGCGACTTCGAGGAAAAGAGGGCCAATGATAGACAAGATAGCTTTCCGAAGCCTGTCGTACGGTTTATACCTTGTTACCGCTCAGGATGGTGAAAAGCAGGCCGGTTGCGTGGTGAACACGTTCTCTCAGGTCACGTCGAGTCCCGCCCAGGTGAGCATCGCCATCAACAAGGACAATTTCACGACGGGCATCATCGCAGCGTCGGGCATGTTCGAAGTGTCGGTGCTTGCTCAAGACGCTCCTATGGAGCTCATCGGTCGTTTCGGATTTCACAGCAGCGCGGACATCGATAAATTCCAGGAAACGGAGACCCGAGTTGATGAAGCGGGCGTGCCGTATGTGGTCGAGCACGCCGTCGCGCATTTTTGCGTCAAAGTGAAGCAGACAATGGATTTGGGGACGCATCTGTACATCATGGGCGAGGTCGTGGAATCGGCGGTACTTTCCCCCAAAGAGCCTATGACGTATGCGTATTATCACCAGGTCAAAGGTGGGAAAACGCCACCTAAGGCATCGAGCTACGAACAGCCGGAGAATGCGCAGGAGCAAAAAGAAGAAAGCGAAGGCGCCGCTGCTCGCACGTTTGCATGGCGCTGCACGATTTGCGGGCATATCGAATACGTTGACGAGCTTCCCGACGATTTCGTCTGCCCCGTCTGCGGCGTGGGCAAGGAACTTTTTGAGAGAATAGAGCTTTAGAACATAGCTTCCAGGTCGCTTACTCTGCATAAATATGCGTAAAACAGAAATTTCGAATTTATTCTTGCAAAATGGAATTGTATTCGATAAAGTTCATTCAACGCTTTACCAAAGTAGAGCATCAGACTATCTCGGAGCATTTTTCAGGAAAGGGGCAGCAATCATGACGATCATGTACGTACAGCCTTCTTTCCGACGCCAGGACCGACGTACCGCGCTGCGATGCATGCGTGTGTTTTCTGCGGTCCATGCAAGGTAGTTCTTCCTTGTAGCATCACATCATAGGACGCAAGAAACACCCGGCATCGCGCCGGGTGTTTTTGTATTCGGAACATGCGCAACGGGTGTTCCGCGGGTATCTCTTTGTCTTTGTATCGAATTCCAATGAGTTGAAAGCACGAATGCGCTTTGCGTAACGAAAGGTGAGGGTGAGAAGCATGGCTCAGGCGGCAATGAAGGAAAAGGTAGTGCTTGCGTATTCAGGCGGCCTTGACACCTCGGTATGCTTGAAATGGCTCCAGGTGGAAAAAGGATTCGACGTCATAGCCGTATGCGGCAATGTCGGTCAGGACGAAAACGACCTTGCGGCTATCAAACAGAAAGCGATCGACATGGGCGCAGTCGCTTCCTTCGCAGTTGACATGCGTAAGGAGTACGCCAACGAGTACGTGACGCTTGCCATTGCCGCCAACGGGCTCTACGAGAACTCCTATCCGCTTCTTTCCGCGCTGTCTCGTCCGCTTCTTTCCAAGCACATGGTTGAGGTAGCCCATGCATTCGGGGCGAAATACGTTGCTCACGGCTGCACGGGCAAAGGCAACGATCAGGTGCGTTTCGAAACGTCCATTAAGGCGCTCGACCCGAGCATCGAAATTGTAGCCCCCGTGCGCGAATGGAATCTCCATAGCCGCGAGGAAGAGATGGAGTGGGCGAAGGCCCATGGTGTCCCCGTTCCTACCACGAAGAAGTCGCCGTATTCCATTGACGACAATCTTTGGGGCCGCGCAATCGAATGCGGCGTGCTCGAAGATCCTTGGTGCGAGCCCCCTGCGGACATCTGGACGCTTACTGCAGACGCGCAATCCGCACCTGACCAGCCGGAATACCTCGAGATAGGATTCGAAGCGGGTGTGCCCCGCTCGCTCAATGGCGAGGAAATGGGGCTCGTTGACATGATCAAAATAATCAACGTCAAAGCGGGGATGCATGGGTGTGGAAGGCTTGACATGGTGGAGAACCGTCTCGTGGGTGTGAAGTCGCGCGAGTGCTACGAAGTTCCCGCCGCTCAGGTCATCATCAATGCGCACAAGGCGCTCGAGACGCTGTGTCTCGATCGCGAAACGCAGCATTACAAGCTAGGCATCGAACAAAAGTGGGCGACGGCCGTGTACGAAGGCCTGTGGTATTCCCCGTTGAAGGAGGCTTTGGACTCGTTTTGCGCATCAACTCAGACATGCGTGACGGGGACGGTCAAGGTGAAGCTTTATAAAGGCTCGAGCACGGTGGTGGGACGCAAGAGCCCGTATTCCCTCTACGATTTCGGTCTTGCCAGCTACGGCGCGCAGGATACGTTCAATCACGAAGCGGCGAAGGGGTTCATCCAGCTCCACGGTTTGCCCACTACCGTATGGTCCGCAAAGCAGGGTCCTGCAGCTAAAGAGATGGCAGAGCAGAGCGCGTTCGAGCAGGAAGAGGTAAGCGCTGTCAGCGCCGCTTAGCAAGAACGGAAGCGCTCTTCGAGTCGAAGCTTTCTCTCGAAGGGCGCATGGAGGATTTTCATCCGGGTTGCAGGGCAATTCGGATTCAACGGAAAGGTGTGCGCTATGGCGTTGTGGTCTGGAAGGTTCGAGGGGGGCGTGGATGAATTCACGCAGGAATTCGGAGCATCTCTCTTTGTGGACAAAGAGATGTATGCGCAAGACATTGCAGGTTCGCAGGCCCATGCCAGCATGCTTGCTGCCCAGGGAGTTATTTCCACCGACGATGCGAATGCTATTCATGAGGGCCTTAAGGCTATAAAGCAAAGCATGGACGACGGCTCGTTCGTGTTCGATATCAACGACGAAGACATCCATATGGCAATCGAGGCCGAGTTGACTCGAATGATTGGAACTCCTGGCGCGCGGCTGCATACAGGACGCTCGCGCAATGATCAGGTTGCCGCTGACCTGCGCCTCCATGCGAAAGCGCTCTTGGAGGACTTGCTCGAACAGAATGTCTCCCTTTGCGAGGTGCTGCTCAAGAAGGCGGAAGATACCTTCGGCGTCATCATGCCTGGGTATACGCATCTACAACATGCGCAACCGGTTTTGTTCAGCCATCATATGCTTGCGTATTTTTGGATGTTTACGCGCGATTACGTTCGTCTGAAGCATGCGTACGAAGCCGCCGATGCGAATCCGCTAGGAAGCGCGGCGCTGGCGGGAACAACGTATCCGCTCGATCGCTTCATGACTACGGAGCTTCTCGGATTCGACCATGCCATTCCGAATTCGCTCGATGCGGTTTCCGATCGTGATTACCTGCTTGATTTGGAATACGCCTGTAGCGTGGCCATGATGCATCTCTCGCGTTTGTGCGAGGAAATCATACTCTGGTCGTCGACGGAATTCGGATTCATCACGCTTTCGGATGCGTTTTCAACGGGGTCGTCGATTATGCCGCAGAAGAAGAATCCCGATTTCGCGGAGTTGACTCGCGGAAAGATGGGTCGTGTCGTCGGTGACCTGGTGGCTCTTCTTGTGACCATGAAGTCTCTGCCGCTGGCATACAACAAAGATTTGCAAGAGTGCAAGGAAGGAGCGTTCGACGCCGCCAAGACGCTGCATGACTGCATGTATTGCGTAGCTGGCATGGTCGATACCATGGAGCTTCATGAGGAGGCCATGCTTGCTTCTGCGAAGAAGGGCTTTACGGCTGCTACGGATGTCGCCGATTACCTGGCGAAAAAAGGGATGCCGTTTCGCGAGGCTCACGAAGTCGTAGGTAATCTTGTCCTGTATTGTGAAAAAAGCGGGAAAGAGCTCGAAGAGCTTTCTTTCGAGGAGCTGCACGACGTCTGCCCTCTTTTCGAAAAAGATGTTGTGTCCGTTCTCGACACCGAAGCCATTGTGGCCGCGCGCACGACGTACGGCGGAACCGGCCATAGCACAGTAAAGCTCCAGATGAAGGAAGCGCATGAGTTTCTTGCGTCCGTGAAAGTGGCATGCGCGAGCGAGAAGGGCTGAAAGGCCCGTGAACGAATCGAGTGTTGCCTCCGAGATGTCCGTGGGGCAGCGTTTAGGAAGACGCTCAGCGTGATCCTATGAAGTGCGAAGCACCGTCTTCTTAAAATTGCTGCAAAATCGCATTGACCGCGCGACGATGCGAAGCTAAAATACTTATCTGCGCATCGTCGCGCGTCATGAACGTGGGCCGTTAGCTCAGCTGGTAGAGCAGGGGACTTTTAATCCCAAGGCCGCGGGTTCGACTCCCTCACGGCCCACCATGCATGACTCATTGAAGGCCGGGCAATGCCCGCCTTTTTTGTAAAGACGGAATTGGGCCATGGTGTAATGGCAGCACAAGGGTTTTTGGTGCCTTTAGTCTAGGTTCGAGTCCTGGTGGCCCAGCCATCCGTCCGATCTGCTTCGTAATCCTAAAAACTTTCAATCTACTATATAGACGAAGCAGGAGAGAACCGCTATAATTCTCATTCGCGTTTACATAACGCAGTGCGTGCCGATGTGGCTCAGTTGGTAGAGCAACGCACTCGTAATGCGTAGGTCACCGGTTCGAGTCCGGTCATCGGCTCCAGAACAAAAACAGGCCAGCCTCAGGGCTGGCCTTTTGCTTTCTTGGCATTGTGAAAGGCTTGCCCACATTCGGCTTAACGGACAAAACGTGTACCCCCGGCTACCAATCCGACCCTCTCCATTCTCTGGCGTGGAATTCCTCCCATGTCACCGCCGCGCCCCATCTCTGGACGGCCTCGTCGTTGCGGCGCATGCCGTCCGCCTTCGCGCACATGCCCGCTATGGATTCGTCGGTGGGCATCTCGGCCATGATCCTCGCCGCCGGCATCGGGTTCTCGGTGTGCATGTAGAGCCACCACGACATCGCCTTGACCCTGTGGTCGATAGCCATGCCCCTGTGCCTGCGGAGCAGCTCTCTCAGCCTGGAGTTCATCCCCTCGATGCGGTTGTTGGTCGACGGAACGGCCCCGTCCTTCGCCAGCTCGGGGTCGAGGAACGTGAACAGGCAGCCCGAGCGGCACAGCCGCTCGAGGGTCCGCCTCGCCCTCCTGAGGCGCTGGTGCTTGAACTGGGACCTGCCGTCGACGACGGCCTTCTCGCCGAGGAACGCGTCCCATTCGGAGCACCATCTCGCGAACGAGGCGAGCCAGCGGGCCGCGTCGTCCGCGTCCTCGACCTTCAGCAGCTCCTTCGCGATGGAGTACAGCTCGACTCCCGCCTGGAGGTTCGGCCTGGCCGTCGTGCACCTCTTCACCTGGCAGAACGCGTGGAACGTGCATCGCTGCACCCTCGTCTGCGGCCAATGGTCGCGCCGCGCCTTCTCGAACCCGCTGCCGCCGTCGCAGACCACCACGTCGGGAGGCGCGATCCTCGACATGAGGGCTCCCCACGAGGCCGAGCACTCGCTCCTCGCGAGGTGCCAGCCCACGACGTGGTCGGCGGTGCAGGCCGTCAGCATCACGCATGCGCGGCCGAGCCATATGCCGTCGACGTGGACGACGTGGTGGACCTCGTCGCACGCCGGCGCCACCGGCCATATCCTCCAGTATCTCTCGGCCTTGCGCCTGAACGTGCGCCCGCCTCCCGGCATCGACGCCTGGGGCGTCGGCGAGAAGAGCCAGCCCAGGAACGCTTCCAGGCCTTTTGCCGCCGAATCGATTCTGCGCGTGGCGGTCGCGCCGCAGGACATGCACTGCCATCGTTTCGAGCCGGCGGCCGTGGTCCCGTGGCCTTTCATTTTGCCCCCGCACACGGGGCATGACATCCTACCCATGCGGGAATTGAACCACGGGGCGGGATTTTCCGCCGCCGACCTGCGGCGTCAAGGGGAATCGGGGCACACGTTCTGTCCGCGTGCGGAGTTCGGTGCCGTCAACTCCGAAAGGGCGATCGGCTGGCCTGTTCAGGCGAAACGACGCGATTTGGGGTACACGTTTTGTCCGCTATGCCCCGCTTTGCGGGTGGTCTCCGATTAGTCCGCCATGTGTTGTTTGCGGTTTCTCACGAAGGTGGCGACGGCCCACACGAGAAGTGCCAAAGCGGTCGCGAGAGTAATCCCCGCGCTTGCAACGAAGGCTTTGTTCGTATAATGCAGCTCGATTGCGTATTCGCCCGGTTCGAGCGCTATGCCCGTGAAGATGCCGTTGACGGGAAACGTTTCGTATTGCTTTCCGTCAACGGTGCAGGTCCAGTTGGAGGAATAGGGGATGGACAACGCTAGGATTCCGGTGCTATCGGGGCGTGCCGTTCCGCTTACGTGCCCGCCGTTTACTGTCAGGTCTTCCAGGCTGCATGCGTTGCGGCTGTCGGTCCATGCGTCGAGATTTTGGTAGGAGTTGAATTCTACGCGTAGGTCGGAAATTCGGTAGGTTCCCTCTTCAAGCTCCAGGTCGAGCGTCTGCAGTGGCGCGGTGCCTGCAGGGAAGCACAACACGTATTCTTCCGTGGGGTATTTCCATCGATGGTCCGAACCACCCGTCCAGAACTCCTCGCCGTTGGCGGTCATAGTCCATGAAGCGCCCTCGGTGTTCGTGGCGGTGAATTCCAGCAGGTATTCTCCCGGTTCATTCTGTTCCGGGAGAGCGATGCGAATGCGCGCGTCTTCGCCTGCAACAACGGTGGCTTGCGTCAGTATGCCGCCGTCGAAGGATACGTTTTCGAGCGTGCAGTTGTTAAACGATGCGTTATCGGGCGAGATTACGATTGCGCGAACGGTGTTATCGAGTTCTCGTTCGTTCGCCAGTGCCCCCACCGTCGGATTTTGCGCGATTGCCGCATCGTCGAGGACGGCAGTCTGCAGAAGTGCGGCGTCTTTCTGGGCGTAAGTCCACGTGTCGGCAGTGCTTTGCGGCAGGTAGGAGTCGTACCAGAGGTCTATGCCTAGAGCATGTTCGTTTTCGTAAACAAGCGGATCGCTTTCCACGGCGTTGTAGCCATAGAGATTGCTTGCCTTGTTGATTTGGGTGTTGAATTTGTACTGCACGCCCCAGGCGTTTTCCAGGAAGAGACGATGGTCGAATCCGCGATAATGCGATGCAGAAAGCGACGTGGACGAAACATGCTGGTCAAGTTTGAGCCATCGGCTGACGTCCTTGCCGATGAGCGAGTTGTACACGCTGACGGGATAGGTGCCCATAAGCCACGAGCGATTTTCGTAGCGAGCGAGGTGCCCCAACTCGTCAAGTCCTTCAGCTACAGTTTCTTCGTCAATGCTGCGGAAGAACGCATGGTGGTCATCGGTCTTGTCCGAAAGCAGTGCATAAGCTTCGCAGGTCTGATCGCTTCCTTCGAAGAGTTCTTGCAAGTCGGCGCTTGAGTTGCTGCCGGGCGCGCCGATGGTTTCCGCTCCGCCGCTGTCTCTGTAGCCCGACGCGAGGGACTACGGGCCGAATGGCATGGAGATGAGCGAGGCGGCAAGAACACATGCGGCAATGCTTGGGGCTATAAGGCGCTGTGCGCGCGGACGCATGTTGCTGCGTACGGCAACGAAAAGCAAGACGATTGCCGCAATCTGCAGCAGAAGCATGATTGCATCGGATTTGCCCAGCTCGGCGAAGTGGTAGTCAAGAACGTTGCTTGCCGCTTCGTTGCGCCAATCGTGCGTTATCCAGCATAGGATCATAAACGCAGCTATGACCGCAATGACGACGGGCTTTGCGGTTTTCTGCTCAACGATGGCATCGAGCCAATTGGGAATGGCGTATGCGACGGCGAACACTACCAGGTAGCACCAGCGGTTGGATGGATAGGAGAAACCGTTCATGGCGCTTGACACCAGCGGAACCATCCACGCGGCAATCATAATGGCGGCAAGGAGGCTTTTCCGACGCGTCATGCTGCTTGCCTTGCGATAATTGATCAGCAGCGCAAGGAGAACGAACAGGGGAAACGCGTAGGTTTGGCTATCCGTTGCGAAATACGAGCCCCCTTTGAAAAACAGCGCTTCGGGCACAATGCCGAAAAACTCAAGCGGTGCGAAGAAATCAAACGTCGGCGTTACCTGCGTGCGGTCTGCACCAAGAAACGCAAGAACCGAGGGGAAGAACGCGATAGCGGCAAGGCCCAGCGCCACAATGACGGTGCCGGCCAGCGTCAAGATACGCTTCGCCCAGATAAGCAGGGCCTTCTTGCGCGTTTCGAAGGAAGAGGCGGGTGCGTAAGCGAAAATGAGCGCGAATACGATGCAGAAGAAAAGTGTTATGTAGGCGAAGTAGAAGTTATTTACGAGGCAGAGGGCCATGACAAGACACAAGGGGAGCCAGGCGAACTTGCTCTTTTCCTTCGCAGGCGCGTCCCAATTGCGCTTCAGTACATTGAACGCCATAACGATGGCGGGAAGCCAGATCATGGCGTCGGTCATGAAGTCGAAAGCGAAGGAGTTGTCTATGTACCATATCGAGCAGCCGTATACTGCGGCAGAAAGCACGGCCCACGTACGACGCTTGCCTTCCTGGCGTACGAGGGCGAACATCAGGGCCATGCAGATGATTTGCTTTAGAATGCTGGCGATAAGGCGCCATTCCTGCGCGTTTTCGAAATTGCCGCCCGCTGCGCCGAATGCAAGCTTGACGAGGAGCATCAGGTAGAAAAACGGGGAAGTTGAATAGTAGTACGAAAACTGTTCGTACAAATCTCCGCCAAGACCGTATTCCCAAGTCCAGAAGAGATTGCCGTCAAGGATGCTTCGTTCCAGAAAAGGCACGGCACCTACCATCTGCGCCGTGGCATCGCCTCCGTAGTATGTAAACGGATCGAACGGCATATTGAAGAATTGCGGCAGAAATACCGCATGGCTCGCGCATGCGAGCATGGCGAGCAGCAAAAAACAGCCAGTCGTCTTGAGGCGGTCGAGCGTGACGATGGCGCGAAATGCGTTTCGAATATGGTTCATGGTCTTACGTCCGTTTTGAGGTTAGCCTGCTTTGCTATGTTTCGGTTCTGCCATGCTAAACGTATCCGTTTGTCAATAGCCATGTATGCATAGCTGAATGCAATGGATATGGCCAAGGCCAGAACCCAGAGTCCGGCAAGTGCGATCGAGCTCATATCCGATCCCGCTACGATGAATTCTCGGGTGTATTTGAGTACGACCGAATGGATGAGATAAAACGGCATAATGCTGTTAGCGAGCGAGGTTGCCAACTTGGACCCGCCCCAGTCGGAGATTTTGCCTTCATAGAGGCACATTGCGTACATCAGATACAGTTCAAGCACAATGAAAAAGCGAGTGAAGCCCATCTCATGCTTCGTAATCGCATATACGGCGAAAAACAGAAATACGGTAAAAAGCTGCACTGCAGAGCTGCGGGGAATGCCCTCGCCGTCGCGACGTTTGATGTACATGACGGCGAGCAGGGCACCCATCAAATATTCCAGGAAGCGATACGGCGGGAACACGTTGGTGTAGCAGAACGTGCCGATGCCGATGAAATGATCGAAATATAGGGCGTATCCAAATTGGAGAAAGGCAACGGTGACGAAAAGCCACGGGGCGTACTTTTCGAAACGCTTCAGAACGCGGATCATAATAGGCGTGAGCAGATAGCAGAAGAACAGGGCGGAAAGGAACCAGGAGACGCCGTTGAACGAATAGACGAAGTCTTCGTTGGGTGTCCATGCTTGCAGAAAGGTTAGATTGACTACGGCTTGCGCAAGGAAATCGGATTTATCGATTTCGTATTCGCCCGCCCACGATCGGTAGATGATGAGAAATGCCATCAAGACAAACGCGATGAAGTGCATGGGAAATATCTTCCACCAGCGCTTTTTCATGTAGTCTATGGTGTGAAGTTCCTTTTTGGACCATCCAGAAAGCAGGCAGCAAAAACCAGAGATCATGAAGAATAGCTGCAGGGCGTATCCCGTTAGCGTTCCTGCGTAATAGCCGAAAACCTCAGGAATGAAATCACTGGAATGGCAAACGAAAATAGTGAAAATGAGACCGATTCTGACCAGGTTCAAACTGTCTACGCGTTTTTTCATGGAATGCCTCTCGTGAAAAAGGTCGGTGTCATCTTGTCTTAAAAAGCAACGATTTCGTAACATACCATAAAGCTGCGGTGAAAATGCTAACGCGAGTCGGGCTGCGTCATGGTCGTGCTTTAACTTTTGAAAAAAAGCAGGGCATTTTGAAATTGCTACATGGATTCTATTGAATGGAATGTATGTACGTGTGACTTCTGGATATTTTGTTCTGATGGTGGACTTTATTCCGTAAATCTCATTAACGCTATGGGACTTCGATGGCAGGTTTTCACGCACGACGTGACGCAGTGGCTGTCGATGTTGACGAAGGAGTTGCTTTCGTCAATGAAAAGGATGCTTCCGGAGATGTGCTTGAATCGTTCGGTCCGCATTCTGCCTGAAAGCACGGTGCAGGAAATTGCTTCGTATGCTTACGCCGCTGTTTTCGTGGTCTTCGACTGTGGTTATGAGTGTGGCTTTGACTGGGCCGCAGTTACCTTTGAGGATGGTAGGTTTCGCTCTATGGTGGCCTCAGGCATGTTTCTATGGTAGATGCTCGGCATAGAGACTCCGATTGGTGCGATGCGAATGCAAGAATGTGTTAGGTACGTCTGAATTATAGCCGCTCGGCCTGTTGCTATTTCTCCAAATACGCCTGTAGAGCGCTCCATTGGCGCGCCGCTTCGGCATAGCCCTGCTCATAGAGGGCAAGGAGTTTTTCAGGGTCTTTCTCCATGTTTGAGATGGTAACCGGTTCAGGAGGCTGAATCATGAACACCTTGCCTTCGTTATGCAGCTTTCGAACCCATCGGTACGTGCGGTTGTACTCGAAGTGACGGTGTTCCATGCGCTCTGCGAAAAGGGGGTAGTCGCTATAGACGCGATGAACCAGCGGCATGGTCTTGTTCGGGCTCTTTATATAGGTTGCATCCTGGGTGAGCACCACAATGTGCTTCGTTGCACTTCCGTTCAGCATGCAATGCAGCAAAGGCACGCTGTCGCACGGACCTCCGTCGAGAAGCTTTTTGCCGTCCACTTCAATGATTTTCGACACCAGCGGCATGCTCGCGGAGGCCTGCAAATACAGCAAGTCGCGCTCGTCATGTGCGTCTTTCATAACGTGGTAGTCCGCCTCGCCGGTTTCAAGGTTGCTTGCCACGGTGGTCAGCTGCATGGGGGAGTTGCGAAACGCATCGAAGTTGAACGGTTCGAGTCTGTTTGGAATTTCGTCGAACATGAAATCGCGCCTGATGGCGCTGCCGGTGAGCGCGAAATTGCGCATAGACAGATAGCGCGGATCGCCGCAGTATTTCGTGTTGAGGTAACACGTGCGACCGAGCTCGCCCGCAACGTAGTTGTAGCCGTTCAAGGCGCCCGCGCTAGTGCCTACGACGTTTTTGCACCATAGGCCGTTGTCCATGAAATAGTCTAATACGCCTGCGGTAAACTGCCCGCGCATGGCCCCGCCTTCCAAAATCAGGTTAACGTCCAGGACGGGGGAGCCCTCGTAGGCGGGCGTGCGTTGCGCGGCAGGGCTTGTGTAGTACGATTGCTTCATGGTGGCTCTTTTCCTGATGTACGGAGCGGCGGTTGCTCTTCGTTGTCTCTTGCAATCCTCGAACAAAGCGGTAGCCTGGTCAAGCATCTGCATCAGACCATCGGATAATCAATGCTGCGGTTGTGTGGTCCGATCGCCACAGCTTGCATTTAACGGCGTGGTAACGTGGATGTGCGCGGATCGTGACGAAGCGCTTCCTGCTTGCAATGTTGGCTTTATATGATATTATTTCGATATCAAATAACAGGTTGGAGCCTGAAGCCAGACGAAGCCGATCGAAAGAAAGCATGTCCGCCTAAGGCATCCGCCCCATCGCGAAAGGACCTATCATGGCACACGTAATCAACGCTTCCGAGTTCGAATCCAAGGTCATGCAGGCGCAAGGCCCGGTTATGGTGGACTTCTTGCCACCTGGTGCGGCCCTGCAAGATGCTCGCCCCGGTTCTTGACGAAGTCGCTGCAGAGGTCGAAGGCAAAGCGGCGGTCTGACAAGGTCGACATTGACCAATCTCCCGAGCTTGCTCAGCGTTTTGGCATCATGAGCGTTCCCACCATCCTCGTCTTCGAAAATGGGAGGTCAAGCGTTCCACCATGGGCGCGCAGCCCAAGCAGAACCTCCTGGCGCTTCTGGGCTAGGCTCTTTAAATCACATGTGAAGCCCGGCTCATCGAGTCGGGCTTTTTCGTCGCGCAGAGGAATCTTTCGCAAACGCGCAGGTTCGTAACCTTTCGCAAGCTGTTCGGCGCATTCGCCCGCTTGCTTTACCAGGGAGATCACCATGGAGAAGAATACTCATTTCAATGTCGCCGTCATAGGTCAAGGTCCCGCGGGTCTTACGTCGGCTCTCTACACCGCTCGCTCCGGTCTTTCTACGGTCGTATTCGAACGAATGGGGCCGGGCGGGCAGATGACCGAAACCGAGCATTTGGACAATTATCCGGGGTTTGCCGAAGGTGTTTCCCCGTTCGATCTGGCTTTTGCCATGAGCGCCCAGGCGAACCGCTTCGGCGCCGTTTCCGTCAATGAGGAAATTTCGTCTCCGGACCTTGTTTCCTCTCCTAAAAAGCTCGTGACGGCATTTGGCAACGAATACACCGCTGACGTCGTGATTCTTGCCATGGGTGCAGAACCGCGTGCCCTTGGTGTTGATCGTGAGGGCGAACTCGCGGGCAAGGGCGTTTCATACTGCGCGACGTGCGACGGCGGGTTCTTCCGTGGGAAAACCGCCGTGGTGGTGGGGGGCGGTAACACGGCGCTTGGCGACGTGCTGTATCTTTCTCGTATCTGCTCCGAAGTCCACCTGGTCCATCGTCGCGAGGGCTTCCGCGCTGACGCCGTCTACACGGATGCGCTTGCAGACCTCGCCAACGTGACGGTTCATGTGAACAGCGTCGTCGATGGCCTTCATGACGAAGACGGAAAACTTTCGGCCGTGACCGTGCGCAACGTCAAGACCGGCGGTTCTTTCGAGCTGCCCACCTCGGCCTTGTTCGTGGCCGTGGGCACGAAGCCGAAAAACGCGCTGCTCGAGGGCTCGGGTATCGATCTTGATGCGGCGGGCTATGTTGCGGCGGGCGAATCGGGTGCAACCAGCATCCCCGGCGTGTTCGTCGCGGGCGATCTACGCACGAAGGCATTGCGTCGGTCTCTACCGCCGTTGGCGACGGTGCGAACGCCGCTAACGCCGCTTTCGAATTTCTGTCGCTTTCGTAAAGGGCTTTTCCGTTAGCGTAAAATACGCGCATCGCTTTAGGCGGTGCGCGTTGTTGTATATGGGGTGTTTTGGCCGTTCGCGTTTATGGCGGCCGTCGCGCTTGCGCCGAGCTTTCTGCCTGGTAGCCGCGTGCTTGTCATGCCGCATTCTAATGTTTGAAATGCCCCGCCAGGAAAAGGAGGAAAACTGTCTATGAGTTTGAAGAAGAAGCTGCTTATGTGTGCATGCGCGGCCTTGGTGGCATGCGGTGTGTTCACGCTTTCGGGTTGCGCGCAAAACTCCCAGCAAGATGCAGCTCAAGAAAGCACAGAGCAGGCTTCCATGCGCATTGGAACCATGCAGACGGAAGACTCTCTTCCGTTCTGGGTTGCCGAGCAGGAGGGCCTCTATGGCACCAACGGCGTTTCTTCCGACGTTGAAATCGTTACGTTCCACAGCGCGCAGCAGCTCTCCACCGCGTTTGCTGCGGGAGAGATCGATGCGGCCATGACCGACGTGCAGCAGGCTGCGGCCTTGCAGCTTTCCGGCGTGGACGTTCAGCTTCCCTGGGTTACCATGGGAGCTGATGCGTCGCAGGGTCGTTTCGGCATTATGACCTGCCCCGAATCGGGCATTACCAGCCTTGCCGATCTTGCCGGCAAGGGAATCGGCGTGGGCTCTAACACGGTTCCCGAGTACGTGATGGACAAGCTCATGGAATCTGCTGGCGTGCCGGACGATCAGATTGTAAGCGAAGAGATCAAGAAGATGCCCGTTCGCTACGAGTCTATGGTGAACAACCAGGTTGCCGCTGCGGCGCTGCCCGCAAGCCTGCTTGCTTTGGGAGAGTCGCAGGGTATGGTCCTTCTTGCCGATGACACCCAGGGCGAAAACATCAGCCAGTCCGTGCTTGCAGTGCGTACCGCATGGCTTGAAGACGGGGGAGAGGCTACGCTTGACCTTGTGCGCGATGCCTGGAACCAGGCTGTAGACGAAATCAATACCGATCATGAGGCCTATCGCGCACTTCTCGTGGAAAAGGCTAACCTCCCCGAGCTGGTCGCCGATACCTATGCCATCTCCACGTATCCCGAGGCGGCGCTTCCCACAAAGGATATGGTTCAGCCCGTTTTGGACTGGATGCTCGACAAAGGCTACCTGATGGAAGCTTTGACCTATGACGAAGGAAACGGCACGTTTGCCAAGGCGTAATGCCGCTGAATGACGCAAGGGTGCCGAAAGGCGATTTTTTAAGTCGGCGTGTCGCGCGCAGGCGTGCTGCTTGCGGCGATGCCGGCGTGGGCGGTTTGCGATGCCATGCGCCCGCACGTCCTGCGACGCCGGGTTCGCGACGTTGGTGCCGGGCTTCTCGCGTTCAATTCACGCGATGAAGAGACCATGAAGAGCGTTTTGGCGTGGTATTATCTTACCGTTGGAAAAACAACCAGACGTCCGCGCATTCGTCCGCGCCGCCGTCAAGGGCGGCGGACTGCTTTTCGGCTCATATCGGCGCGGGCGTGCTTCGACGAGAATAAGGAATATCCATGCGCGACAAACTCGAAAAAATCATCAAGGGCTATGAAGAGCTCCAGACCAAGTTTAGCGTCCGGCGGTCTTGCCCGAAGGAAACACGCGCCTTTCAAGGAATACGCCAATCAGGGTCCGCTTGTCGAAAAGGCTCGCGAGTATGTGCAGGCGTGCGACGACATCGCCGATGCAAAGGAGATGCTCGACGATCCCGACATGAAGGAATTCGCCCAGGAGACCATCTCTGCGGCCGAGTCTAAGCTTCCCGCGCTCGAAGAAGACATCAAGTTCATGCTCATCCCCTCCGACCCCGCGGACGACAAGAACATCATCGTCGAGATTCGCGCTGCCGCAGGCGGTGACGAGGCTGCCATTTTCGCGGGAGACCTGTACAAGATGTATATGCGTTTCTGCGAGCAGCATCGCTGGAAGGTGGAGACCATGGACGTCTCCGCATCCGAAGCGGGCGGTTATAAGGAAATCCAGTTCAAGGTGAAGGGCGACAAAGTCTATTCGGTCATGAAGTTCGAATCGGGCGTTCACCGTGTCCAGCGCGTTCCCAAGACCGAAAGCCAGGGTCGTATTCACACCTCCACGGCAACCGTCGCGGTTCTTCCCGAGGCGGACGAGATCGATATCGAAATCAATGAGAACGACCTGCGTATCGACGTGTATCGCGCAGGCGGCCCGGGCGGTCAGTGCGTCAACACTACCGACTCCGCTGTGCGTATCACCCATCTTCCTTCTGGCCTGGTCGTTCAGTCTCAGGACCAGAAATCGCAGCTGCAGAACAAGATCGCGGCTATGGCCGTTTTGCGCGCGCGCCTTTATGAAGATGCTCGCCGAGCAGCAGGCCGCCGAAGGCGCTGAGCGCCTGGCCCAGATCGGTTCGGGCGACCGCGCCGAGAAAATCCGCACCTACAACGGTCCCCAGGACCGCGTGACCGACCATCGCATCGGCTTCAACGCCACCTACAACGGCGTGCTTCTGGGCGACAACCTGGGTGATGTCATCACCGCCTTGCAGGCCGCTGACCGTGCCCGCAAGTTGGAACAGGCGGTCTAGGGTGTCTGAACCCACCGATACTTGGACGATCAAGGCGGCGCTCGACTGGACTGCGGGGTTTCTCGAGCGCAAGGGGGACGAGCACGCTCGTCTCTCGGCCAGTGGCCCTTTCGAGGCCACGGGTCTGCGTCGCATCGATCTTTACGTTAATTTCGAGCGCCCGCTCTCCATGGAGGAGCGCGATATTTTGCGCGGCTTCGTCACACGTCGCGCTTCGGGCGAGCCTCTGCAATACATCACGGGCGAGGTTGCGTTTCGTCATATCGCCGTCAAGGTTCGCCCGGGCGTCTTAATTCCGCGTCCCGAGACCGAGGTGCTTGTGAGCGAGGCGCTGGCGCTTCTTCCGGCGCCCGAACGTCGTTGCGCGGTGGATTCACTTTCTTATGCCGAGCTCGAAGAGCTGCTTGCGCGAAAGAAGAGGCCGACGAAGAGCAAGAGGCGAAAGGCGGGAAGAGCCGGCTCCTGCGCTCGATTCCCGTGCGCCCTTTGGTGGCACGTCTTTGCACGGGAAGCGGGTGTATCGCGTGCTCCATCGCCTACGAAAGGCCCCGAGCGCGTGGTGGCAACCGATCTTGCCCCGAAGCCGTGGCGCTTGCGCGTGAAAACGCCGCCGCTCTGGGCTTGAAGACCGCGTCCGCGTTCTGGAGTGCAATCTTGCGGATGCTATTCCCGATCGTCTGAACGGTTCGTTCGACCTGGTGGTTTCCAATCCGCCTTATATCCCCGACGCCGTCATGGAGAAGCTCCCCGGCGAAGTGTCCGATTTCGAGCCGAGACTCGCTCTGGCGGGCGGTCCCGACGGATTGGACATTTTCAGGAGGATGCTTCCCGTCATGCATCGGCTGCTGCGCGTCGGCGGCGCGTTTGCCTGCGAGCTGCACGAGGAGTGCCTCGACGATGCGGCGATTCTTGCGCGCGGCGCTGGCTACGAATCCGTTGAAGTGAAGGCCGACCTCACGGGCCGTCCGCGTATTCTCGTAGGGCGCAAGTCTTAAGATTCGCGTTTAGCCCCCTTCGTTTCGAATGCGTTATCGTTGCGAACTTCGTAAGAATATCGTCGTTGGTGTGCTTCATTCGTCCGCTTCCCGTCTTCTCGCATTGCGATATGGCGTGCTCGGTATAATCCAATCTATATGCTGTGATTCGCAGCGGATATACGTGCAAGCATGAGACGGACGGGAGTGTGCCGTGAAAATTCTTGTTACCGATAAAATCGTCGACGAGGGCATAGCGATCCTTCGTGGCAAAGGCTACGAAGTCGATACTCGCTACGGCATGACCCCCGAGGAGCTTCTTAACGCAGTGCCTGCATACGATGCGCTTATCGTGCGCAGCGCCACTTGCGTGACTGCGGAGGTTATCGAGGCTGCGAAAAACTGCAAGATCATCGGTCGCGCTGGTGTCACCTGCGACAATATTGATGTAGACGCTGCCACCGCGGCGGGTATTCCCGTCTGCAACGTCCCCACCAGCAACATCGTCTCTGCCGCAGAGCACACCATGGCGCTCATGTTCGCCGCCGCGCGTGAGATTCCTGCGGCAAGCAACTCCTTGCACGAAGGTCGTTGGAGCCGTGATGAGTTCATGGGCCATGAGCTGTTCGAAAAGACCCTCGCCATTTTCGGCCTAGGCCGTATTGGCGGCTTGGTTGCCGAGCGCGCTCGTGCATTCGGCATGCGTGTGATCGGCTACGACCCGTACTGTTCGGTATCTCGTGCGAGCCAGCTCGGCGTCGCCTTATACGACAGCATGGACGAAGTCCTGCCGGTGGCAGATTTCATCACGGTTCACGTTCCTCGCACGGAAGAGACCCATCATATGTTTTCCGCCGAGGAATTCTCCAAGATGAAAGACGGCGTGATTCTGGTGAACACCGCCCGCGGCGGCATAATCGACGAAGCGGCCATGGCCGATTTCATGGCCGCCGGTCGCGTGTTCGCTTGCGGCGTTGACATGCTCGAGGCCGAGCCTGCTCCCGAAACCCCCCTCTCCGAGTTCGACCGCGCCGTTCTCACGCCTCATCTGGGCGCGAACACCGAAGAGGCGCAAGCGCGCGCCGGCGTGAACATCGCGCGCTATGTCGCCAACGGTCTTGAGGGGCTGGTTGTTCCCACGGTCATCAATATGGTTTCGAGCGACCTTGCCGATGCCGTGGCAAATTACATCCCCGCATGCCAGATGTGCGGCAGCGTGCTCGCGCAGCTTTCGGGCGGCATCCCGAAGAACCTTTCCATCATGGCGGCGGGCCCTTGCGCCAACGACCTGCAAGTTCTTTCCGCATCTGCTCTGGGCGGCGTGCTTTCGCGTCAGGGTCAGGCCTCCGTTTCCTCTGAGAACGTGGACGCGTCCGCCCGTCGTCATGGCGTGAAGATGGACGTGTCCGTTTCGGCCGATTCGCGCGGGTACGATTCCATCGTGTCCATGGAGGCCGATGGCCTCGAAATCTCCGCGACCGTTCCGGGGTCTTTGCATGAGACGCATATCGTCTCCATCCTGCGTTACCGCCTTGACGTGGTGCCTGCCGACTACGCCCTCGTCTTCCTGTATCCCGACGAGCCCGGCCAGATCGGCCGCATCGGCACTATCCTCGGCGAAGAGGGCATCAATATCTCCACTATGGCGATCGGCAAGCGAACTGACTGCAAAGAGGTGCTCGTCTTCCTGAACGTGGAAAGCGAGGCATCCAAAGATGTCGTCGACCGTGTCGCAGCGGCGATTGATGCGAACAGGGCATGGAGCATCCGTCTGTAAGACCTCGCGTCTGCGCGGAAAAGATAATCGTGACATTATGTATATGCCGTCGGTATTCTTCCGACGGCATTTTTTCGTGTGTTAGAATGTCCGTCTGTACGTAAAGCATACGAATGTGTACATGTGAGAAATAGAGAAAACGAAACGGAAAAGGACACTCTCTATGTCGTTCATGGATTTCATCAGCAACCTGTTCGGGGGTTTCGGGGGCGCCTCTTCATGCGACCTTGCTATTGACCTTGGCACCGCAAATACGCTTGTTGCCGTAACAGGGCAGGGTGTTGTGTTGAACGAGCCGAGCGTCGTGGCGATCGAGCGCAGCACGCATCGCGTTCTGGCCGTCGGTCATGAAGCCAAACAGATGATCAACCATACTCCCGATGCATTTTCCGCAGAGCATCCCTTGCGTGACGGCGTCGTCGCCGACTACGACGTGACCGAGGCCATGCTTTCCGCCTTCATCAATAAAGCGATAGAGCGCCGCTACCCGTGGCAGCCCAAGCCGCGCATCGTCATCTGCATTCCTTGCGGTGCTACTTCTGTTGAGAAGCGTGCTGTTTTCGAGGCTGCGATTCAGTCTGGCGCACGCCAGTCTATCTCATCCGAGGAGCCCATGGCCGCCGCCATGGGTGGATCTTCCGTCACCGAGCCCACTGGCTCTATGGTCGTGAGACATCGGCGGCGGAACCACCGAGGTCGCGGTCATCTCCTCGGAGGCATCGACCAGCTCCTCGCTGCGTATTGCGGGCAACAAGATGCGACGAGGCGATTGCCATGCACTTGCGCGATCTGCTTGGTATCAAGGTGGGCGAGCGTACGGCGGAAATCATCAAGATCGAAATCGGCTCCATCCTGCCGTTTGAGGACGGCCGCGAGAAGGATATGATTATTTCCGGCCAGGACGTCATCACCGAGCAGCCTCGCGAGGTCACCATCCAGTCTGAGGACGTGCGCGCTGCGCTTCAGCCCCCCATCGAGGAAATGGTCGTTCATATCAAGGAGACCTTCAAAAAGACCAACCCCGACCTCGCCAGCGATATTATTTCCAACGGCATTCTGCTTACGGGCGGCGGCGGCCTGCTTTCCGGCCTTGACCGCTTCCTCACGCAGCGTCTCGAGATTCCGGTCTGGACGAGCGAGACGGCCCTTACCAATGTTGCCATGGGTTGCCTGAAAGTGCTGGAGACGCCTTCTGCTCTCAAGCAGACGCTTATGCGCTCCAAGTAAAAGGCGACGTTTACAAAGCACTTTGCGCCGGACGTTTGTCCGGCGCTCTAGTTTCGGGAGGATTGTCTTCATATGCCCTACAAGCAGCCTTCGTATAAAAAGAAAAGCATCGCTCCTTCGGGCGTGGTGCTTCTGGCCGTGCTTTTGGTCGTATCGGTCGTGTCCGCCTCGCTGTACGGCAGGGAAGACCAGTCGGGCCCCTTGCATAACGTGCAAAGCGTTGCGGGCATGCTGGCAAGCCCCGTCCAATTCCTCGGCGTGGGCGTTGCGTTCGCGGAAGAGGCGGCGGGCGATGCCATTCAGAACGCGACGACGGATAACGCCACCTATACCGCGCTTCAGGAAGAAAACGCTCAGCTTAAGGCCCAGCTTGTGAAGGCCGAGGAATATCGCCTGGAAGCCCAGCGTCTCCAGGGTCTGCTCGACCTGTCCGACCAATACGGCATCGAGGGCGTCACCGGTCGCATAATCGGACGTAACCCAGACTCGTGGGACCGCGTGGTGACGGTCGATGTGGGTTCGAACGAAGGGGTCGAACTCGGGCTTCCCGTTATGGGCTCGAGCGGTCTGCTCGGTCAGGTCATAGAGGTGAGTCCGCTTACGTGCAAGGTGCGCCTTATAGACGACCCGCAAAGCGGCGTAGCGGTGTACATCCAGGGCAACCGCGCCGAAGGCGTGGTGAAAGGCTCGGTCGACGGCCTGTTGTACTTGGAATACGTGGATTCTTCCGTCGAGGTGAACGTGGGCGACGTGCTTGTTACCTCGGGCATCGGGAAGCTATCTTCGCGGTATGCAGCTCGGCACGGTTTTCGCCGCCGCAGCTCGGCGGAACCCGACGCACCATCATCTGCCCCGCTGGCCGCGCCGATCCTCTCGAGAAGTGACGGTGGTCACATCGGTGGCGCCCTCGGAGAATTTCCGGCTCCGATACCTTCGTCCGCGATGGCGCGCAGACGGCGCGGCATCGGCGAGACCGACGGTGAATATGCGCGACCGGTGTTTCGCCCTGGGCTTGCATTGCGCTCGCCGTCCAGATCATCTTTGCTCCTGCCGTTTCCATCCTTGGCGCCATGCCCAATTTCCTCGTGGTCTTCGTGGGGGTTGCTTCCATGTTTCGCCCCAGCGATGCTTCTGTCGTCACGGCGTTCTTTCTTGGCATGGCATTCGATTTGGAGGCAAGCGGAACGCCTGGCGTCATGGCGTGCCTTTTGACGGTCGCGGCATTTGCTTCGGCCCGTGCGTCGGTGATTCTCGGCAACGACACACTTTCGGTCTCGCTTCTTATCAGCATGGCGGCGTCTCTTTTCGTGGAGGTGTGCTATGCCCTGTTCTGTTGCAACGACCGACGTGACCGCCGACGCGATCTTGCTGCGAGGTCTTCCGTGCGCGCTGTACGATTGCGCGGTGTGTCTCATCGTGATGCCGCTGCTTTCGGCGGCGTTCGCCCGCCAGGCGCCCCGCCGTTCGGCGCCCGAATCTTCCACGATCCGTCTGCGTTAGGAGGCATAGGCCGTGACAACCGCACTCATCACCGCAATCGTCATCGTCGTCGTTGCCGGCGTGGCGCTGTTCGTCTTCTTTCGGTCGCGATCCGTAAAGCCCAACGCTTCCGTCTCTAAGTCCGTGTCGTCCATTGGGTCGGGCACGCCGTTTCAAACGCGCAAAGGCGATTCCATGGCGGCTTCCGCCGGGAGCGCATCAGAGCTCGAACAGCTCGCTGCTCGACCGTCTTCGTCCGCGCTATACCGCGATTCGTGCTGATGGCAGGCATCTTCGGCAGCCTTACGGCCAAGCTGGAGCATGCAGGTGCTCTCTTCTGAGGAATATCGCGCGAAATCGGACGAGAACCAACTTACCACGGTGAAGACTTCCGCCCCGCGAGGCCGCATCTTCGATACCGGGGCATCGTGATCGTTGACAACAATTACGCCCACTATCCTCGCCAATCCCGAGGTCGCCGAGGATCGCAGCGTTTATGCGTCTCTCGGCGCTCACCGGCCTCCGTATGCCGTGGTGCGCCAGCGCATTTTGATTCGAGCGGCGGCGCGCAGGCCCAGCGCGAGGTTTCCTCAATCCCCGTTCCCGCGATGTGGCGTTCATATCGGAGCATAGGGACGCGTTTCCGGGCGTTGTGGTGGAGCAGCGCGCACGCAGGGTGTATCCCTACAAAGGGTTGGCGTGCCAAGTCGTCGGCTACACCGGCACGGTGACCGACTCTCAGCTTGAGAGCAAGCCGCACAATCTCGACTACCAAAGCGGCGATGAAGTGGGGCAGTCTGGCATTGAGCTTTCCTACGACGGCTACTTGTTCGGCACGCACGGCGAACGCGTTGTGGTCAACGACGTTGACGGCACGGTGCATGAGGTTCGCAGCGAGACGTCTCCCACACAGGGAAACGACCTCTATCTCACTATTTCGGCGAAAGTCCAAAAGATTGCAGAGGAAGAGCTCGAGGCTCTTATCGCGCCTAACGGCGTCATCGGCGGCCACGGGCACGTCAGGCGCGGTCGTTGCCATGGAGGTCGATACGGGAGACGTCCTTTGCATGGCGAGCTTTCCTCCGTTCGACCCGACGAACTTCGTCGGCGGCGTGACCCAGGACGACTGGAACCGCTACAACGACAAGGATTCCTCCGGGGCGCCTCTGCTCAACCGCTGCATCGCGGGCCAGTATCCCGCCGCTTCCACGTTCAAGGCGTTCACGGGCATGGCCGGCCTGCATTACGGTTTCGCCGACTCGACACGCACCTGGGATTGCACGGGCACGTGGACCGGCTTCGGCGAAAGCTATCCGCAGAAGTGCTGGGAAACTTCGGGCCATGGCCCCATATCCTTCCGCCAGGCGGTCGTGGTTTCGTGCGATACCGTCTTCTACGAGATAGCGAAGGATTTCTACGACAAGAGTGCCACGCTCGGCATGGACGCCATGGCGAACTACATCAAGGAATTCGGCTTCGGCTCTAAAACGGGCGTGAATCTTGCCGGCGAAGGCGAAGGTACAATTCCTACGCCCGAATGGAAGGCCGAGCATTGGGCGGATGCGCCCGAGCAGGCGCAATGGCAGCCGGGCGATATGTCGAACATGGTTATCGGTCAGGGCAACGTCTTGGTGACCCCGCTTCAGGTGGCCGTGGGCTACGCTGGCGTTGCCACAGGGCAGCTTCCCGTTCCCAACTTGCTGAAGGAAATCAAGAACTCCGACGGGGAGACGGTGGTGGGTCCCTCTCGCGAAATCAGGGGCATTCCCGATGTTGACAAGGCGTCGCTCGAGGTCATGCGCGATGCGCTGCGCGGCGTGGCGGAGGAGGACGCTTCGATTCCCACGCTTTTGTCGCAGTACGATTACGAATGCGCGTGCAAAACGGGCACGGGCGAATGGGCCGGCCATGACGGCTACGCATGGTTCGCCATGTATGCGCCCTACGATAACCCCAAATACGTTGTGACTTGCGTTATCACCGAGGGTGGCGCGGGTGCGTCATCGGCGGCCCCTATCGCGGCGAAAGTCATGGACGGATGCGTGAAGCTTGGTGCGGGCTCGCTCGAGAAGGAGATCACGCCGACGGAAGAGATCACGCAGTCCATCCCGTATGCGGGCACGGGCGCGGGAAGGGTTGACTAGCATGCCTGGATTTAACGAAATCGATCGCGTGCGCATGCCCGAGGGCGGCACGGTCAATTCCGGTTCGCCCGACGGCGCGACGCGCCGCAAACGCACGTTCTCTGATAGGATTCCCAAGTCGCTTCTTATCGTGGCGGCGCTGCTTGTCGCATACGGCCTTCTGGTCGTATGGTCCGCCGTCCAAGGCAACGAGACGTATTCGTTCTCGCGCCAGGCGCTCGGCGTGCTCATGGGCTGCATCGTCATGCTGATGTTCTACCAGCTTGATTACCGCCAGCTCTCTAGCTATACCACCGTGCTGCTTGTCATCAACGTCGTCTTGATCCTCTCTCCGCACCTTCCGGTTATCGGCGTCGAGTCGAAGGGTGCCCAAAGCTGGATCAACGTCGGCATGCAGCTGCAGCCGGGCGAGTTCGCGAAGATCACCGTCATCCTGCTCGATGCGAGCGTGCTTGCGCGCTATGGCGGCAACCTCGACGACCCGCGCGAGTACATGAAGGCCCTTGGCTATATTGCCGTGCCGTTTTTGTGCATCATGACTCAGCCGGACTTGGGCACGGGCCTGGTGTATCTGTTCATCGGCGCTGTCACGCTCGTCATGGGCGGGTCCCGCTTGAAGTTCCTGCTCATCACGCTTGGCGCTTTTGTGGCCGCCGTCGCAGCTGTCTTTGCCATCGACGAGCTGATGAAGAGCCTGACGGGCGAATACAAGCTGCTCAAGCAGTACCAGCGCAACCGCCTTCTGGTCTTCCTCGATCCGAGCGCCGATACGTCGGGCGCGGGCTACAATCTCAATCAGGCCATGATCGCCATCGGTTCGGGAGGCTTGTTCGGCAAAGGTCTGCTCAACGCGTCTCAGTCGAGTCTCGGCTTCGTTCCCGAGCGCCGACCGACTTCATTTTCTGCGTGCTCGCTGAGCAGTTCGGGTTTGTAGGGGCGCTTTGCTTCTGGGCGCATATCGCGCTGATTCTTTCGTGCATCAGGATCGCCAGAAACGCGGGCGATCTTCCGGAACCTGTCGTCATGGGCGTCGTTGCCATGTGGTTGTTCCAGATGCGAGAATATCGGGATGGATATCGGCCTGATGCCCGTCACGGGCATCCCGCTGCCGTTCATGAGCTACAGATTAGTCGTTCATGATGGTGAACTTCGCTGCTGGGGCTGTGGATCGGTGTATGCGCACAGGTGATTTCACCATGCGGTGCGCGTTGCGGCTTTCGCTCGCGCATGGTATGGTGGATGCGTGCACGGTTCGTGATTGCCTGCGCCCTCGCCGCCTTTGGCCGAGGGCGGCTTGATTAATAAAGGGGGTTTACCCATGAAGTTGCCTATCGATGTCATGGCTGTTTTCCAGGAAGCGATGGACGTGGACGCCGCCCGCTCGGTTCCTCTGTGCGTTTCCGTCCTGCTTGACGACACCGCTCCCGCCGACCTTATGGCGTATGTGCGCTCTTCGTTCGCGAGCGCCTCGCAGCAGGCCCGCGTCTCGGTCAACTACTTCACGGACGGATCGGCCGTGTTCGATCCCCGCAGCGACATGGCGGTCATCGCAGCGGGCATCACGCCTGAAGTGGGCGCCATCGCCGCCCGCATTCGCGAAAGCCGGCATTCCCGTCATGGTGGCAACGACGCTGCCCGAGCTCGTGTCGGCAACGGCGCGCGAAGCGGGATATCCCATTCCTGAAGGCGATCTTCTTTTTCCCGAGCTGAAAGACGGCAGCGTGCTCATGCTCGCCCAGCCTCTGGAAATCACGAAGGAAGACGCCGACAGGACGGTTCCTTATACGGAATTCGACGGAACCGATCCGTTCTCTCTTGAGCCTTACGCTCTGACCGAGGAATTTGCTGCCGACCTTTCCCGCAAGATGGGGGAGTGGGTGGTTGCGGCGTTCAAGCAGAAGCGCCTTGCGTTCGCCCAGGCGTTCGACTTTGTTCGCCGTCCGCTCTCGTCCGAGTCGGTTCGCGCTACGTCCATCCAGAACGCCGGCGTCGGGTTGGTGGTGGTTATTCCCGGGGCCGACATGCCAATTATGACGCTTAACCAGGCGAAGATGATTCTGCAAATCGCTGCGGCCTACGGGCAGCCGCTTACTGCAGAGCGCGTCAAGGAGCTTGCCGCCGTTGTAGGTGGCGCCTTTGCGTGCCGCACGGTAGCGCGCCAGCTGGTGGGGGTCGTTCCTGCGCTCGGGTGGGCCATCAAGGCCGCTATCGGGTATTCGGGAACGACGGCCATGGGCTATGCGGCCATCGAGTATTTCGAGCATGGTGGCAACATGGCCGGCCTTGCCGGCGTGGTGTCCGAAGCGCGCGCCAAGGCGGTTTCTGCGGCGGAGTCGACCCGCGCCGGGCGCGTGGCGAAGGCCACGATTGACGAAGTGAGAAGTCAGGCCCGCAAAGCTGCGGTCGACAAGGCCAAAGAGGCGTCGAGTCCGCTCCGAACAAGGCGTTTTCGGCGGCGCGCCGCGCGCATGTCCACGGTTGCCTCTGCGGCAGAACGCGCCAACAAGGCCGAGGCTAGCATGCCGTCCCAGGCCCCGGGTTTCCGAGTCGGGGCCGATTCATTACATCATGGCGTGCGCTTTAGAGACGTACGCTTCGTAAGACAAGGAATCTATATGACAGACCTCTGGCCCAGAATAGAAGGGCTCCTTCGTCAAGCGGGTCGCTCCATCGAGCGTCCTGCTCGCTATTTGAACCATGAATGGGGATGCACGTACAAGCCCGAGGCGTCGTATCGCTTTTGCATGACCTACCCCGACACTTACGAGCTCGGACAGGCGAACCAG
The DNA here is from genome assembly GCA_047240885.1 of Slackia sp. GTDB lineage: Bacteria > Actinomycetota > Coriobacteriia > Coriobacteriales > Eggerthellaceae > Slackia. The sequence goes on along the minus strand of JBKTHK010000008.1, from coordinate 14,221 downwards.
GCGGTACGCATTCTCTGCAATTGTGTCAACGCCGTCGAAGGCGTGGCGGCGGAGCGTGCATTTCTTCCCGCTGCCGATATGTGCGACCTGATGAGGGCCGAAGGCGTCCTGCATTCTCCTGGAAAGCTGCGCTCCTGTGGCCGAATTCGACGCCGTGGGTATTACCTTGCCGCATGAGCTTGCCGCGACCAACGTGCTCGAGTTTCTCGACCTTTCAGGCGTGGCGCTGCGCAGCGTTGATCGCAAAGAATCCGATCCCATGGTCTTCGGCGGCGGCCCGTGCGCTTTCAACGCGGAACCGTATGCCCCGTTTTTCGATGCAATCATGCTCGGGGAAGGCGAGGAATCCCTTCCCGAATTGCTCGAGCTTCACCGTCGCATGAAAAACGAGGGTGCGACGCGCGCTGATATGCTGCACGCCATGGCGAAGCTTCCGGGGGTTTACGTCCCCTCGCTGTACGACATGCTCGAAGAGAGCGAGGCGCAGCGACGGGGAAGCTGGGTCGTACCCCGCTTCGACGACGTTCCGTCCGTCATCGAGAAGCGCCTCTGGGAGGGCTTTGCCAACTCGGATGCGTACGAGCCCGATGTCGTTCCGTTCACCGAGGTCGTTCACGACCGTCTAATCGAGATCGCTGCGCGGCTGCACGCGCGGTGCCGCTTCTGCCAGGCTGGCATGATGTATCGTCCGGTGCGTGAGCGCTCGGCCGACAACATCGTTTCGGCGGTATGTCGCGGATTAGCCGATACGGGCTACGATGAAGTGAGCCTCACTTCGCTTTCTTCCACCGACCATAGCCAGATCGAGCAGATTCTGCGACGCCTGAACAGAGCCCTCGAAGGCAAGGGCATATCCATCTCTATTCCGAGCCAACGCTTGGACTCTTTCGGCGTCGACATGGCGGAGCTGGTCGCGGGCGGCAAACGCGGGGGACTTACCTTCGCCCCCGAAGCAGGTACGCAGCGTCTGCGCGACGTGATTAACAAGGGCGTCACCGAAGACGATTTGTTCGGCGCGATCGACGCGGCCTTTGCCGCAGGTTGGCGCCGATGCAAGCTCTACTTCATGATTGGTCTTCCCACGGAGACCGACGATGATATCAAGGGCATCGCGAGCCTTGCCCAGCGTGCATACGACCGCGCCAAGAAGGCCGTGCCCGAAAACCAGCGCGGCAACGTGCGTGTCAGCATTTCCTGCGCGCTTTTCGTTCCGAAGGCGCAAACCCCCTTCCAGTGGAACGGCCAGATATCGCCCGAGGAGGCGAAACGTCGCATTGACCTGCTTCGTCGATCGGTGAAATACCGGGCCGTGGATGTGCATTGGCACGAGCCGGATGTCTCTTTGGTAGAGGCCATGATGAGCCGCGGCGGCCGAGAGGTGGCCGATGTGGTGGAGACGGCATGGCGAGCGGGCGCCCGTTTCGACGCGTGGACCGAGCTGTTCTCTCTCGACGGATGGAAGGCCGCGTGCGAAGCGTGCGGCGTGAGCATGGAGGGAATCGCCCAGGCTACTTACGATACGGACTACATTCCGCCATGGTCGCATCTTTCGGCGGGCCTGTTTGTAAAATTTCTGCAGCGTGAACGCCGTTTTGCACAGCAGGAGAAGACCACGCCCGACTGCACGTATGACACCTGTTCCGCGTGCGGCGTGTGCATGGGCTTGAATACCGCCATTCAGACGCAGGAGGTTCGCCATGGCTGATTTTCGATTGCGCGTGACGTATGTGATGTCGGGTCGTCTGGTCATGCTGTCGCATCTTGAAGTTGCGCGTGCCCTCGAACGCGCGGTACGTCGCGCCGACCTTCCCTATGCGGTCAGTCAGGGGTTCTCGCCCCATATGAAACAGGCTTTCGGTGCGGCGTTACCCGTGGGCGTTGGCGGCACCGAGGAGATATTCGACGTGCAGCTTACCGAATACGTCGCGCCCGACAAGGCGCTCGATCGGCTGCGTGCCGCAAGTGCCGCCGACCTGATGCCTTATAAGGCATGCTATATCACCAAAGATGTTCCCGCGGCGAGTGTGGCGTATCCGTTTTCGACCTATCGCGCGGTGTTGGCCTTCGATGACGAGGGTTTTGCCGGCTCTGCAGATTCTTCCAGTTCCGCAGATTCGGCTCCTTCCGATTTCGGAGCGCTCGCTCAGCGCGTTGCCTCTCTTCGCGTGCCGGAGTCCATTACGGTCGTGCGAAAGAAGAAGGAGAAGGTCCTTGTTCCGTCAGACTTTCTCGTCGGCACAATGCAGGCTCAAGGAGATGTTCTCGAGTTCACGCTCGAGGCGAAAAAGACCGGAAGCCTGCGTCCTGACGTTTTGCTCGAGGCGATGCTTGAGGTACCGGCCTTCACGCCGTTTCGATCGTGCGCATTCGCCAGAGGAGAAGGCGGGGGAGTAGGACGCTTGCCCTTCGTCTGTTCGCGCGCGTTTTGGCGTGCTAGTGCATGGAAGAGATTTGTCGGTATTGATCCTGTTCTTGCCAAGGCTGGTTTCGTTCGCTGGAGCAGGCATTGCCTGCTAACCGGTCTCGCTCGTCAAGACTTGCGCTGGTTGCTTTTGCCTGCTCGAGCATCTTCGGCGCATGTTTGAAAAGTTGGAAAAAGTATTTGCATATTATCGCTGGAGCGGGTATTATATCCGAGCTGCCTGACGCAAGAGCGAAACGAGGCAACGGGGTGTTAGCTCAGTTGGTTAGAGCGCCGGCCTGTCACGTCGGAGGTCGCGGTTCGGTCTCGTACATCCCGCCATCTTGATAAACCGGCCGTTTCGGGCACTGCATATTGGGGTGTTAGCTCAGTTGGTTAGAGCGCCAGGCCCCTGTCACGTCTGGAGGTCGCGAGTTCAGGTCTCGGCATCCCGCCATCTTGATAAACCGTGCTGTTTCGGGCACTGCATGTTGGGGTGTTAGCTCAGTTGGTTAGAGCGCCGGCCTGTCACGTCGGAGGTCGCGAGTTCGAGTCTCGTACATCCCGCCATCAAACAATCAAGACCACCGTAAGGTGGTCTTTTGTTATGTCGCGGGTCTTCGATTCGTCATGCAGGACCAGGCTGCAGCAAGGATCGAATTACGTCAAGTTTTCGCGGACTTGTTAGGCGCCGTATGCTAACAGGCTGTTGGCGCCTTGCAATGCGCGGTAAAGCCCATGTCCCTCTCGAGGTATCGGGCTGCTTGTACGATTGCCCATTCAAGGATGAATAGGGAGAAGAAAAACATGCCATCCGTCTTGCGGTGGTCAAAAACGAAGGGTTTGGCGAAAAAACAGGTCAGAAAACGGGCTTTTCGGGGGCGTGAAGCTCCGAATCCGCCTTTTATTGCCATATCTGTCGGTAAACGCCTTAATATTAGATGCCAAAGGTGTAGCTATTTCTCCCAATCGATATGTTTTGACCAAAGGAGGCTGTCCGTCCCGAAGTTTCTCCCAATGTGGTCCATTGCGACCGCCATCTTCCGGTCATTGACGTCGTCCGCTTTCGATTCGATTGACAGGCGTGCGGGTCGCCAACGTCTGCTCGCGTTTCGAACCGACGGATTACGACGCGTACCGCGTTAGGTGCGCTCGTCGGCATCACGGCTTCGGTCGCATGGCTGTTCTGTGCGTTTTGTGCTGTGCGTTGCGCCCTTTCCTCTGAGTCATTAAGTGTCTTAACTATTATCGACGAACGAATCGGATACGCGCGGCCGTCGATGGAAGAGGCAGCTCGGCGGGGCGTTTCAGTTGGGAGATTGATGATGAATCGGAATTCCTACGACGAGCTAGGGGTGGAACTCTATGAGCTCATGGACCGCTTGAAGAAGGAGCGCTATATTCCTGCGGAGACGCTATGCGGGCTTACATTTTGCGAGATGCAGGTTCTCAGGTGGGTCTGCATGGCCAATCAGCGCAACGAGGATGCGAAGCCGTCCGACATGGCGCGTCATTTTCGCATCACGCCCTCTGCCGTGTCTCAGTCCATAAAAAAGCAAAGTCGCGCGGGTATGCCGCGCGCATGCGTTCGGACGCTGACAGCAGGGTCGTTCGCCTTGCGTTGACCGACGACGGGCTCGATGTCGCCGAGCGCATCCAGGAGAAGCATATCGCCTTCATGAACGATCTCTTCGAATACGTGGGCGTAGACAACATCGAGCAGTTGACGAAAACGCTTCGCCTCATGCTCGAGTTCCTCGAGCAGAATCCATCGCTGAAACGATGCGACCGCAAAGAAGGAAATCCATGCGCATAATCCGCTACCTCAAAGGCCATATCGGAGCGCTCGTCCTTATCATCGCGCTTCTCGTTGTTCAGGCGTTTGCCGATCTCTCGCTTCCGCGCTACACCTCTGACTTGGTGGACGTGGGCATTCAGCAGGGAGGAATTGACCGTCCGTCCCCGTCCGAGTTCACCGCGGACACGTTCGAAGCCGTATGCATGCTCGCTTCGCCTGACGAAGAGGGCATCATACGTTCTTCCTACGACGAGGTGTCGGACGGCTCGTACGCCATCAACAAGAAGGGGCTGGACAATCGGGACGAGCTTGACGAGGCTTTGGCCAAGCCGTTTGCGGAAGTGCATTTCGCACGAAGCGAAAGCGCGCAACAACGCGACGGCTCCGTCGAGGGTGAAGATGCATCTGTCGGCAAGCAGCGCGTCTCGGATGCGCAAGGCGATGGTTCTTACGATTTCGACGCCCTGCCGACGCATACCAGGGGCAAATGCCGTTTCCAAGGAAGAAGTCTCGGCTCTCGTTGCTCAGGCCGAATCGGCTCTTGCGGGCATTGACGACTCCATCATCGAGCAGCAGGCCATCGCGGCCGCGAAGGCGGAATACGAAAAGCTGGGCTACGACATGGGGTCTTTGCAGATGTCGTATCTGTTCTCGATCGGGGCGAAGATGCTCGGCGTGGCGGCCGTCATGATGCTCGCCTCCATCGCGGTGGGGTTTCTCGCCTCGCGTACGGCGGCGAAGGTTGCTCGCGGGCTGAGGGAGCGTCTGTTCGCTCGGGTTCTTGCCTTTTCGGACGCGGAGGTTCAGGCGTTTTCCGCCGCATCCCTCATTACGCGAGGAACCAACGACATCCAGCAGATACAGATGGTTCTCGTGGTCTTGCTGCGTATGGTCCTCTATGCGCCCATCCTCGCCGTGGGCGGCATGTTCATGGTATCGAGCACGAACTTCTCCATGAGCTGGATCATCGCTTTGGCTGTGGCCGCCATTTTCGTGGTCATATTCATTCTCATGGCGGTCGCCATGCCGAAGTTCAAGATCATGCAGAACTCATCGACCGGGTGAACCTTGTGTCGCGCGAGATGCTCAACGGCATTTCCGTCATCCGTGCGTTTGGAAGGCAGTCGTTCGAGGAAGACCGCTTTGACGAGGCGAACGTCGCGCTGATGAAGACCCAGCTGTTCACGAACAGGGCCATGACGTTCATGATGCCCATGATGATGCTGGTTATGAACGCCGTCTCGGTCCTGATCGTGTGGGTAGGCGGATTCTCCATCGACAGCGGCGCCATCCAGACGGGCGACATGATCGCGTTCATCACGTACTCTATGGTTATCATCATGTCGTTTTTGATGATGGGGATGGTCTCGGTCATGCTTCCCCCGCCCGACGTGGCCGCCCAGCGCGTGAACGAAGTTCTTGAAATGCCCGTTTCGATCGGCGACCCTGACGATGCTGTTGCGGCAAAGCTGGCGGATCAAAGGTGCGCGGATTGAGTTTCGCGAGCGTCACGTTCGCCTACGACAAAGGCAGCGAGCCCGTGCTGAAGAACGTGAGCTTCGTGGCCGAGCCAGGAAGACGACGGCGATCGTAGGCTCGACGGGGTCGGGCAAGTCCACAGTCATCAAACTCATCGAGCGCTTTTACGACGTGACGTCGGGCGCTGTCCTGCTAGACGGCGTGGACGTGCCCGCGCAGCGCGACCTGCGAGCGCAGCTCGGCTACGTGCCGCAGAAGGCGTTTCTTTTCTCCGGAACCGTCCGGAGCAATGTCGCCTACGCCGACGAATCCATGGATGCGGAGCAGGTCGCCTTGGCGTGCGATATCGCCCAGGCGAGCGAGTTCGTGGAAAGCCGCCCCGAAGGGCTCGAGGCGGAGGTTTCCCAAGGAGGGTCGAACGTGTCGGGCGGTCAGAGGCAGCGTCTCTCCATTGCCCGTGCGCTTGCCTGCGACGCCCGCGTACTCCTCTTCGACGACAGCTTTTCGGCGCTCGACTATAAGACGGATGCCCGCTTGAGGGAAGGCCTGGCCAAGCATCTTGGGTCAAAGACCGTGATCGTCGTGGCGCAGCGCATCGCTACGGTGCTTTCGGCCGACCGCATCGTGGTGCTCGAAAACGGCTGCATGGTTGGATGCGGCACTCACGAAGAGCTCATGGCATAGTGCGAAACCTAACAAGAGATCGCCCTGTCGCAGCTTTCGGAGGAAGAACTGAAAGGAGGGGATTCACGATGAGCGGCAATACTCGGGCGCAACGCATGGGAGGGCCTCGCGGCGGACACGGACACGGCCATCACGGCATGATGCCGGGGGAGAAGGCCGCCGACTTCAAGGGCTCCATGCTCAAACTGATTAAGCTCATGGGCGGTTTCAAGGCGGCCATCGCCGTCGTGTTTGTCTTCGCCATCGGCTCTACCGTCTTCAATATCGTGGGCCCCAAGGTGCTTTCTACAGCTACCACCGAGCTTTACGAGGGTATATCCGCGAAGATCGCCGGCACGGGAGGCATAGACTTCAACGCCGTTGGGACCATCCTGCTCACGACTCTTGCGCTTTACGGCGTGTCGGCGCTGTGCTCTTTCGTGCAGGGTTGGACGATGACAAGCGTCTCCCAGAAAACCTGCTACACGCTTCGGCGCCGTATCGCGGAGAAAATCTCCCGCATGCCTATGGGGTATTTCGAGAAAACGAGCACGGGTGACGTCCTTTCGCGTATCACGAACGACGTCGACATGCTCGGGCAGAGCCTGAACCAGGGTATCACGCAGCTCATCACGAGCGCGACGACCATCGTGGGCGTTTTGGTCATGATGCTTTCGATCAACGTGCCTATGACGCTTATCGCCTTGACGGTCATTCCCGTTTCGGGCGTGCTGGTCAAGGCGGTGGTAAGCCGTAGTCAGAAGTACTTCAGGGCTCAGCAGAAAAACCTCGGAATGATCAACGCCCAGGTGGAGGAGACGTTTTCGGGACACGCCGTCGTTCGGGCGTTCAACCGGGAGGATGTCGCCCTCGAGCGCTTTAAGGAAACGAACGACCGCCTGTACGAATCCGCGTGGAAATCGCAGTTTCTTTCGGGAATGATGATGCCCGCGATGAACTTCGTGAGCAATCTGGGATACGTGGCGGTGGCCATCGCCGGTGCCGCCTTCGCCATGCGCGGCGTCATCACCGTGGGCGATATCCAGGCGTTCATTCAGTACGTGAAGAATTTCACCCAGCCTATCACGCAGCTTGCCCAGGTATCGAACGTGCTGCAGCAGATGGCGGCATCGGCCGAGCGCGTCTTCGAATTCCTCGACGCCCCCGAGGTGGAAGACGGAAAGGCCACGGAAAGTCTCGCCCATGTCGAGGGAAACGTCACGTTCGACCATGTGGGATTAGGCTACGATGCCGACGCCCGCATCATCCGCGATTTTTCCGCCGAAGTGAAAAGCGGTCAGACGGTGGCGCTTGTCGGACCTACCGGCGCCGGCAAGACGACCATGGTCAAGCTCCTCATGCGTTTCTATGATGTCGACGAGGGCGCTATTCGCATCGACGGCCGCGACATTCGTGACTGTGACCGCGGAGAGCTCCGAAGGCAGTTCGGCATGGTCTTGCAGGATGCGTGGCTTTTCAGCGGAACCATCAGAGAAAACATTCGCTATGGCAGGCTTGACGCAAGTGATGAGGAGGTCGAGCAGGCGGCGCGCGCGGCCTTCGCTGACCATTTCATTCGCACGCTTCCGGGCGGCTACGACATGGTCATCAACGAGGACGCGAGCAATGTGAGTCAGGGTCAAAGGCAGTTAATCACCATTGCCCGCGCGATTCTCTCTGACAGAAAGATGCTCATACTCGACGAAGCGACGAGCTCCGTGGATACGCGAACGGAGAAACGCATCCAGATGGCTATGGACAACCTTATGCGCGGACGGACTGCATTCGTTATAGCGCACCGCCTGTCCACCATTCGCAATGCGGACTTGATTTTGGTTATGCACGAAGGCGATATTGTGGAACAAGGCACCCACGAGGAGCTTCTTGCTCTTGGCGGCTTCTACGCAGACCTGTATAATTCCCAATTTGCGCGCAATAACGCCGATGCGCAATAACGCCGATTACGCAAGGGGATAGGGGGCTGGCGAGCTATGTCCGAGCAAGCCAAGCATAAGATTGCGGCTTTTGATTTCGATGGAACATCGATCAGGGGAAACTCCCCGGTCATTCTTGTCCGCTTCCTGCGCAGCCAGGGCATGCTTCGCAAACGCGTCATCTCGAAGGTCCTTGCGTGGGCGGCGGCATACAAGCTTCGTCTTCCCCAAAGCGAAGCATGGGTGCGCGGACTCGTGTTCACGGCCTTCGAGGGTCAATCCCGGAGAGCGTAGACGCGTTCCTCTCCGATTTCTACGATAGGAAATCGAGGCGCAGGGTCGCTTCCGCCCCCAGGCCGACGAGGTCATGAACCGTCTGCACGAAGAAGGCGTGGAGGTGTTGATGCGTGTCGGCGACGTTCGGGCCGATTGTCCGTCGCGCCTTAGTTTCCACCCGGCGACGGCTGTCTGTGCACCGAGATGCGCGTTGACGCCGAAGGAGGTACCACGCGCGTCGAAGGGTCGTGCATAGAGGGCGATGAGAAGGTCCGTGCGATCCGCTCGTACGCGGACGCTCGCTACGGCAAGGGAAATTGGGAGCTTGTCGAGGCCTACGGCGATCATCATTCCGATTCGCCTATGCTCAAAGCGGCGCGCCGCGGTTTCGCGGTGTGTCCTGACAATCCCTTGGCCAGGGAAGCGCGCCGGCGCGAGTGGACCGTTCTCGACTGGAGCTGCTCCGAGGGAAAATGACATTGCACGTTGCGAACCCGTCTCCTGGTTCGCCTGGCGAAGTTTTCCTGTGGAGAAATAACGCGACTGGGCTTCAAATGCCCGTTGCCGTTTGCGCGTTTGGCGAGCTCTGGGTACACTTCAAGTGAAAAATGATACCGTCCGCCAGACATTTGGCCGTTTCTCGGCGTCTGGGGCGGGCAATGCTGCGAAGGAACGCAAAGGAGGTGGGCGCATGCTCGGACCAAACGACAACGAAGCGAACATCGCCGACCAATATCATGAAGGGGATTCGCCCCGACGTAATCATGACGGCTACATGAAGGCGGCGCGCGAGGCGTACACGTCGGGCGATCGCGTGCTCGCGATGCATCTGTATCTTTCCGCCTACGAAGAGGCATGCGGAAAAAGCTCCTTGCCCGATATGGAGGCGGTTTCGGCCCTTAAAGAGGCCTGGCGCGTTGCCTCGGAGCTGAGAGAGCGTTCCATCGCCGAATACATCTTCGACAAGCTCGAGGCACATCTGTCTTCCGAAGAGGTCGAATCATGCGCCCGCGACCGTCAGAGCATGGCGCTTGACAAGCTTTCCGAGCTTGGAATCGCGCGTGCCGACCTCGAGGGCATGGCTGACATGATCTCCGAAGAAATAGGGGCGACCGCTCATATCTCGGGCATCACCCCCATCGCCACGTCTGTCCGCGTGCATTCAGGACCCGGCCCTGCCGACGCCTTGCGTCTCGATGCGTCGCACGACGGCGCCCCCTCGCACGCTCAGCAGACTGCCGTGCAGGACGAGGCTTCAGATTCGCCGGTCCATTCCGACGGTGCCGCGCAGCCGCTGTTTTCGGAATCTTCCTCCGCAAGCCCCGCATCTGTTTCACCCGATGCGGCTTCATCCGCGGGCACATCGGCCGGCGAGCGTTCGGGCGAAGAGCCCCCTCGTCTGAAGTCCGCCTATCCGCTTCTTTTCGACGACTTGGTCGGCTTCGATGCGGTCATAGACGACATGCGCGCATTCGGCATCGGCGTGAAGCAGGACGAAGAATACCGTCTGCTCGTTGACACGCTGCGAGAGCGGCACGGCATAGATGGTCTTTCGGCCGCGGGAAGCATCGTTTTTCGCACGTCTTCGCGCGAGGATGCGAGCATGTTCATGGCGGCTGTCGCGGGCGAATTGAATCTTCCCGTCCTGCGCGTCCAGATGCAGCCGGGTCCTCAGGGCATGCCGGTATTGTGCGTCACCACCGCCGCCGACCGCCCCATGCGCATGGGGCCGAACAAGCTCTCCCTTGATGCACCGAGCGTTCTCATCCTTGAGGACTACGACCTTTGGGGCGCTCCTCTGATGGAAGCCGCCTCCGCGGTCGAAGGCGAGAATATCATGCTCGCGAGCATGTCGCGTGCGGCGCGTGAAGCGTTTACCCTGATAGCATCGGCTGTCGGCAATCCGGATATCTACGTGCTTGCCTCCATGTCGGGAGAATCTTCTGATCAGGGATTTCTCTATGACCTCATGGAGCCTATGAACATTGTGGACATCTATCTTCCCGACGAACTCGAGCGTCGCCAGATCTGGAATGCCATTGCCCATGATCATCCCTCGGTACGCGAGCTTGACCTTTCCCGCCTCACGCGCTTTTCTCGCAACCTCTCCCGCTTCGACATCGTCGCAGCCGGGCGAGAGGCGGTCGAGGATGCGTACCGTCAGAGCTTGAAGGCGCGTCGTTACGTCCCCGTGTCCCAAAGCATGATGTTCGAGCACGTCGCCAACTTCCAGCCGCTCGAGTCGGAGGAGTATCGTTTCCTCGAGGAAGCAGTTGTTACGGACTTCAAGAGCGGTCTCGATGACCTTCTGGAAGACATTTTCGAACGTGACAGCACGCAAGAGTCGCTGGAGGAAGGAAACGAGGCTTAGCATGGAACTTACCCGCCGAACAGACTATGCCTGCCGCATTATCCGCGCGGCGTATGAGAGCAAAGACGAGTACGTTTCCGTCTCCGAAGTGGCGGAAAAGGAGAACATACCGTACGCATTTGCTCGCAGCATCCAGCATGACCTCGTTCATGCGGGTCTGCTTAAGACGGTGCGAGGGGCAAAGGGAGGCCTGACGCTTGCCTGCAACCCGTCCAACACCACGCTTTTGGAAGTGCTCGAGGCGGTGCAGGGTCCCATCCATATGTCTCCCTGCGCCGTTGATCCGGGGTTCTGCGAACGCTGTGGCGAATGCGAATTCCGCGGCGTTTGGAAGCGCGCGGATTCCATCATGCGTGAATATTTCGACGGCATCACACTTGAAAGCCTCTTTGAAGGCGATGGGGCCGTTGGCTAGCGCGAGAAGCGAAGTCGCCGCAGGTTCCGCAAACGGCTCCCAGCCTTGTGAGCCTGAAGCCGCTGGCGTATCCGATGAGGCCATTGCCGCTTTCGTCGGACGTGTCCGCGAAGAGGGGGTGCGCTTGTATAGGGACTGCCTTGGCGCAACACACGCGATCCATATGCCATCTGGATTTCGAGGTGATGCTCCAACAGACGCAGGTCGCGCGCGTTTTGTCGCGCTGGGAGCGATTTATGAAGCGTTTTCCTTCCGTCGATGCCCTTTCGGCCGCCGCCGTGGTCGATGTGGTGGACGAATGGCAGGGCATGGGGTACAACCGCCGCGCTCTCGCTTTGAAGCGGGCGGCCGATATCTGCTCGGCCGAATACGGCGGAGCGCTTCCGACGGGTGTCGAGGCGTTGCGCGCCCTGCCGGGGATAGGCGATGCCACGGCGGCGGGGATCACGGCATTTTCTGCCGATGTTCCATGCGTTATATAGAGACGAACGTGCGCGCCGTGTTCATCCACGAGTTTTTCCCAGAATCGGAGCGCGTGACCGACAAGGAGCTTCGTCCCCTGGTCGAGCGGGCGTGTCCCGACGAGGACGTCCGCGGGTGGTACTATGCGCTGCTCGATGTGGGCGCCCATCTGAAGAAGACTCACGCGAATCCTTCGCGTAAAGCGGCGGCATATACGCGGCAGAGCGCATTCGAGGGCTCGCGCCGGCAAAAACGCGCCTGGGTCCTGCGCGAGGTTATGGCCCGCCCCGGTCTTTCAACGGCTGAGATTCATCGCTCGCTTAACGCCGCTGAGCTTGCCGCGGGAAGGGATTGCGTGTCGGGTGAGGAGCTCGATTCTATTCTGGCGGCGCTTTCCAAAGAGGGATTTTTCTCTTTTGCAGACGGCGGATGGAGAGCTGACGCCTGCGCTTGCGCGGCAGCACTTCGACCGCGTCGGTGTTTGAAGTCTTCTGTTTGCGAGCGGTTTTGCGAACCTCTGCCTTTTGCCTGCGATGTGCTTTATGTATCGTTTTTCAGTCTGACGCCCATTTGCTCCGAGAGGGTCTATGCTGAATGAAATATTCGTCCAAAGGGCGGCGAACGGCCGTGTCTTCGCTGCGGCAAAGCGATGTTTTGTCTTGCGGGGGCGGCTACGTATTCGGGGCATCCCGAAGAAGGAGACATGGATGCTCAAGGAACTCAGACCGAGAAGAATCTGATGGCTGCGTTTGCGGGGGAGTCTCAGGCCCATACGAAGTACCTGTATTACGCATCTCAGGCGAAAAAGGACGGTTACGTCCAGATTCAGAACATCTTCGCCGAAACGGCGAAGAACGAATCCGAGCATGCCAAGCTGTGGTTCAAGGCTTTGCACGGCGGCTCCATTCCCACGACGCTCGATAACCTCGCCGATGCGGCGTCGGGCGAGAACTACGAATGGACCGACATGTACGCGGAATTCGCCAAGACGGCCCGCGACGAAGGCTTCGACGAGCTTGCCCGTCTTTTCGAAGGTGTCGCCAATGTCGAAAAGGAGCACGAGGCTCGCTATCGCAAGCTGATCGAGCGTATCAATGCCGGAGAGGTTTTCAAGCGCGGCGAGATTCACGCATGGAAATGCAACAACTGCGGGCATATCCATATCGGCGCCGAAGCTCCCGAAGTCTGTCCGGTCTGCAATCACCCGCGCGCGCACTTCGAAATCCGTGCGGAAAATTACTAGGAGGCTGCCGGGCGCAAGACGGGCGGCCGCAATCCGAGAGATGGATCCAGCGCCGCGCGCCGCATGCGCGCGGCGCCTTGCTTGAAAATGGGCCGGTTCCGGCCCATTTTTGTATGAACATCTCATCTATGCATTTTTGTGTATCACCTTTTTTAGGGTACCACGCATTATTTAGAGAGTATTTATCAATTACCCACTTCCTATATGTAATGCTTATTGTATTAAAATCCCAGGTAATAGGCCGTTTTACCTGGTAAGTGTTACGAAATTAACACCAAATAATACGGAGTTGCTACCTGTGATGACATTCGTAACATTTTTTCGCCGTTATTCGGCATTTTTGCATAAATATTGATTTTAGCTGCTAGATGAGCATCAATTCTAGGATAATGCGTCACGTCGGTATTTCGGAAAGCATCTATAGGAGGTGTATGTATGGACAACAAGGCCACTGTCCCAGAGTTTCAGGGCATGCTCGAATCGCGCGGAGTTTCGCGTCGTAGCTTCATGAAACTGTGTGGCACGCTCGCGGTCATGGTCGGCTTGGGTGAAGCCGCCGCTCCCCGCGTTGCTCAGGCTCTTGAGGAGTCCGTCATCGGAGCAAGCCAGGGCGACCTGTATCCGGTCATCTGGATCGAGGGCGCATCCTGCACTGGTTGCACGGGAGGCTTTTGCTCAGATCGACGCTCTGATCCGACCAGCATTATGCTCGAGATGATTTCGCTGAACTACAGCGAAACGCTGAGCGCCGCTGCCGGCTGGTCCATCGGAGGCCAAAGAGCAGACCATCGCAGCGGGAACTACATCCTCATCTACGAGGGCGCTGTTCTTAACGGCTGGGACGGCAATGCGCTTCGCATTGCTGGCAAGACGGGCAATGAGCATTTGATCGAGGCGGCCGAGAAGGCAAACGCAGTCGTCGCCCTCGGCTCTTGCGCAGTCAATGGCGGCTGGATGGCGGCTCATCCCAACCCCTCGAACGCTCAGGGCGTCCAGCAGTTTTTGAAGGCGCAGGGCATCGAGACCCCGGTCATCAATGTTCCCGGCTGCCCCCCGAACCCCGAATGGCTGTGCGCCATTCTCGTCGAGGTTCTTCTGCTCAACAAGCTCCCCGAGCTCAATGCGGAAAACAAGCCCGCTCAGATTTTCGGTCAGACCGTCCATGACAACTGCCAGCGC
>JBKTHK010000007.1:0-47050 GCA_047240885.1 Slackia sp. | reverse complement strand
TGGTGTGCTTGCCTTCGGGCAGGGGAATGCGGACTTGTTCGTTGAGGGCGTTTGGCGCCTGCCTCATTTTCGGACGCGAGGCATTGGCTGCGCGCGCGGTTGCGGCGTGGCTGGCTTTGAAAGCTGCGCTCGAGGCGCCTTTCGCCAACGGGCCGAGGCCTATGCTTGCGGGACGCGTGTCTCGAACGCGTCCGCCCCGCCCGCCTGCGGTATGCCTCGACGCCCTGCTTGAGGAAATGCCGACAGAAGCCCTGCGTGCGCGCGAGGGCGAGGAGCCTCCGACGGGGCGCGCCGTCCTTACATGAGGAGAGCGCGTGGAGGGCGTACGTCGTGGTGTTGGTTTTCTTTCAGCCATAGACGCTTATTGTGTCATTTTGTTACCAGGAAGCGTGCATGGCATTGCGAATCGTTACAATAAACGCAAACCGGGCTTGGCGAAGTCTAAGACAAAAGCCAAGGGACGCCCCCGAGACTGTATGAGGAGTGCTAATTATGAGTAATGAAACTCGCCGCATCCTACTTGTAGAAGACGAAAAGGCCATTCGCGACGCTGTCGCTGGCTTTCTTGAGCGTGACAATTATTGGGTTACCGCCGTCGGCGACGGTCAGGAAGCCTTGGAAGAATTCGGTAGGCATCATTTCGACCTGGTCGTTTTGGACCTCATGCTTCCGCGCGTTCCGGGCGAGAACGTATGCCGTGCGATTCGCGACAACTCCGACGTACCCATCATTATGCTGACTGCGAAGGGCGATGTGGGAGACCGTATCATCGGCCTCGAGCTCGGTGCCGACGACTACCTCGTCAAGCCGTTTTCTCCGCGCGAGCTGGTTGCGCGCGTGCGCGCTCTTCTGCGCCGCGCTCATGTGGATTCCGAACCTCAGCGCGAAGTGCTTGAATTCGGCGAGCTGACCATCGACGTTTCCGGCCACACAGTCCTGGTCAACGGCGAAGAGGTCGATCTTACCGCGAGCGAATTCAAGCTGCTCACCACGTTGTCCCGCTATCCCGGCCATGTGTATACGCGCATGGAGCTTGTGGAGAAGGTCCTCGGCTATGACTTCGAGGGCTATGAGCGCACCATCGACTCTCACGTTAAGAATCTGCGTGCCAAGATCGGTGACAACCCTCGCAATCCGAAATGGCTGCACACGGTTCACGGCGTCGGATATCGCTTCGAAGACCCCACGAAGCAGCAGGGATAATTCCATATTAGAATTGGGCACGGCAAGGCCCGGCTCTTTGGGCCGGGCCTTGTTTGATGATGCCGCATATCGCGAGGAGGTGGCGTCTGCGCCATGGTGTCTTCGTCCGAGAAACCCAGCAAAGAGCATAAGGGCGCGTTCGCGCGCGTTCGTGACAGAATCTTCGAGTGTTCGTACACAACACGTGTCACGTGCACATTCGCGCTCGTGGCCATGATGACCGTTGTCGTGGCCATGGGCGTGCTTTCGTATGTATGGGAGCAGCATTTCCAGGCGTATACGAGAGAGAACGTTCAAGAGCTTGCGGATGCGACGGCGAAAAGCGTTGCGAGCCTCTACGAAGCGAATCACGAAACCGCTATCGAGGAAATCCGCGAAGCGGGGGGAGGAACGTATCCGGCAATAGGGATTGACGATGTCCAGCCTGCTCAGTCGGCGCATGCGCTGCAGCCTGGCATGGGCATTCAGGTTTCAAGCATGCAGACGGGCCAGGTTGTCTACGACTCGTCCCTTCCTAATAGCGGGTCATCTGACGGTTTTGGCCCCAATATTCTTAACGAAGAATCCTTCGCCCCGAACGGCAACGACAAAATGGCCGCGTCGTCTATCGTCTTGAGCAACGGCAAGGTTGTCGGATCGGTCCATATGTGGGTTTACGGCTCGGAGGTTCTTCTTTCGAAAGCCGACCAGACGTTCAGAAACCAGAGTTACCAGGCCATGGCCTTCGCTGCCGTACTTTCGGTTTTGCTTGCGTCGTGCATAGGCTTCTTGTTCGCGCGCGGTCTGGTGGATCCCATCAACCGCATGACGCGTACTGCTGCGGCCATCAAAGAAGGAGACCTGTCGGCGCGCACGAATCTCGAAGGCGATGACGAAATCGCCGAATTGGGAAAGACGTTCGACGCCATGGCGGAAAGCGTCGAGAAGAATCAGCAGCTCGAGCGCAGGCTCGATGGATGTGGCCCATGAATTGCGCACGCCGCTTATGGCGATCCAGTCCACGGTCGAGGCCATCGTCGACGGCGTGTTCGAGCCGGACGAGGAACGCCTCGGCACTATCAACCTCGAAGTGAGGAGGCTGGGGAGGCTGGTTGATGCTCTTCTGCGCCTTTCGCGCCTTGAGAGCCGCTCTACTCCCATGAACGAAGAGGTCATCAACGTCGGTGAGCTCATCAGGCCCTTGGCTCTCTCCCACGAGGCGTTCGTCAACGATGCCGGTCTTACTCTCGAGTTCGACGCCGAAGACGAGGTCATGGTGTATGGCGATCGCGATATGCTCAGGCAGGCCACGGCCAACCTCATCTCGAATGCGGTGCGCTACACACCTGCTCCTGGAAAGATTACGGTCAAGGTCCGCAAGGGCGACATCATGGCCTCCATTTCGGTGAAGGATACGGGCATCGGCCTTTCGCCCGAGGAATGCAAAATGGTCTTCAACCGATTCTGGCGTGCTGAGGAAAGCCGCCAACGTCAAAGCGGCGGTCTTGGCGTCGGCCTGGCTGTCGTCAAAGAGATCGTCGATCGTCATGGAGGCTGGATTCAGGTCGAGGGCAAGAAGGGCGAAGGCGCCTGTTTCACTATCCATATTCCTTTGTACGACTTTGAGCGCATCAAGGCGCAGAAGGAGAAGGAGCAGAAAGGCAAGGGGCAGGGCCATAGGCAAAAAGGCCGCAGGTAGCGCGCGAACCGCATCTCTCTGCGGCTTGAGGGCAGCTCGTATTGCGGCGATTCGCCTGCGTGGCGCGCAAAGGCCTGCGATATGCGCGGTTGTTGCAGGTTACAGCGGCTAAACGGCGGGTCTTAAGACTTGCGATGCGCCGCTTGCTTTGGCATTATTCCTTGTTACGAAAAAAATGCGCTTAAGCGCCTGGAAAGGACGAATCCAAGTGTCTCAACGTAATCCGATGAACGACCGCTATCAAAGCGAGGTCAAGGGCCAAACCAAAAAGTCCGCTGCGTCCGCAAAGCCCAAGAGCAAAGCCGCCGCGAGCGTCTACATCAAGCCGAGCGGCCACACCCCTCAGGAGAAGAAGGCCATCAAGAAGCAGCAGCGCGCAAAACAGGCCGAGCTCGACCGCATGTTCTACAACCCTCCCACCGAGCGCTATAAAAAACTGCGCCGCATCTGGTGGTTCTGCCTGATTGCCGCTATTGTTTTGACGGTGCTCGGTATGGTCTTGCCTAACCTGTTCCCCGGTGTGATTTGGGTTTCGTGGGGCTGCATCATTCCCGCCTACGCCTTCATCATCGCGGCCGTCTGGCTTGATTTCTCCAAGATTCGTAAGGTTCGTCGCGAATACCAGATGGAAATGATGAAGAAGCACCCGAAGCAGGTGAAAGAGCACCTCGTCACCAACGCGAATAACCAGCGTGCTGCCGAGAAGGAAGCGGCTCGAGAAGAAAAGAAGAAGGCGCGTTCGAAGCGCTTCTTCGGCAAGAAGGAAGAAGATCCGCAGGTTTCCACCGAAGAGGCTCAGAAACAGGCCGAGGAAGAGGCGGCGAAAGCGAAAGAGCGCGAGGATGCTTCCAAGCCCATTGCCCAGCTGAAGGCTGAGCGCGAAGCGGCGAAAAAAGCCGATCAGGCGAAATAGCGCTTATCGAAACGTTTGAAAACGACCCCGAAGCTGAATGCTCGGGGTCGTTTGCTTTTCTCCTTTGAAGCGCGTCATCTGCTATACTGCGCATTCGCGAGGTGCATCGTTGGGCCCTGCGCTTCGCTTGCTTATTCGTTGCCCATAGCCCGTGCGGTTTTTCCGCGCGCGGAACAAAGGAGAATCACATGGAAAAAGCTGCCGTTAAAGGCGCGTCTTCGGCGCGCACGTCTTACGTTGCTGAGGCGGGCATGATTGCTGCCGTGTATGCGGCGTGCACGCTCGCTGCACTCGTGCTCTTGCAAGGTCTTGCATGGGGGCCGGTTCAGTTCCGCATTTCTGAGGCACTTGTCGTTCTTGCGGTCTTGACCCCCGCCGCCGTTCCAGGACTTACCATCGGATGCATCGTGGCGAATGTTGCCAACATGGTTATTGCAGGCACGGGCGCGCTCGGCTTGCTCGACGTGGTGTTCGGCTCGCTCGCTACGTTGGTCGGGGCGTTGTGGTGCCGCAAATTCGCCTCGCGTCCGGCAATTGCGCTGCTGGGTCCGGTGATTGCCAACGCCGTCATCGTCCCCGCCTACCTCCCAATCCTCCTGCAGGGCCTGGGCTTCTACACCATTCCCTTCACGACGATTAGCCTGGACGGCGCATATATTCCCATGTATCTGTTCGGCCTTGTCGCCACGGGCATAGGTGAGGCGGTCGTGGTCTATGCCCTGGGCATGCCGCTTCTGAAGGCTCTTGGCAAGGCGAACATTCTCAAGCATCTTTCCTAGGAATCTGCTTCCCGATAGGTTGAGCCTCTTTTCAAAGACTCTGTCTCTTGACGGGTCGGCGCCTTCTCGAAGGCTGCGCCCTTTGACGGGTCCGAAAATAGTCCTTGATTTTGCCCGCGCTCCCCAACGGCGCGGGTTTTTTATGTCCGAAGCCGTCGAAGGCCTTCGAACCATGGCTTTTCCGGGTGCCGTGAATTTCAGGCATCGAGCGGCCGCATGGGCTAATTTGCGGGCAAACGGTTGCCGCGCAAGGCAGTGCGTTCTTCGTCTGTTCGACGGTTTTTTAGGTCGATGATGGCCGAAGGGGTAGAATGGGAAGGCAATGTCAGAGGGCGTCCAAGAACGCGTTCGCTGCGCCGGATACCCGTTATAGAAGGAAGCGTATGAACCCTGTCATTTTGATTCCTGTCTTTATCTCGGCGCGCCGTCATGCCGAAGTGGGTCAGGTCACTTCGACCTACGACCATACTACGTCCCTTTCGTCGCAAGGGGAGCTCCCTCGCTGCCTTGACTCGTTGAGGAAAGTACGAGGCTTGGGTCATATCGTCATTCTTGTCGCGGCCGAGCCTTCCATTGAGAACCAGGCGGCAAGCAAGGCAAGGTCGATCGCTGAGTATTTTTCCGACCTGAGCATTACGGTTGTCGGCGCTCCTGAGCTGGCGCTGATCAGGCAGCGTATGGAGCAGTTGGGCGTTCCCGTCCGCAACGAGATAGGGCTTTCTGGTTATGGCGCGGTAAGAAATCTTGGCCTTTTGGTTGCGAACATGCTCGATTTCGACGCCGCTGTCTTTCTCGACGATGATTCCGTGGTGGAGGACGAGGCGTTTCTCGAGAAGGCCATGTACGGCCTTGGGAAGCTGACTCGTCGAGGCGTGCCCATCCTGGCAAAGACGGGGTATTACCTCAACGAGGAGGGCAGCTTCCTTTCCAATAAGCCAACGAAGTGGTACGACCATTTCTGGCAGCAGGGCAAGGCTTTCAACGCTTGGATCACCAAGGCTATGGCGGGTCCGCGTCTTTCCCGCTCGAACCACGTTTGCGGCGGCTGCCTTGCTTTGCATAAAGAGGCGTTTCGACGCGTATCTTTCGACCCCTGGGTCGCTCGCGGCGAAGACCTCGACTACATGCTCGACCTTCGCATGTACGGTAGCGATATCTGGTTCGACAACCAATGGGTGATGCGCCACCTTCCTCCCGCAACGCCGCGTGAAGGGCTGCGTTTTCGCCAGGACATCTTCCGTTGGCTCTACGAGTATCGCAAAATCGAATATGCACGCACGCAGATCGACCTTTTGCGATCAAGCCGCAGTCGCTTCAGCCGTATCCGGGACGTTTTGGAGTCGAACATAACGAAGCGAATCAGGCGCACGGCGTTGCTGCGCTCTATCGGGCGACCGGATGGCCGGGGCTACAGACAGGCGGCCAAATCGGCAACGGGCGAGGCGGCGAAATACGCCGAAACCCACTGCTCGAAGTATTTCGAATTCCAATTTAAATGGCCGGCCATCATGTCTCGCTTCGAAAACGACGTGATCATGCAGGGCATTCTGGTTCAATCGAGCAACCAGGAGCAGCAGCGCATGGAGCAGATGCGCCATGATGCAGGAAGCATCAGCCCAGGGGAAACGACAGAGATTCGTCTGAACCTTGGCGCAGGTGAGTAGCGCATGGCCACGTTCATCATCGCTGCGCTCGTCGGCATCGTCGTTGGTCTTCTTTCGGGGCTTTTGGGTATCGGCGGCGGCACCATCATGGTTCCGCTTTTCCGGCTGGCATTCGGCCTTGACCCCATTCAGGCTACGGCTACATCGTTGTTCACCATCATTCCCACGTCCGTATCGGGGCTGGTGAAGCATGCTCGCAACAAAACGAGCCTGCCCCGCGTCGGCTTGCTGTGCGGACTGGCCGGAGCCTGCCTTTCCCCTGTTGGAGTATGGGCGGCAACGAAGTCTCCGGGGTGGGCCATCATGGGGGCAACGGCCCGGTTGTTGCGTATTCTTCTATCACTATGTTCCGAAAAGCCTTGGCGGCTCCCAAAAAAGGAGAACAAGAAAAAAAGAAAGAAGTCCCCGAAACGCAGGGCCGGCAAGAGGGCTTTCCCTCCATTAAGCTTACGCCTGCATATTGCGCGAAGGTTGCGCTCATTGGCGTCGTTGCCGGTCTTCTGAGCGGCTACGTTGGTGTGGGCGGAGGCTTCATCATGGTGCCGCTTTTCATGACCTTGCTTTCCATCCCGATGCGCTTGGCATCGGGAACGTCCCTGATTGCCGTATGCATACTTTCGGTTCCCGGAACCATCGAGCAGGCCTTCCTTGGTAATATTCATTTTCTGCTTGGCATCGCAATGGCGGCAGGAAGTATCCCCGGCGCTTTCGTGGGAGCGAGCATGGTGAAAAAGGTCCCCGAGCGTACGTTGCGTTTCGTTTTCGCCGGTTTTCTTCTTGTCATGGCGCTTGTGCTGGTGGCAAACGAACTTGGCCTCATTGGCTAGAAGGAGGTTTTCATGAACATCTTGGGCGTAAAGGGCAATTACGCGAAGCTGCTTGACCTGGTTTTGTTCGCAGCGGCTACCGTGTCGGCTGCGGCAATCGTGATTGCTACTGCAAAGCCCGATTCTTTCGGCGACATGAACGTGTTCGCGGGCGTGACGTTCACGGTTTGCGTGGCGCTTCTGATATACCTTCACTTGAATCCCGACAGCGTGCGTGCGCGTCAGTCGGACACTATTTTGAAGATTGCTTCCGAAACGCTGGCGTGTTTTCAGGAAGGATTGAGCGTTGATACGGCTCAAAAGGTGTGCAGGCTGCTACTTCCGGCCACGGGCGCCCACGCCGTGGCCATCACGGATAAAGACCACATCCTCGGCTACGCCGGTTCGGGGGAAGAGTCGAGCGCGGCTGGTTCTTCCATCCGCACGAATGCCACGCACGCGACTCTTGAAGATGGGCAGATTCGCGTGCTCCATTCTCCGAGCGAAATAGGCTTTCCCGATTCGGTCAAACATTTGCGCGCGGGTATTATCGTGCCCCTTCGTCGCGGCGAAGCCATCATCGGTACGTTGAAATTCTACTATCGCCATCCGAGCGATATTACCGAAACCCAGGTGGCCCTGGCGGAGGGCCTTGGCGAGCTTATGTCCACCCAGATTGCCGCCGTTGAGCTTGAGCAGCAGACCAAGCTTGCTACCACCATGGAGCTCAAAGCCCTTCAATCCCAGATTAACCCGCATTTTCTGTTCAATACTATCAATACCATTGCCTCTCTCGTGCGCACCGACCCCGAGCGCGCTCGCATGCTTCTGAGGGAGTTCGCTATCTTTTATCGTCGCACGCTTGAGAATTCGGAGGATTTGGTTGAGCTGATGCGCGAAGTGGACCAGACCATGCGTTATTTCACGTTCGAGATAAGCCCGCTTCGGGGAGGAGCGCCTCTTCATGGACGTAGAGGTCGAGCCTGGCCTGGAAGACCTGATGGTTCCTGCGTTCATGGTGCAGCCTCTGGTTGAAAACGCAGTGCGTCATGCTATGCCGCAAGAAGGCAAGCTTACGATTAAGGTGACGGCGCGAAGCGAAGGCGACGACGTGTATATCTCCGTCGCGGACGATGGAATCGGCATGGATGCCGAACAGCAGCGCAAGCTCTTGAGCCCCGAGGCGTCGAAGGGCCTGGGCATAGCCATGAAGAACATCAGCGAGCGCCTTACGGGCTATTACGGCACCGAGTCGTGCATGGAGGTGGAATCGCTTCCTGGCAATGGCACATGTGTCACGATGTTTTTGAAAGACGCCCTTCTTGATGATTAGCACCTGAACGCGAACCGGGCTGCTCGTTGCTCGAAGAAGCACTCGCACATGCCTTTTTGCCGTCTTCCGCTTTCCTTGGCACAGGAGCGGAAGGCGGACTGCTTCTGGCATGGCGGGTGCTTTTTCGTTCGTCCCGTCTCTCGGCGGACGGTAGGACGCGTGAAACGAACGGCGCAATAACGTCGGTAAACGGTTTTTTCATCATATAAAACCAATAACTTTCCATCCAATGATGCCTATCCTGTCTCATTCCCGTCCAAACTATTCACGGGGCATATGTTTTCGGCTAATATGCAGGAACAGTGTTTGGCAGGCTTTTGCTTGCTAAGGGTGATGGAGGATGTTTTGCTTAATGCAATTATCGTAGACGACGAAGCCCCCGCTCGCTCCGAGCTGCGTTACCTTTTGGGGGAAGTCGGCGGGGTTGAAGTCTTGGCCGAGGCGGCAAGCGTGCGCGAGGCCATCGAAAAAATGCAGAGCTATCCCGTCGATGTGCTGTTTCTCGACGTGAGCATGCCCGAGGTCACGGGCATCCAGTTTGCCGATGCTCTGCAGCGTTTGAAAAACCCTCCTGCGGTCATCTTCGTGACTGCGTATAGCGAGCATGCTCTTGAAGGCTTCAAGGTTAATGCTGTCGATTACTTGGTAAAGCCTGTCGAAATCGATCGTCTGCATCAAGCCGTCAATCGCGCCGCCGAATACGTAACCTTGCACGTGAAGGCAACTCAGTCCGAGCGCATTCCGGTCGAAAAGGGCGGCAAGAAAATCCTCATCGCCATCGACAGCATTCGCTACGTTATGGCGCGTGATGATTATGCGTACCTGCAAACCGATTCCGATCGTTATTTCTCCACGGTCTCGTTGGCTCAGCTCGAAAAGCGCCTCGACGGCCATGGATTCTTCCGCGTTCATCGCGGCTACCTGGTCAATTTGGCCATGGTCGAGGAGGTCGAGCCCGTCACGGGCGGAACGCTCCTTCTTACCCTGAATGGTGTAGAGGAGAAGATTCCCGTTTCTCGCCGCCGTGTGTCTTCCTTGAAGAAGGCTTTGGGTCTTTAAGACTGCCTTCTCTTGAGGTGAATAGCAGCGCCGCATCCTTGCAGGGTGCGGCGTTTTTTTGTGTGCGGAAAGCCTGATGGAAAACTACAGGTCACGAGTTGTCTGGCTTCCCTGTTTTGTCGGCCCATTCTGCGAGTCTTTTTTCTCTTGGGTTTTTCCTAATATGGGCGCGCGCCTGTGCTATGCCTTTGCGGATATCTTGCCGCGTGCGCAACCGCTGCGCCGCGTCCACGCCCGCAGCCTGCTCTATGGCGTCGCTTACGGGGCTGCGATATCCGAACAGAAACCAGTTTTCCGCCAGATAACCGCCTTCCATTCGAATAAGGGAGTCTGCCACTTGAGCGGCGTTGTAGCGCCAATGCAGGTCGCTTCTCATAAGACGCATGGCGAAAAAGGCCGCATAGCAAATAGCGAAGTGGGCTCGCATATGTTCACCGAGCGGCGTGGGGTAGGGCGAGGGGGAGAAGTCGGACTCAAGACCCTGGAAGGGTTCGGCCAGGCGCCAGAGTTCTCGATACAGGTGAAAGACCTCAGGGGCTTTGAGGTTGAGTTCGCTTGTCACAATGCACGCGTATCCGTCCAAGGCCGCCGTTTCAGCTTCGGTTCGGCCGTTTTGCCGACGTAACGCGTAATCGCGGCCCCAGAATACGATGTCGCGTACGCGCACGTGTTTGGCGATATGCTCACGTTCTTTTCCGTCCGATGCGTCGAGGGCTTCTACCGCAGCAGTCCGTACACGCGACTTGATGCGGTAATTGCCCGAGCGGCTTGTGGTGTAGCCTTGATCGTCCACGATCCAATGGCGCATATCCTCGACGGCGGTTTCGAGGGGCCGGTGCATGATGAACCCGTCTCCCTGGGCGGCGAGCATTTTCATAATGGCTTCGGCGCGGGACAATCGCCCTGCCACCATGACCATACGACGTGCTCCCGTGTTCTTCTTTATGTCATCGGCCAACGAGCGTACGGCGCGTTCGTCGGGGTCTGCTTCGAGCAGTCGGTAGTCGGCGGGCATGCCGTCTTCGTCTAGTACCATGGCAAGGCATACGGTTATACGGCCTTCGGCGTTGCGGCTGCCGGCCGAATCGACGTCGTCGGTGTCGTCGAAAGCGAAGGTGCCCAATACCACGTGCGCGCATTCAAGCGGCGCATGGTTCGGACGGATGCGTTCGTATGCCGACCTTATTGACCGAGCAATGCGTTCGTCGGCATGGGCGATCAAGGGGAGTGCGCGATAAGCTTCGTCGATGGAGAAATCGCACGGGCGCGGAAATGATTCCCGCCGTTCCCAGGTTTCGTGTTTGGACGAGGCATGTAGCATGCGTTCGACGGCGAAGACTTCGAAGGTGCGCCGCGCCGTAAATGAGTCGTTGCGCGAGGGCTTCGCGCATTTTTCGGGTTCGGTTTCTATGCTGGTCGTCCGTCGCTGCTCGTTGCGTGCGACGGGTTCTATTCCGCGTTTTGCCTCGATTGCGTCAAGGTAGGCCAGCGCGATGGCCACGCCCCAACGAGCGGATTCGGTGTGGTTGGCATCGATGGTGCAGTTGGGCGGAAAAGAGAATTCGATTGCGGACCGGCTTGCGCGCCGTTCTTCGTTCATGGCCGCTACGCGCGCCTCGAAGTGCGCGATGGGATCGTCGTAATCATTGGCGTAGGCGTCGGCGTACCCGATGGTCTCGATCGTGCGTGTTTTGGTGGTGCCGTTTTTGCGGTAGTTCTGCACGATGGAAAGGTAGATGCGGCCGTTGCGCTTTGTTTTCTTCAGATGCATGGCAGCCTTTCTTGATGCGATGCGCGTGTGGGGGCTCGTTTTGCCGAGCCGGTTCTGTTGCGGTGCTCTTCTGGCTGTACCCCGCAAAACCCCGCATAAATATAGAGCTTTCCTTATTGAACTGCAAACGTTTTCCCAGGTAAAGAGGTTGCTTTCGGGGAATGCGCAAAACGGAGCTATTCGCAGGACGACGCGGGCGCATCGCCCGCGCCGCGTCGATACAATTTTCGCGTTGTAGAAACGACGCCTGCGGCGAGAAGGACTTAAGGCTCGGCGTCGCAGGAGAAGCAATCGATTTGGAAAACGAAGGGAGCGGTCATGGCCTCGTCGAAAGGCGAACTGACCTATCGTCAGAAAATGCTTCAAGCGAACAAAGAAGCGAAAGCCACGGTGGTTTCGCTCGTGCTCTGCATCGTGGTCTGGGCCGTTGCAGGCTTCGGCCTTGCGGGGTTTGACGTGAAGGTGTTCGGCACGCCTGTGTGGATTATTGGCGGCACGGTGGGTACGTGGGTGTTCGCCATTGCAGCGGCGGTGTTTTTGGCAAAGCGCGTTTTTGCCGATTTCGATCTTGATGAAGAGGAAGAGGGAGCCAACTGTGACTAACGCTATTGGACTTGCGGGCTTGGTGCCCGTGCTCGTGTTTCTTCTTGCGGCCTTGGGTCTTGCCTTGCTGGTTCGCAGAAGGGCGCGTGCTACGTCGGCGGGCGGTTTCGTCAAAGAATACTTCATCGGTGACCGTGCTCTGGGCGGCTTCGTACTAGCTATGACCACTATCGCCACGTACGGGTCGGTAAGTTCGTTCGTGGGCGGGCCGGGACAGGCGTGGAATGTCGGCTTCGGCTGGGTGTACATGGCAACGGTGCAGGTTGTCACGCTGTTTTTGCTGTACGGTATCATGGGAAAGAAGATGGCGCTTGTTTCGCGTAAGCTTGGCGCCGTTACGGTCATTGACGTGATTCGCGAACGTTACCAGTCCAATGCCCTGGCGATTGCTGCGGCGTTTATCCTGGTGCTGTTCTTCGCCGCCACCATGGTCGCTCAGTTCGTCGGTGGCGCGAAGCTGTTCGAGGCTGTAACGGGCTATTCGTATGTGACGGGCCTGTTTTTATTCGGTGCGGCCGTAATCATCTTCACGGCGGTCGGTGGTTTTCGCGGCGTTGCCGTGACCGACGCACTGTGCGGTATTGCCATGCTGGTGGGGATCGCTGTGCTTGCTGGTGGCATCTTCAGCGCGGGCGGCGGCTACGAGAATGTCATGAGCACCATCCAGGCGAATCGTCCCGAGCTGCTTGAGCCTTTTGCGGGCGGTGCCATGCCCCTCTCGCTGTATTTCACGCAGTGGCTGCTGGTGGGCGTGCTGACGTTCTGCCTGCCCCAGTCGGTCGTTCGTTGCATGGGCTACAAGGATACGAAGTCTCTGCATAGGGCCATGATTTGGGGCACGGTTATCATCGGAGCCATGATGATAGGTGTGACTGCGCTCGGCACATTGGCTGCGGGTGTGTTGACCGACGATCTTGCTGCGTATGGCGGAAGCGTTGACAATATCATCCCCGTTGCCATTGCGCAGACGTTGCCGCCGTGGCTTGCGGGCATTGCAATTATCGGACCCATTGCCGCATCCATCTCGACGGTCTCTTCGCTGTTGATCGCTTCTTCTTCCGCAATCGTCAAGGACCTGTGGCTGCATTATGCCGAAGGGAAAGGCGTCGAAGTGCGGGATAAGAGCGTTTCGCGCTTCAGCCAGATCGCGACGCTCGGCATCGGCGTCATCGTGTTTGCGCTTGCCGTCACGCCCCCCGATGTGATTTGGAAAATCAACATGTTCGCATTCGGTGGCTTGGAAACGGCGTTTTGCTGGGTGTTCGTAGGCGCACTGTTCTGGAAGCGTGCCAATAAGACGGGTGCGATTGCGTCCATGGTGGGCGGCACGCTGGTCTATTGCTTTACCATGGCGATCGGCTTCAAACTGTTCGGGCTGCATCAGATTGTAATCGGCATCACGGTTGCGTTCGTGCTCATGGTTGTCGGCTCGTATCTGGGCAAGCCCAGCGATAAGAAGATGCTCCAGGTGTTCTTCCCGGAGAAATAGCGGCGCTGAGTGTTTTGGCTACAGGCGGGCATCGCTGCGGCTCGTTGCCGAGCGATGCCCGCTTTGCGTTTAAGCGGCTTACCGTGCCGCCTCTTCGCGTTCGGCTTCGATGCGGTTGAGAACGTGCATGATGGCGTCGCCCAGAGCGCGGATGGTTACGCCGGCATTGTCGGGCAGGCAGAGGTGCATGCAGCGGCGCCCACGCTCGATGAGAATGGACAAATCAGCCGCGGCCTGCGCTTTCGCCAGGCTTCCAAGGCTTTCCGCTTCGACGCCATGCAGCGGAATGTCTTTGAGTTCGTCGGCGGAGATGAGCAGGAACACGCCGTTGTTCGGACCGCCTTTTTGTAGCTGGCCGGTGGAGTGCAGATAGCGCGGGCCGATTTCCAGGCACGATGCCACGCCAAGCTTGTCGGCCACGCCGTGGCGAATGGTCTCGAGCGCTTCGCGGCGGCCTTCGCCGTCAAACGGCAAAAAGGCGTTCAGGGCGAAGTAGTCGCCCGGCTTTACGGAGGAGAACAGCGTATAGAACGCATCCATGATGTTGTCGGCCTTGATGCACGGTGCCATGGTGACCTCAGCCTGGCCCATGTGGACCGAGCCGATGAACGCTTCTTCGAAGTCGGGCTCGGGCTCGCCTTCCGCAAGGATTTTGAGGGCGGCAGCTTTGGTAGAGGCCACGTCGGGCTGGTCGAACGGGCACACCTTCATCAGGTAGCCGCACATAGCCGTTGCGTACTCCCACATAACGAAATGGCCAGCCAACTCAATGGCGCTTTCCACGCGATAGGAAAGGCGCGGGATGGAATCGTTGAGATATGCGAGGCTCAGATCGAAGTTCTTGCGCTCGTCCCAAAGGTCGGTCTTCGTGGAATAAGTAATGACGCAGCGGTCCTTGGGGTCTTCCGCAAGAAGGAGCGAGTCGATTTCGATGTTAGGGAGAATGCCAAGGCCGTTCTTGCCGAGGCTTTCCGCAACGAGCTGCTCGATCCACAAGCCCAAAACGCGCCCGCGTTTCGGGGTGAAGAAGCAGAACTTGTCGCGTCCTGCGAGGTAGTTGTCATACAGGAAAGATGCAAGGACGATGGCCGGATTGTCCACGGCGTCTTCACTGCAGGCTTGTTCGGCCTTCTTTGCTTGCTCGAGGAAATCATGCAGATTGATGCCCACGAGAGCTGCGGGAACGAGGCCGAAGACGGAAAGGGCGCTGAAGCGTCCGCCGACGGTCGGCTCGCCGGGAAAGCAGGCCCTCCACCCTTCGTCATGTGCACGTTTTTCGAGATTGCTGCCAGGATCCGAGATGGCGACAAGGTGAGACGCCACGTCTTCTGCGGGCATGCATTCCTCGAAATAGGAAAGCACGGCGTCAAGCACGCTACGCATTTCGATGGTGCCGCCGGACTTGCTTGAAACAAGAACGAGGGTTTTGTTCAGGTCGGTGCCTGCGAGAATGGTGCGCACGCGTGCCGGAGAAACGGAGTCGAGCACTTTGAAATCGACGGCATTGCGATCGATTTTGTTGTACTTGGTGATGGTCATGGGGGCTTGCGTGGAGCCGCCTTGGCCGATCAGGAGAACCGTCTTGATTCCTTCTGCGATCGCCTTGTCGGCAAAGGACTGAATTTCTTCGTACGGGAATGGGGGGTTGCTTGCAAGATCCGCCCAGCCCATGAAGCGGGCGGCGCAATCGCACGCTGATTCCTCAAAGTTGTAGAGTGAGTGGTCTTTGGCGTGGATGCGGCTTGCGGCCTTGTCGCGCACCAGGGTTTTCGCCGCCGGATAAAGCTTTTCGGTTTCGCTGGCGATCATGGGCGTCTCTTTCTCGCGTTTACAATTCCATACAAGAAAATGGCGCACGATAAAGTGCGCCACCGATATTTCTTCTGTTCGATATATTGTAGCAAATGCCCGTTGCTGAACGCTACTTTTACGGCCCCTATATGGAGGGATGGTGACGCTCTGAAGGCAGCTGCGCCTTTTCGTCGGCTGCGTTGCGGCAGGAGGTTTGTGGCGGCGCTAGCAGATGCGGGGAAGCTGCTCGCCGACGAGCATGTCCAGGATACGCCTGGTGCCGAAGCCCGTTTCCAGATACACATTCGGCCCGCGGTCCGCGCGCGCTTCTTGGATTTCGCCGATGATGGCCGCGTCGGCTCCGTAGGGGCTTTTTTTCATGGCGGCCAATGCGTCGTCTGCTTGGTTGGCGGGCACGACGCATACCATTTTGCCTTCGTTCGCCACCTGGAAAACGTCATAGCCCAGCATATCGCATGCGCCGCGCACCACGTCTTTCACGGGCACGTCGTCTTCGCGCACCACGATATCGACGTTGCTTTGTTCGGCGAATTCGTTCAGCGTGGAGGCAAGGCCGCCGCGCGTGGGGTCGCGGAAGCAGCGCGTGTCGGGAGCGGCTTGAGGACGGTGCCGATCAGGCGGTTCAGAGGCGCGGCGTCGCTTTCGATTGTGCTCGAAAACGCCAAGCCCTCGCGCTGGCTCATGATGGCAATGCCGTGATCTCCTAGCGTGCCGCTGACGAGGACTTTATCGCCCGGCATGCACGATGCTCCCGAGAGGTTGCGGCCTTCGGGAATGAGACCGATGCCGGCGGTGTTGATGTAGATGCCGTCACCGTGGCCGCGATTGACCACCTTGGTGTCGCCCGTCACCACGTGCACGCCGGCCTCGGCCGCGGTTTCGGCGATGGTTTCGCAGATGCGGCGCAGGTCGTCCATGGGGAAGCCCTCTTCGAGTACCAGGCCCACGGAGAGATACTTCACCTGGGCGCCGCTGGTGGCAACGTCGTTGACCGTGCCGCATACGGCCAAGCGTCCGATGTTACCGCCGGGGAAGAAGTGCGGCGTCACGACGAAGGTGTCGGTGGAAAAGGCAAGGCGCTCGCCCGGCGTGGGAGCGGGCAGCACGGCAGCGTCATTGCCCTGCGCCAGCTCTTCGCTGCCGTATGAGGCTGCAAAGACATCGTCAATGATGCGTTTCATCATGGTTCCGCCGGATCCATGTCCGAGCAAAACGGTTTCGTCGTTCATGAAGTGCTCCTCGTTTCTATCTTTTGCGCATGGCGGCCTGCAAAGGCATTCGGTCGGTGCTCGAAATATCAGTAGTATCGGAAATACGCCGCACACGATCCTTCCGAGCTTACCATGCACGGACCCACGGGGTTTTCGGGGCTGCACACGGTGCGGAACAGGGGACATTCGTTTGGCGCCATGATGCCGCGCAGCACGTCTCCGCAGCGGCAGCCGCGCGGCTCGCGGGTTTCTTCGATTTCGGGTTCGAAGCGGCGCAGCGCATCAAACTGCGCGTACTGTTCGCGGATGCGGTAGCCGCTACCTTCAATCGGACCCAGCCCGCGCCAGGTGGCGGTGCAGGCCTCGAACACGTCGTCGATCGCGGCTAAGGCTACGGGATTGCCTTCGGGCATGACGCCTCGTGCGTAAGCGTTCTCGATTTCCGCGCGCCCTTCGTGCAGTTGGCGCATGAGCATAGCGATGCCCTGTAGCACGTCGAGCGGCTCGAATCCCGTGACAACGCCGGGGATGCCGTATTTCTCGGCGAGGAATTGGTAGGGCTTCACGCCTATGATGGTGCTCACATGGCCAGGCAGGATGAGTGCGTCAACCTTGAGGTCGGGATCCCCCATCAGCACGTCGAGCGCGCCGGGCATGTTCTTATGCGCGGCATAGGCGCTGAAGTTTTCAAGACCCATGGCCGCCGCGCGTTTGATGGCCATGGCCACGAGCGGTGTGGTGGTTTCAAAACCCACGCCCACAAATACCACGGGGCGATCGGGGTTTTCTTTGGCGATGGTAAGTGCATCCAGCGGCGAATACACAATGCGCACGTCGCGGCCATCGGCCTGCTCTTTCAGCAGGGAAGACGTGCTTCCAGGGACGCGTGTCATGTCGCCGAAGGTGGTCAGAATCACATTCGGAATGCGCGCGAGCGCAATGACGGCGTCGATGTCGTGGTTGCTGGTGACGCAAACGGGACATCCCGGTCCGCTCGCGAGGCGGCAGCCTTCGGGCATGAGGTCGCGAATGCCGTTGCGCGCAATGGTCACGGTGTGGGTGCCGCACACCTCCATGAGGGTTGCCTGTTCAGGCGCAAGGGCCTGGATGCTCTCGATGAGTCCACGGGCAAGCACGGGGTCTTTAAAGCTGTTTTGGTCAATCATGGCTATGCCGTTTCCACGTCGGCAAGTTCGGGGAACTCGCGAATCAGGTCGAGCGTTTCCTGGGCGTGCTCTTCAGACACCACCTCGATGGCGAAACCTGCATGAACCAGCACGTAGTCGCCCACCTGAGCCTGGGGGGTCAAATCAATCGACGCCTGGCGCGTGACGCCCAGGATGTCTACGGTGGCCAGGTTGTTTTCGTCAATGGATGCAATCTTTGCGGGAATTGCCAAACACATGATGGGTCCTTTCTTGGAACAGGGCTGCAGGGCGGCGCCTACGATGCTTGCTGGTTGGCGCATGCCGCCGCCACGGCTGCTTGACCGTATGATATGGCGCCGTCATTGGGCGGAAGCTCTTTGCCAAGGGCAACGGTGAATCCAGCGCCTTCAAGGGCGGCAATCGAGCCCTCGGTGATGAAGCGGTTCATGAACACACCGCCTGCAAGTGCGACGATTGAAATGCCGTATGCAGCATTCGCAACCAGGCAGGATTGGACGATGGCGGCAATCATGGCGTTGTGAGCCTTCGCCGCCATGATTGTCACGGGCACGTCTGCCTGCATGTCGTCGAGCACGGCTTTGAACAGCGGCTCTGCGTCGAGCAGGATGACGCTCGTGTCATGCGCAGTACTCTGTTCGGTGGCCGTGTTCTTCACCAGGGCGATTTCGTACGATTCACTGCTCGGCTCCGCCGCCGCTTCAAGGAGAATAGCGGCTTCGCCTTCGTAGGTGGGCTGCTCGCATATGCCTACAAGCGCGCTGACCGCGTCAAGCAGACGGCCGGCGCTCGACGTCATGGGGCAGTTGATGCCGCGCTCGATCATGCGGTCGCACACATCGGCCGCTTCGCCGAGCGATTCTACGACACGCGCTGCTGCGGGATGGTCGAGCAGGTCGTATTGCCAAAGCGCCGCATACGCCATGCGCAGCGGGTTCTTGATTGCGGCAGCGCCTCCCGGCAGGGGGAGGTACGAGAAGTTGGCGAAGCGTTCGTAATCCGTACGGTTGCATAGCATGACTTCTCCGCCCCATATTGCGCCGTCAGCGCCGTAGCCCGTGCCGTCGAAAGCGACACCGATGACCGCTTCGTCAAGGTCGTTTTCCGCCATAACGG
This sequence comes from Slackia sp., assembly GCA_047240885.1. Taxonomy (GTDB): domain Bacteria; phylum Actinomycetota; class Coriobacteriia; order Coriobacteriales; family Eggerthellaceae; genus Slackia. The sequence goes on along the minus strand of JBKTHK010000007.1, from coordinate 28,447 downwards.
CGGCAATATGGGCGTGGTGGTGCTGCACCTTGCACAGAGGCGTGCCGTTTTCGTGCGCGGTTGCGGCCCATTTGCTGGCGAGGTATTCGGGGTGCAGGTCGCAGGCGATGCTTTCAGGCTGCGCCTCGAAAAGCGCCTCGTAATGGCTCTTTGCTTCGAGCCATGCGTCATAGGTCGGGGCGTTTTCCAGGTCGCCGATGTGCTGGCTGACGAAAGCTTTCTCTCCGCGTAGCAGACAGAACGTGTTCTTCTGCTCGGGACCTGCGGCGAAAATCACGGACTGTGCGTCGTTCTTCTCAGCCTTGCACTTCAGGGGTACGGGCATGGGCGCATATCCGCGGGCGCGGCGCACCATCTGTACGGCTTCTCCTGCGCTGCCCGCTTTGATTACGCGGACGACGGAATCGTCGAAGCGGCAGCGGATGGGCCTGTTGTTGCCCACGAAGGCGTCGGCAATGTCGTGGAGGACAACGAAGGCTTTGTCGTCGTCGGTCTGGATGGGCTCGTCATGCAGGTTTCCCGAGGTCATGACCAAAGGGCCACCGAAGGCCGCAAGCAGCAGGTGCTGCAAGGGCGTATAGGGAAGCATGGCGCCTAGTTCGGACAAGCCGTCGGCGAGCCCTTCGGCGAAATGCGCTCCGACACGTTTTTTCAACAGCACGATGGGGCGCTGAGCGCCGGTGATCAGCCTTTCTTCGGCGTTGCCTACCAGGCAATCTTCACGTAGGGCATCGAGCGTAGGATACATCGCAGCTAGTGGCTTGGCGCCACGGTGTTTGCGTGCGCGCAGCGTGGCCAGGGCCTCGCGGTTGCGCGCGTCGCAGGCAAGATGGAAGCCTCCCAGTCCCTTGACGGCAATGATGCCGCCTTCTCGCAGAATGCGTACGGCCGCGTCGATGATGGCGTCGGACGCCTTGAGGTCTACGCCGAAAGGTGCGATGCAGCCTTCTTTCGCGGTACCGTTTTCAGCGAAAGAGGACTCTTCGGCCTTGATGCGCTCGAGGTCTTCTTGTGCATTGGCGCTGTGGTCGACCGTGCGCCAGATGAGATGGGGGCCACACTCAAAGCAGGCGTCGGGTTGGGCGTGGAAGCGGCGGTCTTCGGGGTCGGCGTATTCGGTCGCGCATTGCTCGCACATGGGGAATGCTGCCATGGACGTGTATTTGCGGTCGTAGGGCAGCTTGTTGATGATGGTGAAGCGCGGGCCGCAGTTCGTGCAGTTAATGAAAGGATAGTGATAGCGACGGTTTGCAGGGTCGAACAGCTCGGCGGCGCATTCGTCGCAGGTTGCCAGGTCGGGAGACACGAGCGTCGTTGCCTCGGCTGCGGCTTCGTCCGAATAGCGGATGGTGAACGATTCGAAGTCTTCCAGCGGGACTTCCTTCATCAGGATTTCATCGACGCGGGATGCCGCAGGCGCGTTGTCGGAGATTTCCATGACGAAATCGTCGATGTCTTTGGACTCGCCTTCGGCGTGGATGAATACGCCCGCGGTGGCGTTGAGAACCCAGCCGTTGATGAGGTGGCGTCGGGCGATCTTATAGATGAACGGTCTAAAACCCACGCCTTGCACAATGCCGTGCACTTCGATGTCGAGGGCTTCTTTCATGGTTTCTCCTCGTTGTATGTAGATAGGTTGTCTCGGCGGCGGCTCTGCAGGAGGCCCGCCCGGCTCTTTCGGGGCGGGCGGGACCAAGGACGTTTAGATCCCTTAAAGTGGCCCGGCTTCTTCGGGCTTCGAAGCCTTTGCCTGCTTTTTTGGGCGCTTGTCCGGTGGCTTTGCCTGCCCGTTCGCGGGGATTGTCAGTGAGCAGGGTAAAGCGGGGAGCTTGCCGGCGCATGAGGATGCTCGTGCGCCCACGCGCATGCGGCTTTTTCCCCCTGGTTGGTGTAGGGGCCATGGCCTGTGGTGGTCATGGTGAGATGGCCGTGGGTCACGCCCTTTGTTCCAAGGATGATGTTCGCGATGCTTTGCACAAGGGCGCTTTCGCCGCGAAGAATGATGACTTCCATGCAGGTGTGCGCGTCAAGATGCACATGCATGCACGTGACGATCTGCTCGAAGTAATCGTGCTGGATGCCGTCGAGCTTGTCGCGGACATCGCCGGTGTGGTGGTCGAACACGATGGTGAGCGTGCCCATAACTTCTTCCCCGGGAAGCGAGCATTCCTCTTCGATAAGAGCGTCGCGCACCAGGTCGCGGATAACCTCGCTGCGATTCTTGGCAAGGCCGCGTTTGGCCACGAGCGCATCGAATCGGATGAGGAGGTCTTCCGGCATGGCGACTGAGAACCTCATGAGGTCTCGGCTCATGGCTACACCAGCTCTACGGTTACGCCGCTTGCATCGCGGGCGTCGTCTTCGAGGGCGTCTTTCGCATCGTCGAGCAGGGCACGGACGGAGTCGAGTGCTGCCATGGCCTCATGGAGCTTTGCGCCAACGGTCTGGTATCCGGCATCTTCCGCCTGATGACCCAGGTTATGAGCCCAGCGGCGCTCGAGTTTGATGTGGTCGTCAATCTGGTCGATCATCTGCTCGAACTGAGCGGTGTTGATTCCGTTGGTGCACATGGTTCGCTCCTTTTCTTCAATGTGCGCAATGCGACGGCGCGTGTACTCTGCTTGCGAGAGCACCGCGGCGGTTCCGCGTGCGCAGCGCCGTTTGCTTGCAAATCTGCGCCTTGCTGTTCTTTGAACCTATTATTGATATATGGTTCTAGCGCGTCGTGGTGAAAAAAGGGAGCGGTGTGAAAAAACCTGCTAAAAATAACATGTATGAAGAAGCCAAGGAGAAGTCGCTGCTTGCGTTTGCGGCCGCCATAGACGGCGATATCGACGCGGAGGCTTGCGTAGTGACTTCCTTGCCGCTTCCGGAGGAGGCGGTGACGGCCTTGAGCGGCTTGTGCGGGAATTGGCGCGCCCGACCCCGTCTTTCTTCAGACGTCCTCGCTTGATCGCGCCTCGGTCTTTTCCGCCGTTGAAGGCCTGGTCCGTTGGTGCTAGTTGTTGTCGATGAGGGCGTCGCAGCGTTGCTCACCGAGGCGTATCGCGAGTCGTTTGTTCCCGATTCGTTCGGGTTCGCGTTCGGCGCCTGTATGCTGCCTTCTCTTCGTTTGAGAGTGATTTGGAGGACGTCAGGCTCAAGCAGCGCGACTGGGCTCTGCTCAAAAAACTCAAACAGGGCTTGCCCGAGAACCCTGATTGCCTTTTTCACGACGACGGAGGGCAGCGTTCACTTCTTTGCGATGAACGGGTGCGAGCCGTTTGTCTGGGCGCGGGCTGACGGGGCACGGGATCCTCTTTTTCTTTGCGGCTAATATGGCGCGGGCTTTTTCGACCTTGCCTCGATCCTCGCCGTATTAGTTTAGGAGTCTTGGGATTTTGCCGCCTCTTCTTCGGCGACTAGTTCCGCCTGGTGTTCTTCGCCCCAGATGCGCATAGCGTCAACGACGGGGCGTAGGCTTTCCCCTCGCTCGGTCAGCGTGTATTCGACGCGTGGCGGAACTTCGGCATACACCTGGCGCACGACAAGACCGTCGTCTTCCATGGCGCGAAGATTGGACGTGAGGACTTTCTGGGAAATGCTGCCAATGGATTTCTTGAGCTCACCAAACCGTTTGGTACCCGTAAGCAGGTCGCGCAGAATGAGAATCTTCCATTTGTCGGAGATAAGGGAAAGCGTTGCCTCAATGGGGCATGCGGTGCGTGAAAGCTTGGTGGCCATACGGTGGCGGTCCTTTCGCTCGTGCGGTGTTTAAGGTGTGATTAAGCGAAGCGTATTCGTTTGAATGGTGCCGTTTAGTATCCCATAGAAACCTTCTAACCGCAATCGCCCTGGGTCACTTTTTCATTCTTCATGCCAATAAGCATCAGAGATGTTCTGGATATTTGCGGGAAAAACGAAATCAACGCAGCTCCACAACGCACGAAGGCCCGCCTTTGCCAGCGGGCCTTCGAAGTTATGCGCTATGAAATGGCTGCGGAGTTAGTCTTCGACGATCTCGGTGATGCAGCCCATGGGGCACTCTTCAACGCAGTCGCCGCAAGCGACGCAGGCATCTTCGTTCTCAAGAACAACAACGCCGCCGGCGATTTCAAGAACGCCCTGAGGGCAAGCGTCTACGCAGATGCCGCAGCCAATGCATTCGTCGGTTTCAAGAACAGGATGAGGCATGACACACTCCTTTTGTACACGTACACAACGGGAGCTCGCCCCCTGCGAGTCCCTATCACCTGCACGCAAGATACCATTCAATAGCGTGTTTGCAAGAAGAAATTTGCAAATGATGCCAAATGGCATACAAAACGCCGCACGCGGGTTGCGCGGCTTCTTCAGGCGGTGCGTCCGCTCCGTGCTCGCATCGCGTTCACGTCGCATTAGCCCGTGTAGCGTTCAATATAGTCGAGAATCTCTTGCCGCGAATGCAGGTCCGTTTTTGCGTAGATACGCTTGATGTGCGTATGCGTGGTGCCGGGGGAAATGCACAGTTCCTCGGCAATTTTTCGTTGCGTCAGGCCCATTGCATACAGCGTGAGAACCTCGGTCTCTCGGTCGGAGAGCAAAAACTGGCTTTGCATCTGTCTTGTATTGTCCTGCATAAGGGCGCGACGGATGCTGGCGTGATCTTCCTTGACCGCGTCGTCAAGGCCAAGTAGGGTCCGGATGCTTTTTGCGGTGGCTGAGCTTTTTTCGTTGGAAACCGTGCGTTCGATCCAGATGATTTGCACGAAAACCAGCTGGGCGTTTGCCGCGATCAGTGCCGCGACAATTGCGAAAAGCGGCGTGTCTCCCATGGAGCCTGGTGCCACTTCCATGAGGATGCGGGCAATGGCGCGCGGCACCATAAACACCATCCAGCCGGCGATGGCGTAGTAATACGGGTCGCGGTTGCCGAAGCTGGAAAACGCGACGACCAGATACCACATGAAGCCGGTCATGCCCGCGTTGAAAACGGTGGTGAAAGTGGCGCCGATTGCAAGGTTGTGTGGGAAGAACGCGTAGCAGATAAGGGCAATGACGCCCGATGCTTCGAGAATGACCCAGATGCTGGTGGTCATAACCGAGCGCGACCCGCGAAACGATCGCCAGATGAGTGTCGCGAACAACAGCATCTCAAGGGCCATATAGGCGACGCGCGTGGCGGGGGAAAACGGAATGGGGCTTCCGCCGGGGAAGCATCGAAGCATGCCTACGGCAAACGACAGGAGCAGCATGCCAAGGGCAAGAATGGCAAGCAGCCTTACGCCATCAATCATGCGTTCTGCGAAGCCGAAGTAACCAAGCGGGGTTGTTTCGGCGTGGATGTTTTCGACGAGCGGCCGGCGCCGTGCATATTTCTGACAGATGAACTGGGCAAGCACCAGCAGCCCGACGGCAAGACACGCCACGCCTTGCGGCATCAAAGAGGCGAGATAGATAAGGGGCTCGCTCAAAAGCAGCGACCCGAAAGCGATGGTTGCGGCCGAAGACGAAGACGCGCCGCGTGCCCGGCGAAGCCAATAGAAAATGGAAAGATAGCTTGAAAGGGTGATTATCACGGACAGCCCGAAGGAAAGAATCTCGGGCGGGTTGCCTGTGAGCAAGATGACGCCCAGGGCGATGACGGACGCAGCTTGAACGGCGATGGCTATGGAGGTGAGCACGAAGATACGCTTCTTGACCAGCTTGATGCGCGTTTTGCCGAGAACGCACATGAAGACGAAAAGCGGAAGCATGGCAAGGATGCTGCTTCCGTCGGTGTAGATTCCCTGGTCGGTGCTCGAATAGCTTCCATAGGCGGAAACGATAAGGCCCATGCGTGCAATCATAAGCCCCAGCACCGTGGGCGCAAGAGCCAAGACGGTCTGCGACATGGAAGCCGCTGACTGCCGAATGGCGTCGTTTTGTGGCATACGGTTGTCCCCTCCCCTTTTGGACGTGCTCATTATAAGGCAGGACAGCGTAAGCCGCGCGGTTTCGGACGGTTTTGTATTGCCCCAATTTGGCGCACCTGTAGAAACGAATGGGAAGTCTGCTGGCGCACGGCGGCGTCGCGCAGCGTTCGGTGCCGCTTTGGCGCATTGCGGCGGTTGGTAGCGCTGCGCCGGCGCTGTGGCGATTGAACACGCTTTGCGATGGCAGGTGCGTTTGACGTGCGACTTCTTGAAATAAAGGGGACATTATCCTCAAAGAGGGGACAGCTTGCTTTTTGCGTAGGGCATGCTTGTCGAAGTGTTTGTCATCGATGCCCGTCGAAGCTGTATCTCCGACGGGTTTCGAAAGAAGAGGAGTGGCGTTCATGGATGAGACTTGCAAAGAGGTCGCTTCGTCTGCGTGCGGCGAAGCGGTTTTGAAGCCGGGCCAGGATTTTGTATCGGCAGCGGGCTCGGACATGACTCCGGAGGAGGAGTTTCTATCCTCCATACTTTCCGGACAGGATTTGTCCGCTCTGGTCGATCCTGAAGAGGAGCGCCGCAAGCACGAGGAGTATCTTGAATCGTTGACGCCTGGCGAGCGCGAGGCCTACTTCGAGCGTCAGGCGCTTGAGACGGTGTTTGCCGACATTCGCAGCCGCTCGCGCGCTGGCGAGCTGACTACGGAGGAATACTGGGAGGCTGCAGGCTTGACGCCCGAGCATATGGAGCCCGTCGAGTTCACCGACTTGGTGTTTGATACCATCATCGAGGCGCAAGACCACGAAAACGACGCCACGGCCGACGTCGATTTCGGAGATTGCAGCTCCGAGCCGTCCGACCCCGAAGACGACGCATGGCATCTTGACGACATCAAGGTGCTCGAAGGCACGGCGGTGTATCTGTATTCGTCCGACATGATGAGCGAATCGTTTGCGCATTGGGCGTTTCTTGCCGCCGAGGACGATGACGTTATGACGCTTGTGGACAACGCCCGCAACGAGTCCAAGATCTACCCCCGTCCGCTTAAGGCTGCATCGCTGAAAAACCGCCCGGTTTATATGACTGACGAGCGCATTGACGAGGCGTTTCGCATTGCGCAGGAATCCGGGCTGTATCCTGATATCAAAAGCTGCTCTGCAAGCAACGGGGATGGGTATTTCTACTCGACCGACTATCTCAGCGACGCGCAGGCGAAAGCGCTGGCCGAATGGGAATCGGTTGAGCGCCGCGCAAACATGTAGGAGGCTTCACATGTACGATTACGCCAGTCACGGCAATATTGACTTTTCTGACACCGAGCCGCCGAAGCACGATTTCGGCGATGTGGTGGTGCGTGTCATTCGCACGCGGGACATCTACCAGGTCGATCCCGAAGAGCACGGACGTGTACTCCGAGCGAATTGTCGAATTGGCCGGAGACCATAGGCGCAGGCATCCCCGAAGGCTGTAATGCGGCAAGCATGACCGGCATGTCGAAGCGCGGGAGCGTGCGATTCAGCTTTTCTGCGTGATTGATGAAGATGACCTGCTGATAAAACGCGCGGTCGTTGCCGCGGAGACATTGCCACTATTGCTTCGGCAAGTCCGACGCCGCTGATCGAGGGCAAAACGGTGGACGAAGCGCTTGGCGTGAGCGTGGCCGACCAAAGCGGAGCTGGGCAAGATGCCCGCCGACCGCGTCACGCGGCCTATTTGGCGGTAGAGGCCGTCGTGCCATGGTGGGCGATTTCTTCCTTCGCCAGGCCGAGACCTTGCGTAACTTGACGCCAACCTTGCGTGCGACGAATTCGGGGTGAATTGCTCGATGTGCGAGCATTGCTCCTTGCGCGACCAGCGCGTTTCCCTGCGCTTTGGCAAATAGGGCTTCTGTGCGGCTTTTCCGCTACAATCGAATCGCGACGGCGTGTGTCGTCGCGATTTTTTATGCCGCCTTGTTTTTGTCGTCTGATTCTCAGGTTTGAAAGGCAACCTGTTCGGCAGCCGCCGCGTCTGACCCGCGCGTCATGGCGAGACGTTGAAGCCCATGCAATCTGACCGTTCGGGCGCATACTCGGCGGAGGGCTTTTCGCATTGTCAGGCATATGCGCCAAGAAAGGAAACCCCATGTCAAAACATGAAGAATTCGATTCTTTCGTTGCAACGATTGCTGCTTTGCGCGCGCCCGACGGTTGCCCGTGGGATCGCGAGCAAACGCACCGTAGCATTGCGCACAACATGATTGAGGAGGCCTTCGAGGCAGTTGACGCAATTGAGGCGGACGACGTTGCCCATATGAGGGAAGAGCTTGGGGATGTGCTGCTGCAGGTTGTGCTGCAAAGCCAGATTGCCGCCGATGCGGGAGAGTTCGACATCGACGACGTGTGTCGAGACATAGATGCGAAGATGGTTCGCCGCCATCCTCATGTGTTCGGCGATGCGGCGGCGCAAGACGCTTCCGAGGTGCTTGGCATTTGGGATGCAGAAAAACTCAAGGAAAAGCAGGCCTCCGATGCCGAATCGGGCGAGCGAGCGGGCCTGCTTGAGGGCGTGCCGACGAGCTTTCCGGCTCTTGTGCAGGCGCAGAAGATTTCGCGTAAAGCTGTTGCCGTGGGGTTTGAATGGGGGTGCGAAGCCGACGTGTGGGCGAAGGTGGAAGAAGAGATAGCCGAGTTCAAGGCGGCCGCTACGCCCGATGAGGCGGAGCTGGAATTTGGCGATGTCTTATTCTCTCTGGTCAACGTTGCGCGTTGGCGCGGCGTTGACGCCGAGGGCGCGCTTCGCCGCACTTGTGCGAAGTTTCGTTCTCGTTGGTCGTTCATTGAAGGGGCGGCATGGGCGCAAGGTCGCGATGTGGCGGAGCTTTCCCAGGAGGAGATGGAAGAGCTCTGGCAGCAGGCCAAGCGACGCGAAGCCCGCTAGCCTGCGCAAAACGGCATCCGAAGCGATGAAGGCCCCTGGACATTCCAGGGGCCTTCATGCGTAAGGCTTACTTTGCGAACGTTACAGCAGGTTCAAGCTTGCAAGCTCGTCTTTGACGTCGCCCATGCCGTAGTCATCCAAGCATGCGGCGGTCGGGGCGCCGGTCTTCTCGTCCCAGCCGAATTCCTTGTACACCATGCCGAGAGCGGTCTGGAAGTCTTCGCGCTCCATCTTGTCGGTGCCGGCGGTGAAGGGCTGAATGTCAGGGTCTTTCGTGAACACCCATTCGGTGATGGTGTCATGCTCGTTGCGCATGTCGGTGGTGCCCATGCCGCGCACAGTGTTGGCACGCTGCAGTGTCATGACAGATGCGGCGCGCTTGTAGAGCTCGTCGCGGGTCATTTCCTCGCCGGTGACGGCGGTGTAGAACTTGGCCTCGAGGTCCAAGTCGCCGCGATAGTCGCGGGACTTGCTGGGAGACATGGTCATCGGCCATACCCAGTTGCACAGGGTCAGGCAGTCATGAAGCACGTCGGTGACGATGCTCCACCAGCAGAACTTGGCCTTGTACTCGTTCATGGGCGTGTAGTTCTTGTTCTGGTCGATGGCGGTCTCGCTGCCCCAGACCTCCTTGGCGATCTGCTGCTTGATCTCCCACGGAAGGCCGCAGCCCTGGAAGTTGACGGCGGAGTGAATCATGTCATCGCGGTTGAACATCATGTTGTACACGGCGCCCACCTGGCCGAAGCACTCGATTGCATGATGGACGGGCCAGCCGCGATAGTTGATGAGCGTAGACGTTGCGGTGTCGAACCATTCCTGGTCGGTCCAGCGCTCGCACCAAACCAAAGGACCGTAGGCGATCTTAGAGAGCTCGGAGTCGTTCTGGGAGATCTTGGTCAGAATCTCAACCATGACGGTGGGGTCTTTGGAGTCGTTTTCAAAACCGGCCCAGGTGATGGAAGCGTACTCTTCGGCGGGAAGGTTCTTCTCGAAGACGCCCGCACGATAGCAATGGGCAATGTCGCGGTAGAGCTGTGCGTAGTTGCACCAGAGGCCGAGGTTGTCCATGGTTGCCTGGGTGGTCATATCCCACAGGACGCTTTCGTCGTCGGCAATGTCGAGGCCCAAGATTTTCTTCATGTAGACGGATACGGGGAAGTTGGCGGCGCAGGTGTTGTCAACGGTCTCAAAGCCCGCGGTGCCCTCGGCGGCTTCGACGCGCAGGTCTGAGTAGCAGTGAATCGGGCAGCTGTGGCAGCCGTTCATCTTCACGGTGTATTTTTCGGCGGCAGGGCCGAGGTCCTTGGTGGACTTCATGCAGCGATAGCCGACGGTGTTAAGCTCGCCGGGCTTGGGCTCGCCGGTGTTGATCGGGCCGCCTTCGGCGAGAGCCCAGGTCAGGCCGTCGCGCGCGGTCCAACGGGATCCTTCGTCGTAGAATTCCGCCCATTCCTGCTGGGTGGAGGGCACGACGTGGTTGTTGTTGGAGCCGATGACGTCGGAGAGCATGTAGTCGGACAGCTCAGCAATGGCCTCGGGGTCTTTGACGTAGACCGAGCCGTTGCCCTCGACAACGACGGCCTTGCACTTCTTGGAGCCGAGAATGGCGCCTACGCCGGCACCTGCGGAGTGGTTGCGGGAGTTGATGATGTTGGAGTACGGGAGCTGGTTTTCGCCGGCGGGGCCGATGGTTGCAACGCAGGCGCGGTTGGAAACCAGGGTGTTCAGCGCCTCGGTTGCAGCGCGGGTGCCAAGGCCCCATACGCCGTCGGCAGATTCAATGGTGATATCGCCGTCGATGATTTTGACGAAAACGGGCTTGTCGGACTGGCCCTCGATGATCAGCGCATCCCAGCCTGCGAGCTTCAGCTTCGCACCGAACATGCCGCCCATGTGAGAGTCGACGACCAGATGATCCTTCGTGAACGTGGACAGATGGGCAAGCGTGGTGCGGCCTGCCAGGGGAACGCCGGAGGCGGTCAGGACCCACGGCGAATGACCTTGCCTCGGAGAGAGCGGATCGGTTCCCGCGGGTACCTCGTCCTACATGAGCTTGTTGGCGCTGCCCATACCGCCGATGTATTGCTTGTATGGGTCGGTGGATTCGGTAGAGATGACGCCCGTGCTCAGGTTGACGCGGGCGATTTTGCCGGCCCAACCGAACGAAACGTTGTCTTCTTTTGCCATTGCAATTCTCCAAGTCTCTTGTGAAACGTTGACGTGAAGCTGCGTGTGCGGAGGCATGTGCGTGTGCGACCGTTTCGGTCAGCGGTCATTATCCGCAATCGGGCGGTTTTGGTGTCCCCTCTTTGAGGGGATTGTCTCTCACCTGCGTTTTTATCCCTAAAGAGGGGACGAGTTATCGGCGCGTCCCTGCAATATACCTTTTGTGCGAAGTGCGTTTCAGGGGGGTATGTGTCCTTACGAAGGATGCTAGGAAAGGAACATTCGATGGAGGAGAAGAAGGGGGCCCTGGGGCAGACTGAGACCGCGGAAGCGGCGGAAGGCGCTGAGCAGGCCGCGCAGAAGGGCTTCACTCGTCGTCAGGTGGTTATCGGCGGCGTAGGCATCGGTCTTGCCGGACTTATCGCCGGCGGCGCTCTTGCCAAATGGGGGGTTGTTGAAGAAAGCATCGCATCGGGTCGCATCGTGCTCGACCCCTTGCCTCAGAAGATGATTATCACCGATCGCGCGCGTTGTTCCGGCTGCCAGCGTTGCGAGCTTATGTGCTCGCTGCGCAACGACGGTCGTGCATGCCAGCACACCGCTCGCGTTCGCGTGTGGGATAACTATAACTTCGGTTCTGGCGGCGAAAGCCCCGATGGCATTTTCCGCGACTGCCAGTTCACCGTCGAGCATTGCAAGCAGTGCAAAGACGCCTGGTGCGTCAAGAACTGCCCCGTGCATGCCATTGCGCCCGATCCGGAAACCGGCGCTCGCGTGGTGAACGCCGAGGCGTGCATCGGCTGCGGCATGTGCCACGAAGCGTGCCCTTGGAACATGCCTGTCGTAGACACCGAAACCGGCGTTTCCACGAAGTGCATCGCGTGCGGTCGCTGTGCCGTGCAGTGCCCCAACGGCGCGATCAAGTTCGTCGACTGGAAAGACATCGCGCAGGAGGCCATCAACAAGGGCATCGTCCGCACGACCACGCTGGTCGAGAACTAACCGCTCGTTGTTCTTACAATTTCGAATGAATGAGAGGGCTGGTTCATGAATACTCCGGCAGTGTTTTCAGTGGCTTCGAAGTGCTTTGTCGATCTTGGTGAGCAAGACTACGAAGAGCTTGTTTCTCCCGAGGTATGGAACGCTTTTCTTGCCGAAATAGCGCACGCCGAAAGCGGAGTGCTCGCCGAACGCCTTGCCGCCCGCGAGCTTGCTGCGCTTGAGAATCCGCCGAGTTTCGAAGAGCACGGACGTTTCTGCCGCTGCCATTTCACCGGCGGTCTGCCCGAATCCGCTATGCCTGTCGAGTCGCTATATCGTCCCTGGCGTGAAAGCGGCGCCGCAAATACGGGCCAGCGCGGCATGTATCGCTCGGAATCGGCGCTTTACATGGAAAGCCTTATTGACCGATTGGGCATGACCGTGCCGCAGGGCTACGAGGCTTGGCCGGACCATCTGGCTTTGGAGCTTGACTTGCTCGCTGTGCTTTTGCGAAGCGGCTGCGCGCAAGATGCTCGTTCATTCGCTTTGGAACGCTTTGGCTGGCTGGCCGATTATCGGCAGAAGCTGCTGCGTCTTGCCGACCCTCAGAAGGATTTCTACCTCGCCTTAGTCGACGTCCTCATCGACGCGGTTGAGGTTGCAAAAGGGTCCGATGCGGCATGCGGCGCCGAACAATAAGAAGCCGCCGGCATATTCAAGTTATATCTGTAAGAGAGGAACCGAGAATGTCAGAAAACGCAATTACAAGGCGGAGCTTTCTGGCCGGCAGCGCGGGTGTAGCGGCCCTTGCTGCGGCGGGTGGATACATGAGCTTCGGCGCTTGGGAGCAGGCGTACGCTGACGAACCCGAAAACGATCAGGGTTCCTGGTCTGCCTATACCATGTGCAACGCATGCTCGAGCAAGTGCGGCTATAAGGCGTATGTGAAGCGCGGCCGCCTGTCGAAGCTCATCCCGAGCGAGCATGACGCCCACGCTCGCGGCAAAATTTGCGCTCGCGGCTATGGCTATCCGTCCTTTGTCTATTCCGAGGACCGTCTTACCGACCCCTTGAAGAAAAACGACAAGGGCGAGTTCGAGGCGATTTCTTGGGAGCAGGCGTATCAAGAGATTGGTGAGAAGGTTAAGGCAATCATTGACGCCAACGGCCCCGAGGCGCTGGCTCTTGTGCAAGACCCCCGTCCGAGCGGCGCATTCTACACCAAGCGCTTCCTGGACGCGCTTGGCTCGCCGAACTACTATACGCACGGCGCAGCATGCAACCTTTCGAAAGCATCCGGCTTCGCCCAGGTCATTGGTGCGGGAGACTTCCAGAGTGACATCCCCAACACCAAGATGATCATGTATATAGGCCGTTCTGTCGCTGACGCCATTCGTCCGAGCCATCTGCAGGACCTGCAGGCGGCCCATGAAAACGGCGCGAAGATCGTCATGGTCGATCCGCGCTGCAATAATTCCACGGTGTTTGCCGACGAATGGTTGCCCATCAACCCTGGCACCGACCTGGCGTTTATTTTGGCCATGTGCAACGTGCTGATTCGCGATGGCATCTACGACAAGGATTACGTGGCGGAAAACGTCGAAGGCTTCGACGAATTCGCCGCCGGCATTGCCGACCACACTCCGCTGTGGGCGGAAGGCGTCTGCGGCGTTTCCGCCGAGACCATCGAGCGCCTTGCCCACGAGTTCGCCCAGGCCGCCCCTGCGGCATCGATCGACGCCGGCTGGCGCGGAGGTTTTGGCAACCAGTATGCCAACTCCGGAGAGACGGCACGCGCCCTGGTCATCTTCAACACGCTGCTTGGCTGCTGGAACCAGGAAGGCGGCGCGCTTTTGACCTCGGGTGTCAGCGCGGGTAAGCTTGATGAGACGAAGTTTCCTCCCGTACCGAAGGTCGAGGCCAAGAAGGCGGGCTCCGAAGAGTACCCGCTTGCTTCGGCTGGCATGGGCGTGAATATCCATGCTGCGAGCCTTGCGAAAGAAGGCAAAATCAAGGGCATGTTCTTCTACAACTCCAACATGGTTGCCGGCTATTCCAACCCGGCTTACATGCAGGAGTGCCTGGATGCCCTTGAGCTGTGCGTGGTCGTTGACGTTCAGATGTCCGAGACGGCGCTTTGCGCAGACTACGTGCTTCCCGAATGCAGCTATCTTGAGCGCCTTGAGATTCCCGTGTTCAACGGTGGCAAGGTGCCGAGTGTCTCCTTGCGCGACAAGGTGCTCGATGTTATCCACCCGAACACCCTGCCGGTCGATCAGATTTTCTCTGGCTTGGCGGAGGCGTGCGGCGTGGGCCAGTACTTCCCGTTCACGGTCGAAGAGCTCGCGGACGCGCAGCTTAAGACGGTGGGTCTGAGCCTTGACGAGCTTCGCAAGGTTGGCACGGTCGAATTCCCCGAGAAGGCCTTCGTCTACGGCCAGACGCCGAAGTGGAAGACCCCGTCCGGCAAGATTCAGTTCACAAGCGAGGCGTGCGAGAAGGCCGGCTATTCCGCCGCTCCCGTATGGGTGGCGCCTGCGGTTGTTCCCGCCGGCGGCAGCCAGTTCCGCCTGATCACGGGCAAGCAGGCCATTCATAGCCACACTATGACGGCGAACTGCGAAGCGCTGATGTCCATTACCCAAGACTATGATTTGACGCGCGTGTGGCTGAATGCCGATCGTGCTGCCGAACTGGGCATCAAAGACGGCGACGAGGTGGAGCTTTCCAACGAGAAGTTTACCGGTCGCTGCCATGTGAAGGTGACGCAGCGTTTGAACCCGACGGCCGTGTTCATGCCGCCCGCGTACGGATGCTCTTCGAAAGACCAGCATACGGCGTACGGCGTGGGCCTGCGTCCTACGGACTTCATGGATTATCAGCTTGAGCGCGGCTATGGTTCCACCATGGCGCATGAGGTCTTGGTGACTGTTAAGAAGGTGGGTGCGTAATGGCACGTTACGGAATGCTTATCGATACGACGAAATGCATCGGGTGTTACGCCTGTCGCACGGCATGCCAGAGGCAAAACGACCTGCTTCCTGCTGAGTCGTTCATCAAGTTCCATGAATTCGAGCGCGGCACGTATCCGCATGTCACGATCGAGCATGTACCCACCCAGTGTATGCATTGCGTTGACGCCCCGTGCCAGGCCGTATGCCCGACGGGCGCAACCTACACCACGGAAGACGGCATCGTTTGCGTCGATCACGGGCGTTGCATCGGCTGTAAGTACTGCATGGCGGCGTGCCCCTACCAGGCGCGTGTGGTCAATGAAGAAACCGGCGCGGTTGACAAGTGCCGTTTCTGCACGGTTTCCGCACTTGATGGCACCGAGATGTGCACGTGCGTGACGGCATGCCCGACCGGCGTGCGTACATTCGGCGACCTCGACGACCCGAATTCCGAGATATCGCAGAAGATCGCCGAGCTGAACGCTCAGCCGATCGATGGCGATTTGACCAAATCAAAAGTCTTCTACGTGAGGTGATGAAGGATGTCATTCGAACCTATCTGGGGCGCTCCCATCGCCTGGTATTTGTTCCTTGCCGGTTTGGGCGGCGGCGCGTTTGTGACGTCAGCGTTTCTTGCGTGGCGTCATCCCGAGGCCGTCAACATGCGCAAGGTCGGCCATCTTATTGCGCCCGTAGCCGTTATGATCGGCTTGCTGTTGCTTATGGTGGACGCCGAGGCTGGCTTGCACAACCCGCTTCGCTTCGCCTTGCTTTTGCATAACCCGTTTTCGGTTATGACCTGGGGCGTTGTATTCTTGGCGGGCTTCATGGTGGTGTCTATCATCGTGGTGGTTCTCGATTTCATGAAGAAGTCTGTTCCGAAGTGGCTTGAGCTTGTTGGCGTGGTGTTCGGCGTGTGTGTTGCCATGTACACCGGCGCCTTGCTGGGCGTGTGCAAGACGTTCCCGCTGTGGAACAACGCCCTGCTGCCTATCTTGTTCCTGGTGTCTGCCATGTCTGCCGGCGCCGCATCGGTGCTGCTGGTTGCGGTGTTTCGTCATGCCGACGAGTTCAACAAGGCCGGCGTGCTGAAGAAGTTCCACTTCTGCCTGCCCATCATCGAGATTGTGCTGGTTGCCTCGCTGTGCTTCATCACTAGCTACAATTCTCCGGCCGGCTTCGACTCCGTAATGAGCATGGTTGCCGGGACGTGGGCTCCGCTGTTCTGGATTGGCCTGGTGCTGATCGGCTTGGTTGTTCCGACCGGCCTTGAAACCTGGCTGCTCTTCTTCTCCGCGAAGGAGTTCGAAGAGTCCAAGAAGGCGCACATGATCAGCGCCGCATCCGATGCGGGCGTGCTGATCGGCGGTTTCTTACTGCGTTTCCTTGTTGTCATGGCGGCGCTTCCTGTCACGTTTGTGATGTAGGTTTCGGCCCCTTGGTGCTTCGCGTGCACCGAGGGGCCTTTTTTATGGCTTCGGCGGCGTAAATGCGTCGAGATTGCTCGCATATCGACAGAATGGGCACTTCAGGGGAATTTACCTAGACGAAACATGGAAGGCGGGTATGCTATGCGCCAAAAGAGAGCTTGGCTTTGAGTCCGAGACGGCCTTGGGGTCAAGACACACCATCTAGTGAGGAGACCGTTATGGGCAAGTTCGACGGAAAGGTCGCCATCATCACCGGTGGCGGCAAAGGCGGCGGAATCGGTTGGGGTCTTTCGACGGCTTTTGCAAAGGAGGGCTGCAATCTGGCCATTACCGGTCGCAATCTTCAGAAGCTTGAAGACGCGAAGGCCGAGCTCGAGGAAAAGTACGGCGTCAAGGTTCTTCCCCTGCAGGCCGATGGATCCGACGAGGAGCAGGTTGCTGCCGCAGTCAAGAAGGTTGCCGAAGAGTTCGGCCGTATTGACTTCCTGATTAACAATGCGCAGAACTCCGCCTCCGGCCTTACCTTGGTCGAGCATAGCAAGGAAGACTTTGACAAGGCTATCTATTCCGGCATTTATGCTGTCTTCTTCTATATGAAGCACTGCCATCCCTACCTGAAGGAGACCAAGGGTTCCGTGGTCAACTTCGCGTCCGGTGCAGGTCTTTTCGGCCGTTTCGGTCAGAGCTCCTATGCTGCTGCAAAAGAGGGTATTCGAGGTATGACCCGCGTTGCTGCCACCGAATGGGGTCCTGACGGCATCAACTGCAACATTATCTGCCCGCTTGTTATGACGAGCCAGCTGGCGAAGTGGAAAGAAGAGTATCCCGAGGCTTACGCAAAGCAGATTGGCGGCATTCCCGCAGGTCGTTTCGGCGATGCCGAGAGCGATATCGGACGTACGACTGTCTTCCTGTGCTCGGAAGACGCAAGCTATATTTCTGGCGAGACCATCACCATGCAGGGCGGAAGCGGATTGAGGCCGTAAGGAGCGCTGTTTACCCCGCATGGATTAAGGCCCGAGAGCATCACGCGCTCGGGCCTTTGCTATGTCGCACGGGATTGTTTCGAAGGTGGTTTTGGAGGCTCCTTTTTTGGTTTTGGAGCGTCGTTGCGGCTTAAAATGTACGAATTTCCTTTTCGCATATCGGAAAAGTCACGAAACGTATCAACGAAGCCTCTTCTTTTCAAAATAGCGCACAGGAAAATCAACAAAAGGTAAAGTAATGAGGAATAAAATGCCTCACTTTCTTAATGAGGCGTCCCTTGAGGCCCTTGCGTTGATACGTTTCATGCAAAAACCGATAAGCAAGCCTTTCTCTCGCGACATAAAGCGTTGACGGGCTCTTCATTGCGACGGAGGTTCCGGCACGGACGCCGTTCGCTGGTGCTGGTTGCTCTGTGGGTGGGGCCGGCGAGCGGCGTACTGCGCTTCGATGGATAGGTTGGTTTCGGCGAACGGCGCACGAGGCCCTTTCTCGGGCAAACTTTGCAAAAATCTTACATTGCAAAGGCCAGGCAAAGTTGTGGGGTCGCTATACTTTTCCCCCGATGGTTTTAAGCAGTTTTGCCCTTGCGATCTAGGAGAAACGAATCGTGGACAACGCGTTTACCACCGTAGTCGGCCTTCTTGGAGGCCTTGCCATTTTCATCTTTGGCATGAACATGATGAGCGACAACCTTCAGAAGGTTGCTGGCGAAAAGATGAAAAACATTCTCGCGCTTTTAACGAAAAACCCTGTCCTTGGCGTGTTGGCTGGTGCCTTGACCACCGCTGTGCTGCAGAGCAGTAGCGCTACCACCGTTATGGCAATCGGCTTCGTAAGTGCTCGGTTGATGGGTCTACCTCAGGCCATTTCCATCATTCTTGGTGCCAATATCGGCACGACGATCACGGCGCAGATCATCGCCTTCAAAATCACGGACTACATTCTTATCTTCGTGTTCGTGGGCTTCCTTATGTCGTTCATTGCGAAAACCGAGCGCATCAAGAGCGTCGGTCTGAGTATTCTCGGTTTCGGCCTGCTCTTCCTTGGCATCGAGACCATGGGCGATTCCATGAAGCCCCTCGCGACGAGCCCTGTGTTCATCAATATGATTTCTCAGGTTGTGGATATTCCCGTACTGGGTGTTGTCGTTGGTACGGTTATGACCGTTATCGTTCAGAGCTCCTCGGCTACTATTGCGGTTTTGCAGAATCTTGCCGCGACGCCCGGTCCTGACGGTGCGAGCATCATCGGCCTTACGGGCGCCATCCCTGTTTTGCTTGGTGATAATATCGGCACTACTATTACCGCGCTGCTTGCCAGCATCGGCCAGAGCCGCAATGCCAAGCGCGTCGCGGTATCTCACAGCCTCTTTAATATTTCCGGCTGCCTTATTTTCATCTGGTTTATTCCCGCATTTGCAACGTTTATCCAGTTCATTTCTCCGGCGGGTCCTGAAATCGAGGTTATTTCCCGTCAGATTGCAAATGCGCACACGTCGTTCAATGTCGTTATGACGCTGCTGTGGCTTCCGTTCATATGGCTCATGGTGAAGATTGTGACCCGCATTATTCCTGGCAGGAAAACTGCGGCAGGCGATTCCGATCCCGCAGTCGCTTTGTATCTCGACGATCGTCTGCTGGGTCAGCCTATCGTTGCTCTTCAGCTTGTTGCCAAAGAGACGGTTCGTTGCGGGGAAACGGTGCGCGCGGCTATGCACGATATGGGCGCTGCCCTGCGCGATAAGGACAAAGCGCCTTGACGTCTCGTCTCGCAGGCCGCTGCCGCGGCGAGGTCTGCCAGCAGGTGACCGACTACCTGGCCGAGCTGTTCGCCACGGGTCTGCTCAACGGGATCAGGTCACACGTACGGCGAACCTTATGAGCGCAATCAATGATATCGAACGCATCGGCCAGCTATGCGGAGATGTGGCACAGATTGCTCGTCGAAGCGACTTCTCCGACAAGGCTTCGGAGGACCTGCGCGATGCGATGTTCTTGGCCGAAGAGATGTTTGCAGGCGCCATGCGCTCCATGGCTTCGGGCGACAGCGACGAAGCGCGCCGCGTGAACGAGGGCAACTCGCGCATGATTGAGATTGAAATGCACATGCGCAAGGGCCACATGAAGCGCGTGGCAAGCAAGGAATGCTCGCCGAGCCTCACGAAGGCGTTCAACCGCGTGCTTTCTGACATCGAGCGCATTGGCGGAAGCTGCCTCAATATTGTCGAGGCATTCCCTGGCACGACGAGTCTCGATTACTTCCTGTTTGAAGATTCTGACGTGCTCGATTCGGTGAAGTAGATAAGGGCTTGCGTGCAAGACCGACTCAATTTTCCAGGCGCGCTCTGCTTCGGCGGGGCGCGCTTTTGTTTTGCCGGCGAGTGAAGCCCGGGCGACACCATATTTGGCGCTGCCGTCCACGAGCGATGGCGCATGCAAGATGCGGGTAACGCGTAAAGCGTGCGTTTCTTTTCGTTGTTGTGAAAAATGACGAGTGCGCGTTGTTGTTCGTTTCGCGGCGGGTATGGTGTACTCCGTTTTGACGGTAGGCAATGAAAGAGGATTGCATGAAAGCGAAAATGGTTCACGAGTGCATTCACGTGCTCGACCTTGAGAAGTCCCTCGAGTTTTACGAAAGCCCTTGGTCTGGTAGAGCAGAGCAGCATGGGTCCCGAAGACGGGTCGTGGAAGAATGTCTACATCGGAAATGACGAGACCGATTTTCAGATGGAGCTCACTTGGAACAACGGTCGAACCGAGCCATACAACAATGGCGGCAGGGACACGCATCTTGCATTCGAAGTTGACGATATGGACAGCGCACGCGCCCTGCATGAAGAAATGGGGTGTATCTGCTTCGTGAACGAAAAGATGGGCATTTACTTCATCGAGGACCCCGATGGCTGCTGGCTGGAAATCGTGCCTGCAAAGTAGAGTCTTGAAGAGCTTCGATTGCGTTGGGCGTCTGTTATGAGGCTTGTCTGAGAGACCGAGCGTTGCTACTGCGACTCTCGACTTCGGGGGCGTTCGGGTTCTGATAATATATCGCTTTTGCGAAAAGAGATCTTGACTGCCGGACCAAGATTGGCGATCATTTTCCCAGCAAGATTTTAAAAAAGAATTCGGAGGCAGGACGTGGAGACCATTCGAGTGGCCGAGCTTTTCGCGGGCGTGGGCGGGTTTCGTCTCGCGCTTGACGGCTATAACGACGACGAGCGCGGATGGCATCTTTCTGCGGCCGGGCCGTATAAGACCATCTGGGCCAATCAGTGGGAGCCGCCCGGAACCGAGACGCGCCAGTTTGCTGCGCGTTGCTATGTGGAGCGCTTTGGCGAAGGGTCCGTTGTCAACGAAGACATTGAGCGCGTGCTCGATCAGGTGGAGGAGGGCGAGCGCTCTATCCCCGATCATGACATGGTGGTGGGCGGCTTCCCCTGTCAGGACTATTCGGTTGCGCGACCGCTGAATCAGGCGGGCGGCATCGAGGGCAAAAAAGGCGTGCTCTGGTGGCAGATCTACCGGTTCTTGTTCTTGTGTTCTCCAAAATACGTGTTGCTTGAGAACGTTGATCGCCTTCTGAAGTCGCCGGCATCGCAGCGCGGGCGCGATTTCGCCATTATGCTGGCGTGCCTGAACGAGCGCGGTTATTCGGTGGAATGGCGCGTGGTGAATGCGGCCGACTACGGCGCTCCGCAGCGCCGCCGCCGTGTATATATCTTCGCGCAGAAAGACGCTCCGGCCTGGAACGTCGAGGAGCGCGTTCGCGAAACGGGCGTTTTGGCCCAAGCGCTTCCGATAAGCTCCACGGTCACAAAGGCGAACGCATTCGCAATCAAGGGCGAGCCGTTCGAAATCAGCGAGAATTTTGGTAAGGGCCTTAAGGCCTCTCCCTTCCGCGGTGCCGGCGCTATGCAAAACGGCGAGGTGTTCACTGCCGAGGTGGTGCCCTCCTACGGCGGTCCCTTCGCAACCTTGGGCGACGTGTTGGTTCCCGAAGCCGAAGTGCCTGAGGCTTTCTTCATAGACGAAGACAAGCTCGGCCGCTGGGAGTATTTCAAGGGCGCCAAGAAGGAAGAACGCACGCATTCGTCGGGCTACACTTACCTGTACAGCGAAGGTGGCATGGCGTTTCCCGATGCGCCCGATAAACCGTCGCGCACCATCCTGACGGGCGAGGGCGGCGCCGGCGCGTCGCGTACGAAGCATGTCGTGAAAACGGAAAGCGGGCGCTACCGTCGCCTGGTGCCCGACGAGCTCGATCGCTGCAGACGTTTCCGAAAGGCTGGACGGATGCGGGCATGACCGACGGGAACAGAGCGTTTTGCATGGGCAATGCGCTCGTGGTCAGCGTGGTACATCGCATAGGAAAAGAAATCGCCAAGCGTGCCGAGTAGTCGTTGCGCGTGCTGGCGTGCTTCCGAAGCGTACGCGTTGGTCGAATCTGGCTGTTCGCGTTAGGCAACGTTTTGGGCTCAATGATTTTGCGCTGCCCTCGTGTCGTCGGATGCGAGGGCGGCGTTCGTGTCAGGCTGCCGCGCTGTATCGGATTCGCTTTTATCGGAGAGCGGGCCGTAGTTGGGGCATCAATTCAGTAAAAAGTTTTACTCGATAAGCCGTTTTCGCCAATATAAAGTAAAAAAACAGGCATTTTTTTATCGGATTCTTTAGAGCTTCGCCGCGCCCGGCTCGTATTACCTCATTGAGGAAAGGAACCCTGCATGCTATTCATAATCTCTCCCGCCAAAAAGATGGTTGATGCAAGCGATTCGTTCGCGTGGTGGGATATGCCGCGCTTTCTTCCTCAGACACGCGAGCTGCTTGATGCGCTGCGTGCGCTTTCGTACGACGAGGCGAAGGCGCTGTGGAAGTGCAGCGATGCGTTGACGGAGTTGAACTACGAACGTGTGATGCGCATGGATGTGGAAGCTGTCGAATTATGTACACCGGCAGTGTTTTCTTACGAAGGCATTCAGTATCAGAATATGGCTCCGCATATTCTTACGGCTGATCAGCTGGAATACTTACAAAACCACCTGCGTATTCTTTCCGGGTTCTACGGTATGCTGCGTCCGTTCGATGCGGTGGTGCCGTACAGGCTCGAAATGCAGGCGAAGCTTGCTGTGGGAGACGCGCGTACCCTTTATGGTTTCTGGGGGTCGCGTTTGTTCGATGCCTTGGTGGATGAGCTTGACCAGCAGAAGAAAGCATGCGATTCCTGCGAGCGCGTCATTGTGAATCTTGCATCTGTCGAGTATGCGAAGGCGGTTGAGCCGTATGCCAGGGCGAGCGCGCTACAGGGCGGGGTTCGTTACGTAACTTGCTTGTTCGGTTCGATGCGCAACGGGAAATTTGCTCAGCGTTCGACTGAAGCGAAGGCTGCTCGCGGGACGTTCGTGCGCTGGTGCGCCGAAAACGACATAGAGAGCCCAGCCGATTTCACCCGCTTTGACATGGGCGGTTATGAGTTTGATCGGAAGCTTTCGTCGGAGGATGCGTTCGTGTTCGTGCATTAGGCAGCGGCGCAGCGGCTGACTGCCGCATGGCCCGATGCATTGAGACCGTCTGCGTGCGAGTTTCTGCATATTTGAATATAGAACGAAATGAAGGCCGGATTTCCCGTTAAGCGGAAATCCGGCCTTTGTGTTTTGCGTCCCTGATGCGGTGCGGCGAGGGTGCGCAGGATTATCTGCCTTATTCTGTATTAAAAAATTCTTAACACTTAAGATAGTAAGTAAGAATATATGTGGAAAAAGTTATTAACAATTGGTTAATACATTGTGCAAAACAAAGGAGAGGGCGCGGCCATGAAACAGCAGCGGCTTTTCGAAATCGTCTATGCGTTGATGGCGCACGAGGCATGCACAGTGGGCGAACTCGCGCGCGTGCTCGAAGTGTCGCCGCGCACGGTTCGTCGCGATATCGAGGCGCTTTCGGCCGCAGGCGTTCCCGTGTATACAGTGCAAGGCAAGGGCGGCGGCGTGCGGCTGCTGCCCGGGTATGTGATGGACTCGTCGTTGATGAGCAATGACGAAAAAGACGATGTGCTTGCAGCGCTTATGTTGCTTTCGAGCATTGATGCGTCAGTCTCCTCCGGCGGCGACGCCCTCATGAAACGTCTCGCCTCGCTTTTTCGCCGCGAGCCAAGTGATTGGATCGATGTCGATTTTTCGTTCTGGGGCGCACCGCCGACGTGCCGCCGCGCTTTCGATGTTGTGCGCGAGGCTATCGTGCGCCGTCGGGTCTTGCGGTTTTCGTATCGCGACAATGCCGACTGCGTAACCGTGCGCGAGGTGGAGCCTGCGAAGCTTTTGTTCAAAGAGCGGTCGTGGTATATGCAAGCGTGGTGTCGGATGCGTAACGATTGGCGCACGTTCAAGCTGCTGCGCATGGATTGGGAGTCAATCGAGCTTTTGCCCATTGCGTTCGAGCCGCGCGAAGCTCCCCCTGTCACACGCTTTATCGGACCCGATGGAGCGGCTGCACAAAGCGGCTCATCGGGCGATGCTCCTCGTCTTTCTATGCTGTTCGATCCCGAGTCGGCGGGTCGTGTTCGGGAAGAGTTCGCTCCCGATGTTATCGACGTTATGCCTGACGGCCGCCTATCGGTGACGGTATGTTGCCAACTGAACGAGCGAATGCTCCATCGCTTGTTTTCTTACGGCGTGCAATTGGAGGTGCTTGAACCGGCTTGGGTGCGGAAATGGATGAACGACCAAGCACGTGCCATGTTGGAAAGGGGTCGGTAGGTGGCGGAGTCGAGCTTTTCGCATAAAACGAGCTTTGCGGCAGGTGCTGCAGCGGCGTGCAATCTGGAAGACTTGCGGGCCGGCTGTTCGTAGGTGCGTGAATCTGCCTCTTTGGGCTAAGCGGGTCGTGCCTTGCCCTATCTCATCTCGTAGGATGGGTGTGCCGTGTTCATGGGAGGTTGCGATAGAACTTGCGGAAGTCGATGCGTATTTGCGCGCTCGATCCGGCGCTGAAAATGGTTTCAAGGCCGAATGGCAGTGTGGCGCTATTCGGTGGGTGTCCCCATTCTTTTCGGCCTCGTTCTCTCCGGCGCCCATACCTGAAAAGTGGTGCTATACTGCTAGCATCTTGAAGAGAAAGGGGCGCATATGGCTACGGCAGTCCAGCTCAACACACGTATCGACGCTGCCCTCAAGCAGAGCGGCGATGCTGTTTTCTCGCGCAACGGCTATAGCTCGAGCGAGGTGGTAAGGGCCGTTTGGCGTTATGCCGCCGAGCATCAGGCGGTTCCGCCGTTCATGGAGAAGCGCGACGTTCGGGGTGGCTGCCCGTCATCTGCTGCTTCCCGTGCCACTGCTGGCGCTGGGCTTGCGGTTCGCGTTGCGGCCGAATCATGCGGGTATCGCCCCTCTAATCAGCCGCTTCCGGAAAAAGACCGTGAGCGCTTGCGCGACGATATGTATGACTGCATGCTCGAAGAGATGGAGGCGCGATGTCGGTAATGCGCGCATCTCGGCTGTTGCTCGATACGAATGTGTGGTTCGATTACTTCATGGGCGAAGGGCGTAGCCTTCAGGCAATTCAAGGGCTTATCGAAGCGGGGTTGGACGGTCGGACGGATTTGCTGTACGCCCCGACGTCGGCGAAAGATTTGTTCTATCTGATTCCTCGTCGCCTTCGTTCGACTGATGAATCCGGTGGTGGAAAAGCGTCTGCGTCGTATCGGCCGGCGGCATGGGCGTGCGTCGAGCGCATGATGGAACTGGCTACGGCTGCCCCCTTGTCGCACGCGGAATGCGAGCGTGCCCGAATGCTGCGTTCGACGTTCGGCGATTTCGAGGATAATCTGATTGTCGCGGCGGGGGAGACGGCGAAGGCCGATTATATCGTCACCAACGATAAGCCGCTTCTTACTGCCGCTCCCGAAGCATGCATAACTCCCGAGCGCGCCTTGGCGCTGCTCGCGCTCGCGCGGTAGCGGCGTTCGCTGCGTCTATGCTTGCGGCGTCGCCAAAGGGCGCCATGCGCATTGGACCAAGGTGTTCGGTTCCGCGTTGGTGCGGGAATGGATGGTTGACTGTGCGTGCCATGCTGGAAAGGGGTCGGTAGGTGGTGAAGTCGAATTTTTCGCATAAAACGCGCATCGCGGCAGGGATAGCGGCGGTATGCGCTGTTGCATGCATCCTTTATTCTCGGGTGGCTTCGCGCGTCGGCATGGCTGGGTTGGTTACGTATGCCGCGAGCGCCGCATCGATGGTTTTGGCGGCTTTGCTCCTTGGTGGCGTCTGTGCCGTTTTGACGGGAATGGTTTTGCGCGATGTGTGGGCCAAAGGTCCCAATCAGCGATTGGATTTTTCCTACAAAGAAGCATTCAAAGCCGAGCGTCCCGTGCTGCTGTGTGCGGTCTTGGAAGTGGCGGGTGTTGTCGGAGTATGGGCTCTTGGGATTGCGGTTTCCGGCTTCCTTCCGTATGGCGCTGTTCGCATGGCGCTTGTTGCAGGTCGCGATGGCGACGATTGCCTGGGTCGTGTTTGTGTGGCGCGCGTTTCGCGCGCTTCGGGCCGTTGCAATGTCGTGCTGTTGCGCGGCCGCGTGATAAGCGGCGCAATCGTCGTGGCTGTTGCGATGCTGGCCTGCGCTGCGCTGCGCTCGGGGTCGTTCGTTTTCATCTTTGGCGATTGACGTGACGGCAGACCTGAGGGCATCGAGGCGTCGATCGTCGAGGTGGATGCGGTGAAGCGCGGCGGCGATGCTCGAAAGGGAGGCTTCTCGGGCGAAGCAACGGAGGTCGATTTCGCGGAGGTTCGTGGCGGTGTTGGCCAATCGGCCTTGCATCACATAGAGCTGGCATCGACCGATGGCGATGAAGTCGAGTTTTTCTCGACATGCGCTGCGGGGGACAGGATTCGCATCGTGTTTTATCCGCGTACTGAAACGCTCGTGACGGCAGAGCCTCTTTAGGCGGGCTTGCCATGCCTGCGGTTGCGGGGCCGCGTCGATTGTTGCCTGGGAACGCGCTTGCCTGGTTGTTGTTTTGCTTCGTGTCTTATTTCGAAACAGGCCATGCATTGTCCGATTTCCTTTTGTAGGATGAGCGCGTCATGTTGTCAGGAGGATTCGATGAATACTGCAGAAGTCGATGCATATTTGCGTGCCAAGCCCGGTGTCGAAAAGGATTTCAAGGCCGAATGGGAGTGGTGGCGCTACCTGGTAGGCGGCAAGATGTTCGCTGCTGAATTCACGGTGGGACCCGAGCATAAGGAGCCGTATAAAGGGCGTCGTCTTTTGACGCTGAAATGCGATCCCGCATGGGCCGAAGCCCTGCGCGCGGAGTTTCCCGACGCCGTTTATCCGGGGTTTTATATGGATAAGCGCAATTGGGTATCGATCGACCTTGATGCGGACGTGGTTGACGGTTTGCTCATGGAACTGTGCGACCATTCTTACGAACTGGTGTTTTCGAAGCTGACCAAGAAATTACAGCGAGAGATTGTAGAAGCAGCCGGGAAAGCAGCATCGGGTCTCTAGGGCAATTGCGATTCCGCTTCATCTTAGCGACTGTCGCGCCAGCAATGCCAAACTGTTCGTCGACTGCCGTGTCGCCGCATTCTTTCTCGAAAACGATGCGACGCAGCGGGCGGATTGCTTCATGCCTGCCAACGAGAAAGGGGCTTTCATGTCGTTCGATTTCAAGAAAGAGTATAAGGACCTCTACCTGCCGAAGAGAAAGGTGTCTGTCGTTGAAGTTCCGCCGATGACGTTTTTCGCCGTGGCGGGAACGGGCGATCCGAATGAGCCCGACGGCGCCTACTCGAAGGCGCTCGAACTGCTCTACGGGCTTTCGTACACGGTGAAAATGTCGAAGATGGGCGCCTGGCAGCCCGAGGGGTATTTCGATTACGTGGTGCCGCCGCTTGAGGGCTTATGGTGGGCCGGTGTGGGCGCGTTCGACGGCGCCTCGATTGCCGATAAGAATGCGCTTTCGTGGGTTTCGCTCATTCGTCAGCCTGACTTTGTGACGTCCGAGGTGTTCGTGTGGGCTTGTACCGAACTGGCCAAGAAGAAGCCCGCTTTGGCTGAGGCGTGCGAACCCGCATTGGGAAGGCACGCGGAAGGGGTTCCGCGTTTGGTTCGTTTTGCCGAGGGGCCATGCATCCAAATTATGCATCGTGGACCGTACGACAGCGAACCTGCCACCGTTGCAAAACTGACGGCGTATATGCGGGACGAAAAGCTGACCTGCGATATCGCTGAAGGCGGCGAATCGCCCGAGGGGCACGAGGCCGCCCGTGTCTTCGACGCTGCTGCTGTGCTGGCTGCGCTCGATGCGAACGGCGCCGTGCCGGGTATGCGGTTGCATCATGAGATCTACCTGAGCGATCCGCGTCGCACGAAACCTGAAAACCTCAAGACGGTCGTTCGTCACCCTGTCCGCAGCATGTAGCCCGCTCGTTTTCTTCTGCGTCGGGCTCGTGATTTGCGTTGCGATTGAGTCGTGCGGATATCGTCTTCCAGATTACATGTCCCGATGGCAATATCGGGTCAGTATTGCCAAGTTTTATTGGCATCTTTATACTTGCGGTGACAATAAAACTTGGCATGATTGGAGACAGCCATGGATAGGGACGAAATCCTCGCTAAAAGTCGTCTGGAAAATCGGCGTTGGGATGAGCGTGAGCGCAAGATGACTGACGAGGCCAGTACCTGGGGAATAATCGCTGTTGCGGTAGCGGTCGTTTGCGTCTTTCTCATCCGCATGTTTTCCGAGGGCGGGAACCCGTACGACCTGCTTGCCATTTTGTTCGTATACCTTGCCGCCGCGAGCGCCTATAAATGGAATAAGGCCAGGTCGAGATGGACGCTTTTGGCGGCCATAATATACGGGGTCGGCGCTATCGGATGGCTGTGCGCCTACGCGGTTGTGGGTTGATGCGGCCATGAAGGAATCGTTGGTTCTGAAAAATTCTCTGAGAGAGGCGCGCCGCCAGCGTGGTCTCTCTCAAGCGCAGCTCGCCGAGTTGACGGGGGTGTCCCGAAACACAATCAGCTCCATCGAAACGGGGCAATTCAATCCCACAGCGAAACTTGCACTAATTCTCTGTATCGCGCTCGATAAAAAATTCGAAGAACTGATCTATTTTTAAGGCCCCAGTGGCACGAAAGCGCTC
>JBKTHK010000006.1:0-48699 GCA_047240885.1 Slackia sp. | reverse complement strand
TTTTTCATGTGCTACCTTTCTTCCGCAACTGTCTCGCAACGATGTACACCTGCCGCCTTATCGAGCTTGTCGCTTTCCATGAAAGACGTTCCGACCGACTCGAAAGCCGCCGCCATCATGGTGTAAAACAACGAAGCCATGCGCTCGGGAGATTCTTTCATTCCGTTTTCAAGCCATCGAACGTAGACGTTGAAAAGAGCGCCGGTGTAAAAAGACACCCCGTAGCGAAGCATGCCTCGAGGAATTCGGCCTTTCGCCGCGCACGCGACATACTCCTGAAACAGTCGTTCGTAGATGCTTGTGAATCCGGCCTCGTGAAGGCGAAGGAGTTCGATGCGATACTCGCGGAAGTACCGAAACGTAAGAACGACCCCTTCGTAGCTGAGACAGCCGCCCTCGATTTCTCCTATGGCCTTCCCGAAGTCGTCCATAATCAAACGCCCGGCATTCACCAAAATGTCCTCTTTCGAAGAGAAGTTGCGGTAGTAGGAGGCCCGGGCAACATGGGCCTCTTCCACGATGTCGGTCACTGTTATGTCGGAAAACTCCCTTGAACCGAGGAGATGCAAAAGGGCGCGTGCGATGCTTACGCGCGTCTGCCTGTTCGCTTCCGACCGCTTGTCCATGAATCCTCCGTTTCCTTACCACCCAATCTCTTCGCTACACAATGCGCTTGGGCGTTATATCCCGCATGCGTCTTTGACCCTTCGCCGTCGTTCCTGGAAACCCTTCCTTTATATTCTGCAAATGTTGCGCTTTTGTAACACGGCTTGTATTGACGCGTAACAACCACACAATAAGATACGAACTGAGACAATTTGTATCAGTTCGTATCTCGGGAGAACAACCATGATGATCGTCACCGACACCGCGTCGGATATTCTCGAAAGCGAGGCGGCCGAGCTCGATATCAGGCTCGCTCCGCTCGATATCGCTTTCGGCGACGTACACTGCTCGCGCAATACACCTGAAATGCTCGATGAATTCTACCGTTTGCTTACGAATTCTGAAGAGTTTCCCAAAACAAGCCAGCCCGCACCCGAAGTCTGGCTTGAGCTTTTCCGCGAAGCGCAGGAAAACAACGAAGATGTGCTCGTGCTCGCCATGACCTCGCAGATATCGGGTACGTATGAATCTGCCTGCATGGCGGCGCGCCTATCTGGATACAGCGACCACATTGCCGTCGTCGACACTCGCCAAGCGATCGTCTGCCAATATATCGTGGTGCGCTATGCAGCTGCACAGCGTGACGCTGGCAAGTCCCTCGGCGAAATTGTCGACTTGGTGAACGCGTTCACCAAGCGAGTCCGCGTCCACGGAATCATGGGAACGCTCACCTACCTGCGCAAAGGCGGCCGCATTCCCGCATCGGTCGCCACAATCGGCAACCTACTCAAAATCAAGCCGACTATCGGTATCGACAACGGCAAGCTGGTGAGCCCCGCCAAGACGAAAGGAACCGCGGCGGCGAAAAGAATCATCTGGAAAGAACTCGAGGCGGCAGACCTCGATCCGGCATGGCCCGTCTACTTCCCGTACACAAGCGACAGAGAGGCAGTCGAGAAGCTGCGCGACGAAACTGTCGAGAAATTTGGACTCGATATCGAAAATACAAGATTTCGCCAGGTCAGCGGCACTATCGGAGCACACCTTGGACCAGGAGCGTTCGGGTTCGCTTACGTAGAGAAAGAATAAGCTCCGTATTCGAGCATGCGCCTCGCAAAACAAAACAACGTACGGGCTTTCGCAGACCGCAAGGCCCGCCTCTAGACGGGGTCCACAAAACGCCCGGCCCAGGCCGTTCCTGTAAGAAAATCCACGAAAGGCGGGCCTCAACCGCCCCTTCCCCGAAAAGCAATCGAGCCGCCCTTTCGGACGGCTCGATTCGTACTATTCCTGAATGCTCTTGTAGAACTTCGCATCGGCGAAGACGTCTTCGACGCTCTTGCCGTCGAGCCACGCCAGACCGAGCAGCTCGTTAAGCGTGGAAACCAATTCGGAGCAATCGACAAAATGGCCCTTGTCGTTCAGTTCCGAGCAATCCTGCGCACGCCAGTAGCCATCAGTATGGGTGAGGTAATACGTCTTGTCACCCAACTCCATAAATACGCGCGTGTTTGCGCGAAGGTAATTCGCGAATTCGTCGAACGAAGCTACTTCAAGTACCTCTTCAGCCTGAACTCCCATAGCAGCTCTCCTTCCGGCTCGATAGCAAGGCGTCCCCTACGCCATTTTCAGCATAGTTGCATAGTACTATAACGAGAGACGCCGTGCCGAACGCAGCCGCCAGGCAAACGCCCCACGCATCCGAGCGAATCCATGCTAGAGGCTACAACGCCATCTGGGGCGGTCCGGAGGCTTCGTCTCAGGCTATCCCAGCACTTCCGCACAGATGCGCGCGCCTTCGGAGGCGTCTTTCGCATAGTAATCCGCCCCTACCATCTTCGCGTACTCGGGCGTGAGCACCGCGCCGCCCACGAATACCTTGGTATCGGGCGCCTGCTCGCGCAGCAGTGCGATGGTCTCTTCCATCCCTCGAACCGTCGTGGTCATAAGGGCAGAAAGCCCAACGAGCTTAATACCGCGTTTCTTCACGCAATCAACCACCGCCTGAGGATCGACGTCGCGCCCCAGGTCGAAAACTGTATACCCGTAGTTTTCCAGCAGCATCTTCACGATATTCTTGCCTATGTCGTGAATATCGCCTTTGACCGTAGCAACGGCAACCTTGCCCTTGTCGGCCACGCTTGCAGACGACGCGAGCTCCTTGATGATGTCGAAACCGGCTTTTGCGGCCTCCGCCGAAGACATGAGCTGCGGCAGGAAAAACGTGCCTTTTTCGAAACGATCTCCCACCTCGTCAAGAGCAGGAATCAGGTGATCGTTGATAACGGCCATAGGCTCCACGCCTTCTTTTTCGAGCATGGAACGCACGATATCCGCCGCTTGGGCACGACGGCCCGTAATCACGCAATGGCGCAACGTACCCGCTTCGCCATCGGATGCTTCGGACGAAACCGCAGCTTGAGCAACGCCGCCTTGCTGGGCCTGACTCGGAGCAAGAGCGCTGGCAGACGCCATGGTGCGATTCGCGTATTCTTCAATGTAGCGCGCGGCGGAAACGTCCTGTCCGCACAACACGCGCCAGCTGTCCACGATTTCGCGATAACGGTCGGAAAGCGGATTGAGGATAGGTAGGTCAAGGCCTGCGGAAAACGCCGCCGCCAAAAACGTGGCGTTCACCACTTCGCGCAACGGCAAACCGAAGCTCACGTTGGACACACCGAGCACCGTACGCACGCCCAAACGCTCTTTCACCATGGTAATGGCACGCAGGATTTCGACCACTTCGCTCTGGTTGGTAGACGCCGCCATGACCAAGCAGTCGATGAGGACGTCCTGACGCGGAATGCCCGCCGCCTCGGCTGCGCGCACAATGCGCTCCGCAATGGCGAATCGCTCTTCGGCCGTGGGAGGAATACCCCCTTCGTCAAGCGTCAGACCCACCACCGCGCAGCCGTAGTGTTTAGCGATCGGAAGCACCGCCTCCAGACTTTCGGCCTTGCCGTTCACGGAGTTGATAATCGGCTTGCCCGCATACACACGCACAGCAGCCTCCACCGCTTCTGGGTCGGAAGAATCTTTGCAGAGGCAGGCGGTCACACCTGAATCTTGCCACAAATCGACCAGCACGGCCGCTTCGTCTATTTCCGGCAAGCCCGCATTGACGTCAGAAATCGGCGCCAGCCTCGGTCTGTGCAATGGCCTCATTGATGATGTAGTCGAAATCCCCGGTACGCAAAGCCTCCTTCAGGCGTTTCTTGCCTGTGGGGTTAATGCGCTCGCCGATTGTGGCTACATGCCGGCCTTCCAGTACCACCGCCTCCTGCGCACTAGTCACGCTGCAGACAGGTTCAACAAAAGGCCTGATAGGTTGCTTCCCATGTACGATATCCGCCAGATTCGCAATATAGGCAGGGTTCGTTCCGCAGCAGCCTCCCACAATGCGCACGCCCGCTTCAACCATGCCGGCAACGCTTTTCGCGTACGAGTCGGGGTCGACGGAAAACACCGTCTTGCCGTCTTCGACATGAGGAAGGCCCGCATTGGCCTGCACCATCACCGGACACGTTGCTACTTCGAGCATTTCGTCTACCAACGGACGCAAGTCGTCGGGACCGAGCGAGCAATTCATACCCAACGCCTGCACACCGAGCGCCGAAAGCGTAAGCGCCGCAATGCGCGGACTCGTGCCCAGAAATGTGCGGCCATCTTCCCCGAAAGTCATGGTGGCAAACACGGGCAGATCGCTGCATTCTTTGGCGGCCAAGACGGCGGCCTTCGTCTCGAGCAAGTCTGCCATAGTCTCAATCAGGATAATGTCGGCACCGGCTTCGACTGCCGCACGCACCTGCTCTGCGAACAGGTCGTACGCTTCATCGAAGCTCATGGTGCCAAGCGGCGCGAGCAGCGCCCCCGTCGGACCGATGTCGGCAACCACATAACGCGCGCCGGCGTTGCGCACGCACGCCACGGCGGCCGTGAAAATCTCGCGCACCGAAGCCGCATCGCCGAGCTTGCGCGCGTTCGCGCCGAACGTGTTCGTGGTGACCGCGAGGCTTCCCGCTTCGACGTATTGGCGATGAATCGCGGTCACTTCGTCGGGGCTGTTCAGGCACAGAAGCTCCGGGAGTTCGCCCGCCTCCAAGCCTGCCGCCTGCAACATGGTGCCCATAGCGCCGTCGAAAACCAGGTACTCCTCGCCCGCAATCACGCGCGCAAGATAATCATCAGCGATGCGCAGCGCGTCACGCGCATCGGCGGAAACAGCATGAGAAGTTATCGGTAGCATGGCGTACCAGCCTTTCGCAATGAACAATGAGCAGCGCAGGGACATCCAGCACAGCTTCGTTTGGCACCTTCGTACAGTTCGTCGAACAATCCGACGAACGCCGTGACACTTTTCACGGGAACAAGCAGGTTGGAGTCAGTCACCGTCATCCCGAGTTTTTTGTCCGCCTCGAGCGTGCGCACGATGGCGGGCTGAATATCAAGCGGCAAATCGCCGTAACCAGGACTGAAACGCCAATTCGTGTGCAGCCCGAGCCCCGCCGCTTCGGCCACAATTGCGGCTTCGCATGCATCCGCCGCACATTCCACCAGCGAGGAGCCCGCCGCACCGAACACGACAGCATCAAGCGCGCTTTTCGCCTTCATGCGCATGGCAGCGCGTTCGTTTGCGAGCCCAAGCGTGACCGCCATGACCGCACAAGAACGCGCCGCATGAAGGTGCTCGTAGATAGCCGACCCTTCGAGCACGAGGGAACTTCCCTGAAGACGAATCACGCCGTCCGACGCATCCACGGGAAATATTTTGTATCAAAAGCGGGAGCCGAATCACGCTCGCAGGCGGCGATGAGCGAATCGATGCGTTCGTCAAGTATTTCATCGGTCTGTTGACCAGAATATCCGATATAACGGCCTTCGGCCTTGTCGACGCAATAGCGCGGCATGGCTAGCTCGCCGCGCCGCGCAGTCGTGCGACAGCCGCACAAGCTATGCTCGGCTGATTCACCGTGTACACATGAATGCCGTCGACGCCCGCCTGGGCGAGCCTTCCATCTGGTCGCACGCGTATTCGATACCGGCCGCACGCAGCGATTCCGGGTCTTCTTCGTAGCGTGCGAGAAGCTTGATAATCGGAGAAGGCAGGCTGGCACCGCACATGAACACCATGCGCGAAATCTGAGCCTTTGACAAAAACGGCATGATGCCGAACGTGATCGGCACCGTAATGCCCGCATTGCGGGCGGCTTCAAGGAATTCGAGCGCACAATCGTTGTCGAAGAAAAGCTGCGTCACGAAGAATTGCGCGCCTGCGTCCTGCTTTTCCTTCAGGTGTTCGATGCTCTTTTTGAAATCCAAGCAGTCTATATGGCCTTCGGGATACGCCGCGGCGCCCACGCAAAAGCCCGCTTCGCGTACTACGGGAATGAGGTCTTTGGCAAAGTGGAAATCGTTCGTCGCAACGCCGGGGACGGGATCGCCGCGCAGGGCGAGAACGTTCTCACGGCCCGCTTCGCGCATGGCGGCAAGCGTTGCGTCGATATCGTCCTTCGTTGCTCCCATGCAGGTCAGATGAGCCATGATGGGCAGCGCGAAGTCTTCTTTCATCATACGGGCGACGTCGATCGTGCGCGCGCTGTTACCGCTTCCGCCGGCCGAATACGTCACCGAAACGAATGCGGGATCCAAAGGAGCAAGCTCCTCGGTCATTGCATGCGCAGTCTCGACAGGAAGGTCGCCTTTCGGAGGGAAAATCTCGAATGAAATGGGCAGGCTTTCGCCTTGAAACGCCTGTGAGATTTGCATAGCAGGGGTCCTTTCTCGTCGAACCGCCATTGTAACGCCTTATCCCCACGACGCTTTAGCATGCGATAGTATGAAACACGCTTGAAACATTCGGCGCGGACGGGATTCTACAGCACGCGGCCGACATCCTGACCCTCGCGCCGGTTGCGCAGGATGTCTCGTTCGTGCAGCTCGAACGACACGGCGAATGAATAGCGCTCCATGGTGCGATTGGCCACCTCCACGGCCACCAACGTGCCACCCGGACACGTCGGATCGGGGCCGATAATGCGGCCCAGGCCGTCACGTTCGATATCCTTCAGATCGGTCCCTGGCGCAGCATGCCAGACCAGACGTTTCACCGTGCACGTGCGCACGGCAGCATCGGGACTGATAGCCTCAAGTTCCTCGCCCTCGAAGAAGCGGTTGCGGCAGAGCGTTTCCACGCGGTATGGCTCGGCGGCATCGCACGGTTCATCCAGCTTAAAAGCGCCGCACTCCCCCAGTTCATCAGCAGCACAGCCCAGAACGCGCGCCACCATCTGATGCGAACGCGCATACTCAACCGTGCCTTGGTTTTGCCCCGGATCGCCAAAGTAGAAGCCCGTGCAGTACGGACGATGACTGGTTGTCTCGAGTTCGTCTTGCCACGCATCGGCATCTTCGCCGTCGAGGACGTGGCGATACGCGTTGACCACCGACGCTACGTAGTATGCACCTTTCGCACGACCTTCGATTTTGACACTGTTCACGCCGGCATCTTTAAGTTCTTGCAGGTGCGAAAGCATATTCATATCGTTCGAACTCATGATGAAGCTGCCGCGATCGTCCTGTTCGATAGGGAAATACTGTCCCGGGCGCTTCTCTTCCACAAGCGCATACTTCCAGCGGCACGGCTGCGCGCAATGACCTACGTTAGCGCCGCGACCCGCCATGTAATCGCTGATCAGGCAGCGGCCGGAATACGCCATGCACATGGCGCCGTGGACGAACGCCTCGAGCTCGATTTCGTCGGGAAGACGGCGGCGCATCTCAGCGATGGCCGCAAGGCTCATCTCGCGCGCAAGCACGATGCGCGAAACGCCTAAGCTCGCATACATGCGCGCCGATTCAGCATTCATACACGACGCCTGCGTGGAAAGATGAATTGCCACGTTCGGAGCCGTCTCGCGCGCGACGGCGAGCGCGCCCATGTCGCCCACGATGACGGCATCCACGCCCGCTTCGGCAAGCATGGCAAAATAGCGACGCAAATCGTCGATGTCTTCGTCGCTCATCATGGTATTGACCGTGACATGCACATCCACGCCATGTGCATGTGCGTATTCGACAACTTTGGGCAGTTCGTCTTCGTCGAAGTTGTCGGCACGACGACGCATGCCATAGCGCGTCGATGCGAGGTACACCGCATCCGCACCGAAATGAATCGCGTACTCGAGCTGCTCCCATCCGCCCGCAGGCGCGAGCAGCTCCATCGTGTCTTGAGACGAAGAGCGTGCCATGAACCGTCCTTTTCTGACTATATAATCGTGATGTTCGTACATGCAAAACGACCCGTTTGCCTCCGCATGCAACGCCTCAGTATATCGAACCGCGCATTCAGGCACGCCATGTACATCGATTTGGAACAATATCGCGCGGCCACTGCGCACGAAGTGGCGGATCCCCCTCCTCATCGGGGAGAAAGCACGAGAATCACCCATGCACATCACCATGAACCTTGAAAATGGATTCCTGCCCGACGAATACGGAAAATATGCCGATCCTGCGGATTGCCATGGCTGGAGCTGCCGTCGTTCGTTTCCTTTCGAGGTGACGGACATCCCAGCCGAAACAAAAGCGCTCGCATTTGTCTTTCTTGACTGGGATAGCGTTCCCGTATGCGGTTTTCCGTGGATTCATTGGTGCGCTTATACAAACGGCCCGTTCAACGGCTTCTTTGCTTTGGACGATGACGCCAGCCGCAACGGTGCCAAAGGTCTAATACAGGGCTATAACAGCGCCGCGCAATCCGAGCCCGAGCGCGGCACAGGATACGTAGGACCTTGCCCTCCCAATGCCGACCACGTATACACTTTGCGCGTCATGGCGCTCGATACACCCGTCGACTTGGCCGAGCCCTTCTGGGCTAACGAGCTCATCGCCGCAGCTCGCGGGCACGTACTTGCCGAGACAAGTGTCGAAATGATTGGGCGCTGCTAGCTCCGGCACGCCGCATTCCGCCATAGTGCACCAAAGCCCACTTTGAAACTCGCAAAACCCACGAAACGTACCAAATACGAAGCAAAGACAAATATAGATAAGCAAGATAATCAACATGATTGCTTGTAATGTCCATTAATTTGCTTCTTTGAAGCGATTTTTTGAAAAAGGGATCCGCGCCTTGGTACGTTTCGTGAGTTTTGCGATAACGAAGACGGGGTTTCGTGCATTTTTGCAACAAATGCATACGAGCAACAAACGTAAAGCGCCCCTGCGCGCGCCCGCAATGCGGGAGCCGGCAGGGGCGCTTGCGTGTCTGCGACATGCTTGAGGCGATCACGCCCTACGCGATAACCTCATCAACGGCAGCCTCCACGGCGTCCAACGCCACGGAAACCTTCTCTCCCGTTGCGCGGTTCTTCACCTCGACGGTGCCTTCTTTCAAGCCACGCTTGCCCACGACAACCTGAACAGGCCAGCCGATGAGGTCGTTGTCGGCGAACTTGACGCCGGCGCGCTCGTTGCGATCGTCGATGACCACCTCGTAGCCCGCAGCAGAAAGCTTCTTGGCCAGCTCCTCTGCAGCCTCGGTCACCTCGTCAGGCTTCGGAGACAGCGGAATCACGCACACGTGCGCCGGAGCAATACCAGCCGGCCAAATAATGCCGAAGTCGTCGTAGCTCTGCTCGACGGCAGCGGCCATGGTACGGGAAACGCCCACGCCGTAGCAGCCCATCATGAACGGCTTCTCGGAACCGTCCTCATCCATGAACGTCGCGCCCATGGCCTTGGAATACTTGTCTCCCAGCTTGAAGATCTGACCCACCTCGATACCGCGGGCGGCCTTCAACGGCAAACCACAATGCGGACATGCGTCGCCCTCTTTAACGGTGCACAAATCGGCCCAGGCATCCACCTGGAAATCCTCGCCGTGCTTGGCACCCACGAAATGGAAGCCGTCGTCGTTGGCGCCGACGACCCAGCGCTCGATGGCGCGCAGGCTCTCGTCAGCAGCAACCTTGACGCCCTCGGGCAGGTTCACCGGACCCATGGAACCCTTGGTCAGACCAGCCTTGAGCATCTCTTCATCAGTCAGCGGAGTGAAGCCGGGAACCAAGCGGTCGGCCTTGCACTCGTTGACTTCATAGTTACCGGGAACGAAAAGAACCCAGATAGAGCCGTCATCGCCCTTGCCGGAGAACGCCTTGGCGGTAGCGCTTTCCTCGCAGTTGAGGAAAGCGGCCAGCTCGGCGATAGTGTGCACGCCCGGGGTTTCAACCTTGGTCAGGGCCTCGGCGGGATACTCGGTGGGAACGGGAGAGCACTCGCCCACCTCGACGTCGGCTGCATAGCCGCAGTCACAGTACACAAGCTCGGCCTCGCCCGTCTCGGCCAGCGCCATGAACTCCTCGGTGGCGTTGCCGCCGATCTGGCCCGGGTCGGCCTGCACAATGCGGTACTTCAGGCCCATGCGGTCGCACATGTTGATGTAAGCGTCGCGCATGAGATTGTAGGTTTCATCCAAGCTGGCCTGGTCGGCGTTGAAGCTGTAGGCGTCCTTCATCATAAACTCGCGGCCGCGCAGCAAGGCGAAGCGGGGGCGACGTTCGTCGCGGAACTTCACCTGAATCTGGTAGAGGTTCTTCGGCAGGTCCTTGTAGCTGCGAAGCTCGTTGCTCACCAGGTCGGTGATGACTTCCTCATGCGTGGGACCAAGGCAGAATTGGTTGTCATGACGGTCGACGACGCGCAGCATCTCAGCGCCGTATGCGTCCCAACGACCGGAGCGATGCCACAGCTCAGCGGGCTGAACGAAGGGCATGAGCACTTCCTGGCCGCCGTGAGAATCCATCTCTTCGCGGACGATGTTTTCGATCTTGTGGATGACGCGCAGACCGAGCGGCAGGAAGGTGTACAGACCGGCAGCCTCCTTGCGAATCATGCCCGCACGGGCGAGAAGCTTCGCGGAAACAATGTCTGCGTCGGAGGGGTCCTCTTTCAGCGTGGGAGCGTAGATTTCGCTCATGCGCAACACGTTGCGGTTCACGAACTTGTTCATGCTTCGATGCCTATCTTTCTATCTCGAACTTTTCGATCTCTTCCGTCAGAGCTTCAACGATACAAGCCTCGTCAACCTTGCGCAAGACTTTTCCCTTAGAGAAGATCACTCCCGAGCCCGCGCCGCACGCCACGCCCAAATCGGCATCGGCCGCTTCGCCCGGCCCGTTGACCACGCAGCCCATGACGGCAACCTTGATCGGAGCCGTGCAGGCCGCCAAACGCTCATCCACGCGCTTGGCCAGGTCGATCAGGTCCACCTGGCAGCGGCCGCACGTGGGGCAGCTGATGATTTCGGGACCGCGGCGGCGCAGGTCGAGCGCCGCAAGCAGCATCCAGCATGCGCGAATTTCCGCCGTGGGCTCATCGGTGAGCGAGATGCGCATGGTGTCTCCGATGCCCTCTTCGAGCAGAATGCCCAAACCGCTGGCGGATTTGATCACGCCCTGCATGAGCGTGCCTGCCTCGGTGATGCCGATATGCAGGGGCACCTCGGGAATTTCCTTCGCAAGCATGCGGTAGGTTTTCACCGTGGTCATGACGTCATGGGCCTTCGCGGACACCACCACGTCGTGAAACCCGCGCTCCTCGAAATGGCGCACGTAATCAACCGCGGAAGCCGCAAGCTTCTCGGGCAGCGTGAGGTCTTCACGCGCCTTGAGCCCTTCGTCGAGAGAGCCTGCGTTCACGCCGACGCGAATGGGGATGCCTGCCTCACGAGCAGCCTCGATCACGGCATCGGTTTTCTCCCAGCCGCCAATGTTGCCCGGGTTGATGCGCAACTTCGCCGCGCCGCGACGGGCCGCCTCGATGGCGATCTGCGCATCGAGGTGAATGTCCGCCACCACGGGAAGGGGGCTTTTCGCACACACCTCCTCGAAGGCGTCCAAGCACGCACGGCGCGGGATGGCCATGCGCACCACCTCGCAACCCGTCTGCGCGAGCGCCTCAATCTGTACGAGGTTGGCCGCCACGTCATCGGCCGGCGCGTTGAGCATGGATTGAACGACGCACGGAGCGCCGCCGCCTATGGGCACATTGCCCACCATGACGCGACGCGTTTGCTGGTTTGGCTTCATGTTGTCAGCCCCTTCCTCTTCTTCGCATCTAATCAGTGTATCCCATCGCCTCGCCGCGCAGTCCGCATATCGCGCGACCCACGAAAAAGACGGCGCGGGGTGCGAAGTGCATGCGGCGCGCATGCGGGCAGCCTACAGCGCCTCCACGATACGCGCAGTCAAGCCTTCCCAGGAAAGATGCGAAACGTCGAAAGGGCCAGCCTCCAAGCGCATGCACGCCTCGATAGCGTCAGCAAGCCGGTGCTCGAAGGCAGGCAGCTCATCTGCGTACGGCTCGTCGACGGCGCGCATGAGCGGCGGCGCAGCGTACAGAATCGGCGCGCCGGGCGCATTCGCCTCAAGCCATGAACGAATCAGGCAGGGTGGTCACCACCTTGCAACCGCACGCGAGAGCCTCA
Organism: Slackia sp.; assembly: GCA_047240885.1. Classification (GTDB taxonomy): domain Bacteria; phylum Actinomycetota; class Coriobacteriia; order Coriobacteriales; family Eggerthellaceae; genus Slackia. The sequence continues at coordinate 36,611 of JBKTHK010000006.1, read as the reverse complement.
GTACCACAAGCGGCAACCCTCGAAAAAGAAGGCGGGACGAATATCTGCGCGCCGATACGCCTGCGCCAAATCCGTCTGCGAAAGCCTGCCGAAAACGCCACGTCGGAAACGCAACGAGCGGCTCGCGCAACAATTCCGGCTATTCTTCGGGGTCGTTATGCCCTCCTGCAAGGCAAGCCTCAGACGCGGCGACGAACCCGCCGAGCGCGCACCTTCCTGATGCGCCGTTTCAACAAGGTCGGCCGCTTCCAGAAGCGACGGGACCCCTTTCTTCTTCCAGATTTTTCCTGCATACACGAGCTCGACGGGCACGTTCGCACATACGTCGGCGCACGTCGAAGCACCCATGGGCGCATCAGTCGCTCGCGCGGAGGCGGATGCCGAGCGCCCTGATGCGCCGTCGTCGCACGTCTCCGGCACCCCCGTATTGAATATCGACGCGTTGAACCCCGTGCCCACCACATGCACTTGTGCGGGGTCGATCCCATACACGCGCACGATTTCTTCCTTCTGCGCCTCGTGCAGGGCGAACACGCCCGTCAAACGACGCATCGCCGCAACGATGCGGTCTCGCTCAAGGCCGTGCTTGCCCATCTGGCGCAAATCGGTGGAATGGCACACCGCGAACACCCGCCGATGCACGAACGTTTCCACCGCTACCGCCGTCGCGAGATAGAGATGATGGCACAACACGACATCGGGTCCGAACCCTTCGTCAACTTCTTCGAACACCCGGGCGAAAGAAGCCGTGAACGCCTCCGTCATGGAAGGCGTCATGTCGCAGTAGCGCGTGGCCGGATAGGGCATCTGGTCCGACATACCCGCCACATGAAACGGCAGGGCCTCGGTGTCGAAGCGAACGGGACAAAACAGCACGCCCTCCGAAAGGTCGGGCGCATCATCGGCGGCAATGCCCGCCACCATCGCGACATCGTGCCCGCAGCAACAGCAGCGCACCGTTTCCGCCAAATAGCACCTGCTGCCGGTGCTATCGGGTTTTGGGCGGAGACGTTAAGAATCCTCATATACAACCTCTTGAAAACGCAAGCAAAAGCGGCCCCCGCAGGAGCCGCCTTAGCAAAGCACGATTCGCTTACACGAAACGATAGATGTCTTTGGTCGCCTCGACGAACACGTCATAGACTTCCTGAGCCACGCCTTCGTCGACCAGGAGCTCGAAGCTTGCGGGCTGACCCTCTTCGTCAAGCTCGGTCACTTCGAGGATCAGCACCTCACCGGAAGAACCTGCGGGCAAATCTTCTTCGACCGGGAAGAAGAAGCCGTAGCGATGGTCATTGTGAAGCACCAGGCCGAGGAATTCCAGGCTCTCGATATCGCCCTTCTCGTCCTCGAACTGAAAGACGACACCCTCCTCGACGGGAGGAGCGAAATTGGGAGAGCTTCCCTCGCGAATATCAGCCATGATTAGTGTCCCTTCTTTTTGTGGTTATTCTTTTTCTTGGACGAAGGCGCCTTGCCGGCCTTCGATGCCGCAGTACCCGAGGAAATCGCGGGCTTCTCAGAGACGGCAACCGCATCTCCTGCAACAACGGGGGTTTCGCCGACGTTGCCGGCACCAGCTGCCGCAACCTTGCCGACGGGCAGCTTGTTCAAGAAGAAGCGCTGCACCTCCGGACCGTACTTCTTCGAAAGCTTCGCGAACTTGTCTTCGCGCGTTTTCCAGATGGCGTACAGCGGCGTTGCGATGGCGATGGACGAATAGCAGCCGGTGATCAAGCCGATGGTCATGGCGAGCGCGAAGTCCCTCAGCGTTTCGCCGCCGAACAGCAGCATGGCCACGACCGGAATAAGCGACGTGATCGACGTGTTCAGAGAGCGGATGAGCACCTCGTTGACCGAGTGGTTTGCCATGGTCATAAAGGTGCACTTCACGTTTTCGGCCTTCATGTTCTCATTAATGCGATGGAACACGACGACCGTGTCGTAGAGCGAGTAGCCCAGAATAGTAAGCAGCGCGGCAATGGTGTTCGGCGTGACTTCATGACCGAGCAAGGCGTACACGCCGAAGACGATAATAAGGTCGTGCAGCAGCGCGACAACCGCCGTGATGCCCATCTTGTAGTCGCGGAAGCGAATGGAAATGTAGGCAATGATGAGCGCCAGCGAAACGAGGAACGCCAGAACCGAGCTCTTGACAACCGATGTGCCCCAGTCGGGACCGATCGTCGTCACCTCGAATCCGTCCGTACTCCATCCGAACGTGTCGGCGACGTCGTTCGCCACGGCGGTCGCATCTTCGGCAGACGTAGTAGCGGTACGTGCCAGGAATCCTTCTTCGCCGTCGGACGTGGTGGTCTGAATGACCGCGTCAGGCTCTCCCGCGTCGGCGAAGGCATCACGCACCTGCTCGATGGCCACGTCGCCCGTGTTATGGAAGGCGATGGACGTGCCGCCCACGAACTCGATACCGAAGTTGATGCCGCGTACGCCAACGATCACGGCGATTGCGACAACCACCACAGCCGCCGCGGTAAGGAAGTACTTGCGCAGGCCGAGGATATCGAAATCACGTTTGATGAAGCGACCGCGCAGCTTCTTGCCAGCCTTGACCTCTTTCCCCTCTTCGTAATAAGGAACGGCTTCCTGGGAATCTTTAACGCCCCAGAAGCCCGGATGCTTCGCGATAGCACGCGGGGCGAGCAGGCGAATGATCGGCGCTTTGAACAGAAGCATCATGACGATATCGCACAGGATGCCAAGCGCCAACGTGAGACCGAAGCCCTTGACGGATGCGCTCGCCAGGAAGAACAGCGTCAGCGCGGACACAAGCGTGACCAAGTCGGCATCGATCGACGTCAGGATACCGTGGCGCACGCCAGTAATCGACGCGGCACGAACACTGCGACCCATGCGAATTTCTTCGCGGAAACGCTCGAGCGTCAAGATGGAAGAGTCGGCCGCCATGCCGATGGTAAGCACGATGCCGGCAATGCCTGCAAGCGAAAGCGTGAACAGCCCGAAATGAGAAAGCGTGGCGAGGATGCCCAGATACAATGCCGCGAACACTGCCATAGCGGCGGCGGTAATCAGACCGAGACCATGGTAGAACAGCAATACAGCATGACGAGCGCAAGACCGACTCCCGCGACCACAACGTCGATCCAAGAGCGTCGCAGACCCAAGGTAGGTCCGACGGTCTGACTCTGAGCAACTCGAATACGGGCAAATCCGGACTCGAGCACGGTCTGCAGCGACTTCGCCTCATCAAGCGTAGCCTCCCGGATGAAACGTCGCCATTGGAATTTCCCCTGCGGTGGCGCGGATTGAACCACTCCGTCAAGAATAATGACGATTTTGCCGTTAGTGGGCGCAAGGTCCTGGTTGCCTGGCAAAACGCAGCAGCACCTTCGCTATTCAACCAGGTTGACCGCATAATCGGTTGCAGCCTCGGAAGCCTGGCCGACCGTTACGCGCTCGATGTCATCACCCGTGACGATGGGCGTGTACGTGCCCTCGTCGACATGCAAGGTGAGCTCTTCCTCTCCCGTGGGGAACTGGTTGCCCAGAGAGTCAGTCACCGATTGCTGCTGGATGTATCCACCCGTATCGATCTCGTTTTTCACGGTTTCGTCAGTAAACGAATCAAGGCGCGCAAATTCAAGCTTGCCCGTTTTGCCGATGGTGGCAAGAGCGTCCTCGGTGTCGGACAGCCCGGGAATGGACGAGAATCTGATCAGAGCCCTGCAAGGCGACCGTGGCCTCCGAGGCGCCGAGGGAGTTTACGCGACTCTCGATGACCGCACGAGACTTCTCCATGTCTTCGGCAGAGACAGCAGCACCGTCATCGCCCTTTGCCGTAAGCACCACGGAAAGGCCGCCTTGGATATCGAGACCTTGGTTGATCTTCTCTTGGGGAGGCGTGAACATAAACACGGATCCGAGAACCAGCAACGCCGTAGCAACAATGAGCCAGACATTGCGGCGGTTCACATGCTGCGACGTCCTTCTCCGCGTAGACGACTTCGTTGAAGCCGGTTTAGAAGCAGGTTTCATACTCTTCCTTTGCCATCGCTTCGCGCGGCGACTTCAATGCCGTCTGCGCATTTGTCTATAACCTTCGATATTGTGCCATACTCAAAGATAATTGCCAGGATTTTCGCAGGAGCGACGTAAAACAGCGCATGGGAAACGGCCGCTCCGCAATCGAAAAGGCAACCGTTGTACGCCACGCAAGGCGCAGAAGAAGAAAGGGGCTCGCCATGGCACCGACGCAGGAGTTCGAAAGCTTCAACGACGAGGACGCCGCCTGGGGAACGGTTGCTCAAGACGCGGCCGTCGAAGATAAAACCTTCCAGGACATCGCCGTCCAGAACGTCCGCATGCGGCTTTTCTCTCTTCAAGACCTCGAGTACAAGGAGTTCCATCGCAAGCTCCTGCCGACGATTGACCCCGACCGCATTATAGGCGTGCGCGTTCCCAGGGTTCGCGCGTTGGCAAAAGAGCTTCACAATACGCCGGAATCGCATGCGTTCCTCGGGGTGCAGTCCCATCGTTATTTCGAAGAAAACAACCTACACGGGTTCCTCATCGAATGCATGAACAACTTCGACGATGTAGCAGAGGCCCTCGATGAGTTTCTTCCCCATATCGACAACTGGGCAACCTGCGATTCCATTTCCCCGAAAACGTTCTCGAAGCATCCCGACAAACTGCTCGCAAAATAGACGAGTGGCTTTCTTCCGATAAGGCCTTCACCGTTCGTTTCGCCATCGGCATACTCATGAAGCATTTTCTTGATGACAGGCTCGAAGAAAGATTCCTAGACATCGTGGCGTCCGTCGCGCATGAAGGGTGGAGCGACGAAAACGAACAACAAGCCGTAGGCGCCGACGGCAGCACTACGTATGATAACGCCTATTACGTGAACATGATACGCGCCTGGTATTTCGCAACCGCCTTAGCAAAACAGCCCGATGCGACGCTGCCCTATATCGAGCAGTATCGCCTTGACCAATGGACCCACAACAAGGCCATACGGAAAGCGATCGAAAGCAGGCGCATCGACCCGGAGCTGAAAGCGCATCTGCGCGCGCTGCGACGTTAGCCAAAGCCCGAATCCGCATCAACGCCTGAAATCAGACACGTTTTTCGCTGGGTCCAAATAGCTGTTGCAATAAAAACGAACCCTCCGAGCTGATAGCCAGCCTCGAAGGGTTCGCAGAAAATGACTGTGGTAGCCTGGAGGGGATTCGAACCCCCGATCTTCGCCTTGAGAGGGCGATGTCCTAAACCGCTAGACGACCAGGCCATGTTTTACGCTTTTCCAAGCGCGGGTTAGAAGTATCGCAGCGTTGTCGGCTTTCGTCAACTACTTTTTCGAAAAATGTCGACAAGCTAGCCAGGAATCGAGGTCCGCCCCAATAGCTGCTCGCCGCCGAAAAAACGTTTCAACAGCTGTTCGCCGAAAGAAAACCCATCCTAACGGTCGTTCGCCGCGGGGGATTATTCATCCTAGTAGTCGTTCGCCGCAGGAGAGTTCATCCAATCCTGGTAAAACGCCTCGTATTCTCCCGCCAGAACGGCCTCGCGCGCCTTCGCCATCAAATCGATCAGAAAATGCAGATTGTGAATGGACAGCAGAATGCCGCCGAGCATTTCCTTCTGCATAACCAGATGACGAAGGTATGCGCGCGTGTACTGCGTACACACCGGGCAGGTGCACTGCGGATCGAGAGGCGTGAAATCCTCCTTGTACTTCGCGTTGCGCAGGTTCATACGCCCCTCGTGCGAAAACGCCGTGCCCATGCGACCCGTACGCGTAGGAAGCACGCAGTCGAACATGTCCACGCCTTCACGCACGGCGCGCACCAACGTGGTGGGATTGCCGACGCCCATCAGATAGCGCGGTCTGTCCTGCGGCAGTGCGTCGCATACCGCGCCCAGCGTTTCGAACATCACATCATGCGGCTCTCCGACAGAATACCCGCCGATGCCGAAGCCCTGAAAGCCCTTATGCCCTGCAGCACGGCTCGCGGCGTCGATTTTCATCAGACGGCGCGCGCTTTCTAGACGCAAATCGCGATGCATGCCGCCCTGCACGATGGCGAACAGCGCCTGATCTTCACGCGTATGAGCGGCGCAGCAGCGTTCTGCCCACTCCCAGGAAAGCTTCGTCGAGGCGGCAACGGCCTCTTTTTCCGCAGGATAGCCGATGCACTGGTCAAGCTGCATGACGATATCGGCGCCGATGCGCTGCTGTATGTCCATATTGCTCTCGGGCGTCCAGCGATGCTTGCTGCCGTCATAATCGCGAGCATGAAAGCTCACACCGTCGGGGTCGGTCTTCATCATGTGATCGAGGCTGAAGAGCTGAAACCCGCCCGAATCGGTCAGCATGGGACCGTTGTAGTTCATGAACTTCTGCACGCCCCCCGCGCGCTCGATGATGTCGACACCGGGACGCATATAGAGATGGTACGTGTTCGCAAGCACGACCTGGCTACCCAAGTCGTGCAGCTGGTCGACGGTCACGCCTTTGACCGTGGCATGCGTGCCGACCGGCATGAACATGGGGTATGCACCGCGCCATGGGCGGTATCGAACGTCAACGCGCGCATTGCCGTCACGTGCATCAATGGTCGTCGAAAGCGCCATTGAGGTTTCCTTCACGAAATGAATGCAGCGGAGACGCACAGCCGAACGACCGCTGCGTCCCGCCGCTCGAACGGCCAACTGCGCCGGCCCATTCGAGCGGTGAATCCCTAATGAATGAACATGGCGTCGCCGAAGCTCAGCATACGGTAATCGCCTTCAATAGCATGCCGATATGCCGCCATGATGTTCTCGCGCGTGGAAAACGCGCTTACCAACATCATGAGCGTCGAACGCGGCACGTGGAAGTTCGTAATGAGCGCGTCTACCACGCCGAATTCGTAACCGGGAAGAATATAGAGGCTCGTCGCCTCATGGTCGCGAGCCCTCAAACGGCCCTCCTCACGATCGTAGGCGCTCTCGAGCGAACGTACGCTCGTGGTTCCCACGGCGATCACGCGGTTACCGCGCGCGTGGGCGGCATCGCATGCATCCACCACGCTTTGCGAAACCGTGTAGAACTCGGTATGGATGGTGTGCTTCTCCGGATCCTCCTCATCCACCACGCGGAATGTATCCAAACCAACCTCGAGCTCGACGGTATGCCATTCAACGCCCTTTTCCCGCAATCGCTCGATCAGCTCGGGTGTGAAGTGCAGGCCGGCCGTAGGAGCCGCCGCGCTTTTCTCGTTGCGGGAATATACCGTCTGGTACATTTCTTCATCGCCCGCATATCCTTTGATATAAGGAGGAAGCGGCGTGTGTCCAACCGCATGAAGCGCGTCGTCGAGCGAATCGAGCGGCGTGGTCAGGCGTACAAGACGCTCGCCCTTGCCTTCGTCCGCCCCCCAGCCGACGACCTCGGCAGACAAGGCAACCTGACCGTCTTTGTCGCAGAAATCGACCACAGCGCCGCTGCCTGGCTTCAAGCGCTTGCCGGGACGTACGAGAACCTCCCAAACGGCGGACGAGCCGGTCTTCGGCTCCACATCGAAACGCTCACGCAGCAGAAACACCTCGGCGGAGCCGCCGGTACCGCGCTTCGCGCCCAAAAGCCTGGCCGGCATGACACGCGTGTTGTTTGCCACCAGCACATCGCCCGGCTCGAGATAATCGTAGATATCGCGGAAAATCCGGTCTTCGATCGCCCCGCTCTTGCGATATGGCAAGCATCTTGCATGCATCGCGCACAGGAGCCGGCGCTTGGGCTATGCAGCGCTCGGGCAGTTCGTAGTCGAAATCGTCAGTTCTCATGATTCTGCTCTCTCATTTTCCGCAAGATCTCGTGCTTGCGTCGTTGCTTTTCGTTATAAGCTTCCTTCTCGGCCTTGCGCGCGGCACGCGCCGCAGCCTCTGCCGCACGTTGGGGCGCACGTTCTTCTTCACGCTTCGCCTTCGCAGCGGCACGCTCCGCCTTGCGCTGCTCGCGCTCTTCGGCGGCCTCCACTTTGGAAAACGCGCAGCCGCAGTAATTCTGACGGTACATGCCCAGCGCCTTGCTCCTACGCGTCGCCTCGGGATACTGCTCGCGAAAATCCTGAAAGACCGGGGAAATCCCGACTTTGCGGCATGCCGCTTCAAGCTCTTCGTGAATCGTCTCAATGTACTGATACGGGCTCACCGTCAACGTGGTAGCAAGCCCTTCAAAACCGTTGGCGGCCGCATACGACGCCGCCTCCTCCAAGCGAAGGCGATAGCAGGCGCGGCATCTGTCGGGACGCGCATCGGGATCGGTGCCGAATACGCCAGCGGCGTTCGCCCAGGCCTGAGGCTCATATGGCCCCTCGACGACTTCTATCCCCTGACTTTGCGCGAAATCGAGCATCGTCCGCAAACGGTGATCGTATTCGGAAGCAGGATGGATATTGGAATTCATATAGGCGATCGTGATCTGGTGCCCCGCCTCAAGCAGCAGGCGAAGCGGCTCGAGCGAGCACGGCCCGCAGCATGCATGCAGCAGAAGCTTCATAACGACCCCTTTCTCCGGCACGTTGGACCCTCAACCAAAAAAAGCGCGAGCATCCCCTGCGCCACGCCGCACGCCGCAGAGTATGCCGCATTGCGCTTGGCTGCGCAGCGCGCTTTTCATCAAAATCCGTGAAAAATGCGGCATGCTCGCATATGCGTCGTGTGCATATGCGCAGCGCAATCGCGCATTCCTTCAAAACCGCACTATACTACCATGCAGACAGACATATTCCTCATCCTTCAGAAAAGGACGATACGCATGAGCAATACGCAACAACCGGCCGCGCGCAGCTACACCACCCTCTTCTTCGATTTGGATGGCACGCTCCTTCCCATCGAGACGAGCGCCTTCATGAAGGCGTACACCCTCTCTTTGGGAGAGTTCGCCCACAATCACGGCATGGATGGTCGCGCCGTGATGGGTGCTTTGTTCGAAGGCGTGAAAGCCATGGCGGCAAACGACGGAACGCGCTCCAACCACGACGTATTCTGGCCCGTCTTTTCGAAGCTCACCGGCACGAACGCCGAAGAGGTGGAAATGCTTTTCGACGAGTATTACGCGGGACCGTTCAACGAAGTATCCAAACTCGCGACTCCTAATCCTGCGGCAGCGAAAGCTATCGCGACGCTTAAGGAAAAGGGCTACACCCTGGCTGTAACGACCATGCCCATGTTCCCCCTTGCCGCCGTCCATGCACGCCTGCGCTGGGCCGGCCTTGACCCCAACGATTTCATCTTCGTGACCGATTACGCAACCGCAACCTCCGTCAAGCCGTACACCGCCTATTACGAGGAGGCCCTTCGCCGAGCGGGCGTTGCCGCGTCGGACGTGCTCATGGTGGGCAATAACACGCGCGAAGACGGAGCGGCCATCAAGACGGGCGCGGACATCTATTTCGTCACCGACCATGCAATAGAGGAGAAAGACGGCCTCGACCTCGCACAATGCAAGCATGGATCGCTCGAGGATTTCGCCCGCTTCTGCGAGGATTTGCCCACGCTGAAGTAAAGCCGGATAAAGGACGCGCAAGCGGCGAATGCGCGCTCGGACTTTTTCGGATACGGTCGCGCAATGCGACGAAGCATAGAGACACGCCAGATTGGAGGCATCATGTCCGAAATCAAAGAAACCTACGTCGATTATCTGGGGTACAAAACCTACTGCAAAATTGTCACTCCGGACAATCCCGATCCCGCGAAAAAACCGCTGCTCGTGCTCCACGGCGGACCTGGAGACTGCCACAACTACCTGCTCACCTATGCAAAGCTCGCCGATCGCGCAAACCGCCAAGTTGTATTCTACGACCAGATCGGCTGCGGAAAATCGGCCATCCCCCACCAAGAAGACGACTTCTACACCTATGACTTGTGGGCGGACGAATTCTATACGGTACGAGAAGCGCTCGGCCTTGACGACATCCACCTGTTCGGCAATTCCTGGGGCGGCATGCTTGGCATGTACTGCATGATGAGAGACGACGCAGGCGTGAATTCCTTCGTCATCAACAGCTCACCAGTCCGCATCCAAACATGGCTCGACGAGGCAAACCGCCTTCTACAATACATGCCGCAGGACATGCAGGAAGCCCTCGCTGAAGCGGAACGCACCGGCAACTACGAAACGCCCGAAGCGAAAGCAGCCGCAGACGAATATTACAAGCGCCACGTGGTGGGCTTCTACGAGAAGGACTATCCCCAGTTCGTGACCGATTCGTTCGCCGGCGTCGGAGAGTGCTACATGGTCATGCAAGGCGCAAGCGAATTCGTGGTTACCGGGAAAATGAAGGACTGGGACATCCGCGAAGGCGTGAAAAACATCAAAGTACCCTGCATGGCGCTTTCCGGAACCGACGACGAAGGAACGCCCTACACCATCAAAGAAGGCGTCGACCTTATCCCCGGCTGCGAATGGACGCTTATCCAAGGCGCCCCGCATATCGCCAACGCGACGCATCCCGACGAATGCCTCGCCGCTGTCGAAGGGTTCATCTGCAAGTTCGATTAGACCCCAAACAAAAGCTTTACAAACAATTCAAATGGTTTCGACATTCGTCGCACAAAAATAGAAAGGGAGGCTTTCGCCTCCCTTTCTATTCGCTCAAGTGAATTCGCTCGCCAAAGCGAACGATCTATTCCTGCGAACGGCTAAAGCTTCACGACGTTGCTCGCCTGCTTCTTGCCGTTCTGACCCTCGGTCACCTCGAAGGAGACACGTGCGCCCTCGTCGAGCGTCTTGTATCCGTCCATCTTGATTTCCGAGAAATGCACGAACAAATCTTCCCCGTCTTCCTGAGAAATGAATCCGTAACCCTTCTCAGCGTTGAACCACTTGACAGTTCCTTCAGCCATCTTGGCCTCTTTCCCTTCCCCATACGGAGAAGTTGACACCCTAGTTCCAAACCAGGTAACTCATCCCATTTCCCCAATGGGACCCCACATAATTCATCGCCATAAGCGATATGAATACAGCCTACCATCTTTTGACCGCAGACAACCGCCGCAAGCAAAATCATCCTCTTTTTTACCCACTTTGTTGAAAAGAACCCAACGAAACGCTTCGGATGAAGCAACCGAGTCCCTACCGTGAAGACGATTCAACCACGCCATCTTCCTCAAGCACGTCTGCAAGCTCCTCCTCGGTAAAAACTTCGTTGCGCTCCGGCTCTTCGACGCCGTACGCCCTCGCCAACGCACGCCTGCGCGTACCGCAGATCGACTTGCCGGCACGCCCCGCCTGTTCAAGATAGAAAGCCTCCAGCGCAAGGCTTCGAACGACGTACTCGACCACGCGAGAATCCGTCCCTGAAATATGCACGATCGAAGCGAAGCTTTCCGCCTCAAGGCCGAGCATGACATCGGCGTCCATATCAAGCGCGCGGGAAATCGCATCTTCGAGAGATTCCGACGCCTCGTTAGGATCGTGCTTGCCATAGTCCATGCTTCGCCGTATTCCTTCGGCGAACTGCAAGAACAAACGCATGAGATAATCTTGCTGCAGCATTACGGACGATTCACCCCCATATGTTCAAAAGCCCGATCGGTTGCCTGACGGCCCTTAGGCGTACGCATAATCAGGCCCTGCTGAATGAGATACGGTTCGTACACATCCTCGACGGTATCGGATCTTCGGCAAGCGCCGAAGAAAGCGTGGAAAGCCCAACCGACGCCCCCGAACGAAACGCATAAAAGCTCGAGAATCTTATTGTCAAGGGAATCCAGACCCAGGGAATCAACCTCGAAAAAGCTCAGCGCCTGAGCCGCTGTATCTTCGTCGATAGACCCAGACCCGCGAACCTGGGCCCAGTCGCGCACACGTTTGAGCAGCCTGTTCGCCAAACGCGGCGTACCCCGGCTGCGGCGGGCGATTTCCAGGGCGCCCTCTTCATCTATGCTGACGTCCAAAATGCCCGAAGAACGCTTCACAATATCGGAGAGCTCTTCGGGGGTGTAATAGTCAAGGCGAAACACAATGCCGAAGCGATCGCGCAAGGGTCCTGTCAGCAAGCCTGTACGCGTGGTGGCGCCCACCAGCGTGAATTTAGGAAGGTCCAAACGAATGCTGCGCGCCGCCGGACCTTTCCCGACCACGATATCGAGCACGTAATCTTCCAGCGCGGGATAGAGAACTTCTTCGACCTGACGGTTCAGGCGGTGGATTTCATCGATGAATAAAACATCGCCTTCTTCGAGATTGGTGAGAATGGCGGCAAGATCCCCCGGACGAGCGATGGCGGGCCCGCTTGTTGTGCGGATATTGGCCCCAAGTTCGTTGGCAACCACCGTCGCAAGCGTGGTCTTGCCCAGCCCCGGAGGGCCGCTGAACAAAACATGGTCCATACATTCGCCGCGTTGCCTTGCGGCCTGGATGAGAATAGACAGGCTCTCTTTCACGCGCGTCTGACCAAGATAATCGTCCAGGCGCTTCGGCCTCAGGGAACGGTCGAGGGCAAGGTCGTCCTCGATCAATTCGGGGGCAACCATGCGATCTGTGGCAGTACGCGCGGTTTGCGCCCCTGCGTCGAACACCATTCCTTCTATTTCGATGCCGTTGTTCATACTTTCCTTTGCAATCGAATCAGCGTATGCCCTTGCCGCGCCTTAAACCGGCAAGCTCCGGAAGGTCGCAGCGAAAAAAGCTTACCAAACGGCCGCCTAGACAGAACCCAGCCTTTTAAGAGCATACTGCAAAAGCGCCCCTTCCGTGTCGGCCGATTCGGGAGCATCTTTCAAAGCAAGGTCGGCCTCTGCTGAAGAGAAGCCCATTGAAAGCAAGGCGTCTCGAGCCCCTGTAAACGCGCGGAAGCCTCCGCGACCTGCGCGCTGAACAGATTGTCTTCCGCTTCTTCGGCCAATGTGCCCTTGAGCTCCAGGATGAGACGCTGCGCCGTTTTCTTCCCGACGCCGGGGATGTTCAACACGGCCTTTACGTCCTGAGATTGAATGGCGGAAACAAGCTCCTCGGGCTTAAACGTGGAAAGCGCGGCAAGCGCCACCTTCGGTCCGACGCCTGATACGCCGACCAGACGCAGAAAAAGCGCATGCGCCTCTTGCGACAAGAACCCGTACAGCGCCATAGCATCTTCGCGTACGGACAGGTGCGTATACACCATGACCTCGGAGCCCCGATTGGGAAGGCGCGACAAATCCGTTGCCGGCATGCCTACGGAAAATCCGACGCCGTTCACGTTGATGAACGCGTGACTCGACGTGCGGCCCGCCATTGTTCCCTTCAAAAACGCAATCACAGCTTTTCCTCCTTGTACGCGGGACCGTGCGTGACATAACAGATAGCGGCAGCAAGCGCATCGGCCGCATGATCGGGGCGAGGAAGATCATCCAGCCCGAGAATCTGACGAACCATATACTGCACCTGCTCCTTTTCCGCCGTGCCTTCGCCCACTACGGCAAGCTTTATCTGGCGCGGCGTAAATTCGCCCACGGAAAGCCCATGCTGGGCGCATGCCACCAAGGCAGCACCCCGCGCCTGACCGGTATCGAACGCGGCGGTGACATTCTGGCCGAACCACACCGTCTCGATGCCTACGCATGAAGGCTCGAAGCGCTGGGATACCGCATTAATTTGCTCGCAGATTTTGGCAAGACGCTGGGAAAGCTCCGTGCAAGGCGTGGTGGTTATGCAGCCATATGCAAGACAGGAGAGGCGCGAACCGCGTTGCTCGATTACGCCCCACCCCGTATGCGCAAGACCAGGGTCGATTCCGAGTATTATCCGAGCGGCAACGCGCACCGTGCATCCTTCCCGTCCTAGCGGGAAAAGCTGCATCAACCTCCCGCAACGCTAAAAACGCCGACTGCTCGGCGTTTCAAGTACAAATACCAAACGTCTGTTCGATATTATACTATTACGGGTTCGCCCTGGACGCTGTCTGACATCTTCAACCAGAATGCACAATCAAGCGGCCCGAACGCAGCGTTTACGGTTCGGGAACGCCTTCTATAACGAGAAACTTCGTACTTTCGGCCAAAATGAGATCATCACCAGGACGAACGGCAACGGGCTTCGACACGAAGCCGTCCCGCTCCGCATGCGGAGGCTCCACGACCACGGACTCGCCGCTTGCACCGCTCACTAGCACCGTTCCATTGCTCGAACCAAGCCCTTCAACGAACCAGAAACCCTCTTCGTCTCGCCATATGCGCAGATGGCGAGCGGAGACATCAGAGCCCACGCTGCTTATGGAACGCTCTTCGCTGGCAAGCGCCCCTATTTCCACTGCGCCCGCAGACGAATCAAGCCAATATGGAGCCCCCACGACATAGCCGTCTACAACGCGAAGGAGCCCGAGGGAGAGAGCGGGAACCTGCGAAGAGTCAGCTGCGGAATCAGACGAGGCCATGGGCGAAGTCACAGGACGACGACCGTAGGCGGACTGAGAGAAATCCAGCGTGCATTCGATCGCCTTGCGAACATTTCCCGAACAACCCGCCGACACGAACAAAACCATGGCGATTTCCGCCCGTTCATCAACGGTGTATCCGCTTTTCTCGGAAAGACGGTCGAGCATGTTTCGATAGACCGTCGCATCCTGATGGCAAGCAACGAGCACGTCCTGCATCGAACGACCTGGCTCTCCGGCCACCAAATCAAACACATCCTCACTCGAAAGCGCACGCCCTTCGCGAGATTTCAAACGGGCCACAATACGTAGCGCGCTTACCCCGAAGTCGCAGAAATAACGCTCCTGCAAAGAGCCTATAGGAGCATGCACGATGAAGCGCGAGACCCATGTGCGATCGCCTACACGACTCACGGGACTGCGCCCGTCGGAAAGGGGCCTCCCTGAAAGAACGAGGGAAGCAAGCTCCTTATTGCTGATGCCACCATGTTTTTTCAAGGTTTCAAACAGCACGGCGCAAGGCGTTTTATCATTCGTCACCATCGCGCACCTCCTTTCCGCAATCACTCTTTTCGGGCAAAAGACCCGTTGCAGCCTTATTATCCGCCAAAACACCGCCTTGTAGCGAGAGCGTCGTCGTCGCCCGACGCCTCATCAAGCGCGTGGACGGATGCCTCCCCGCGGCTCGCCGGAAGCGCCTTGCGGGGCCGAAAAGGAAGCACGGCCAGCGCATAATCTAGCACCAGCGGACACCATCCCGCCGCCACAACGGCGAAAAGCGCCGCAGCAAGACCGCGAAAGACCTCATCCGAAGGAAGCTCGAGCATCGACCCGAGCAAGAAGACCAAGCACGCCATCGATAGCAGGGCGACGCTTCCGGACAGAAACCCGCGCAGCGTGTGCGACCGCTTTCCGCGAATCGCAAACCCAGCCAACGCAGGAACGGCAAGCGCGGCAGACACCGCACACCCGTTCAACGAGCCGGACCACGAACGGGCCCCAGCGCCCATGAAGCATCTACGCCGTGAACAAGCAGGCCCGTGGCCACAACCGAAACCGACCACACCGCCGCCGAAGCCGCCTTTCCCACGGAACGAAGCAGGTTGCGAATGCGAAGCGGAGATCCGCGAAACCGCTTGCAGGCCGCCCGAAACACAAGAATCGAGCGGCTCACCGCGCAAAGCGTGCCTGATGTTTCCTGCGTAACGAAACGCAAATGCACCACATGCATCGCGCGCAGCCGCTGGACAAGGCCGGTCTTTTGGATCGACCGACAGGCACGCTTCGATGACGGCCTCCAATTGCGCATCGATCGAAGAAAGCGCCGTACGTACGTCCTCCGCATGGGGACGAACGGACATCTGCGAAGATTCCATCCCAACAGCAACGGCTATCTCGGGCTCGCGAGCGAGAACCACTGAAACGTCCTCCGCGACGCGATGCGCCGACGCTCCGAATGCAGGTCTTTTGGTTCGCTTTGCCTCACCGATACTCAATTCGTCTTCGAAACGTTCAAAAGGCAAGCACGCATAGAGCAGCTCGTAGAGAACGCTTGCCGCAGCATAAACATCGACGGCGGACGAACGACGCATTTTCGCGCTTTTCGAGCCATCAAGCAGTTCGGGGCGGCATAGGCAACCGTCGTATTCGAGCTGGCAACCGCGCCCGCTTCGTCCCCCGCTGCCGCAGATCCGAAATCTAGCAGACAGAGGTCGAAGACGCCTTCATCGATCTGGTCGGAAACGTCCAAGCAAGACGTACGCACCACGATATTGGAGGGAGAAACGTCACGATGGGCCAATCCCCCCTCGACAAAATCGAGTCTCGCAAGCACGTCGAACATATCGCGGCCGATCCTCGCCACGGTCAAGGGCGACATCCGCCCCGCATCATCCACAGCAAAGCGATGACGC
This sequence comes from Slackia sp., assembly GCA_047240885.1. Classification (GTDB taxonomy): domain Bacteria; phylum Actinomycetota; class Coriobacteriia; order Coriobacteriales; family Eggerthellaceae; genus Slackia. Next base: position 20,320 of record JBKTHK010000006.1, on the reverse strand, counting down.
ACATGTGCCAACGACTCCCCTTCTATCCATTCCATTACGATAGCAGGAGCCCCTTCAATATATCCCCATCCGTACAGACGGGGAAATCCCTTCAAGGAATGCACCGTGCGGTGGAGTTCGTACTCTCTTCGAAAGGCGGCCTGGCGCTGCTCGTCGGACAAAACATGGGACGTTTCCTGGGAGCTTTTCGTCTGCGGCAAAAGCCGTTTGACGGCAAGGACTTCCCCGCATGCGCTTTTCGCACGCATTACGCATCCAAGACCGCCGTAGCGTACGCTCGATTCGTCCAAAAGAAGCGTCGTGAAACGGCGGACATAAGCATCCCGCTCCGATTCGGCAAGCACGAAGGGGGCCTCGAATCGATCGAGGCGGACAAGGCGCAAGGGAACGGTTTGGTTGGATACCTCTCTATGCGAATCGTGAGACTCTATGTCGTAATAGGGAGATTCGTCGGGAAGCTCATACATCACGGACGCGCTCCTGGATAACGCTGTTCAAAATCGGACAAGGGGATGATTTTTCCGTCTGGACCGGTTTTTTCAAGAATTGGAGCCATGAAGTCCTCCTGATATTCAGAGGGATTCTCCATAACCACATTGAGGATCCAAGCACGCCTTAAGGCGGCCGTTGCCGAAGTGAGATCGTAATACAGTATGCTGATGTCCTCGTATTTCTGTGCATAAGCCGACCCGTTGGGAACGGCCAGGTTCTGAACCTCGATGCCAGCAGCCGTTAAGGCATTGAACTCTGCATTGACCTCGGAGAAGCAACCCATGCGAAGGTCGGAATCAACGGAAAGACAGTTGCTGTTGAACTGCGCATAGAGATTCGACACCGTTTGGGCGTGGGGAGCTAAATTGTCGTAATAGCCAATAAGTGCAGCTCGAAACGACGCTTCCTCATCGGCATCGGGGCCAGGTTGCACAGGCGGCTGAGAGTTTCCGCCGCCCGATTCTCCACCAGAGGGCGGAACGAGATCTTGGGAGCCGCCCCCTCCCGATTCGGAATCGCCCTGAGACTCTTCAGTGGAAGAGGATTCTTCTTCGTTCGAAGAATCTGACGATATATCAGGATTGTCTGAAGAAGCAGCCAAGGGCGAGACGCCGGGAAACGATACGCCCCCCGAGTTCGATGATGCAACAGGACCCGAAGAGAAAGATTTTGACCCGGAAGATTGCGATGAGGAATCCGCCGCATCCGCGCTTTCATCACGCGAAGCCGTCACGGATTCGACCACCGACTGAATAACGGGGTTTTGAACGATGAGGGCAGGAACGGCAGCGGCATACACTACGCCCCCGAAAAGCACGAGCACGAGCGAAAAAGTTGCGAGACCCATAAGCGTTGGCGGAAGAGAGGCTCGGTACGAACGGCGGGCAAGCAGGCCTTTTTGATGAAAAAAACGCACGACGACCTGCTCCTTTCTAAGATAAAGAACGCGAAAAACACCCTTGAAAAGAGTTGCTTCTCCATTATATCCAGGCTTTCCCCAATTTGTTGCGCAACAAATGCATCCGCAATACTCAGGAAATTGAAAGAATTGACTAACGAATTCGTCGAAAAAAGCCGCATCTAGCGGCTTTTTTCGACGAATATCCCCCAGAAGACAATCAAATCTTGCTGTCGAACACGAACTCACTCGAGTATTCGTATGCAAAGTAAATGCTCTCATTGTCTGCATACTTATAGTATGACAAATGGAACGCGGAGCCATCAAACGTAAGCTTTGACTCCCCGTCATCGTAGAGAACCTCAGGAACGGACGACCCTGTCTGAGAAAAATCAATAGAATCAGAGCTGGTGCGCAACGCAGCAGAAATCGAGGAGAAATTGACAGGATAGCTATACGAGGCATCGCCGAAAACGTTTAGAGTTCCGTCATCATTGATGGTGCACTTCACGTGCATCGATTGCGCGCCAAAATCATCCCAGTCCCAAGATTCATACCTTCCATCGCCAGCTACCCAAATCTGCTTGGTCGTGGCAGAACTCGAGGATGATTTCCATGTTCCGCACAAATCAACCAGCGATTGATTGCTGGACAAGGCCTCAAGACGCGAGGCGACCGAAATACCTTCATATTCAAAATCGGAAGGAAGATTACCGAAAGCTTTCTGAGCACTGCCGAGATTGCCGTCATCGTACTCTTTCTCCGCCTTCATCAATTGCTCCGCATTATTGCAGTACTCTTTCTTTGCGGCAGAATCCTCGTAACCGTCAGCCTTGGAGAAGTAATCCGACGCCGTACTGACGTCGGCCGCTTCAAGGCGATTCGTTCCAAGACGGTAATACGCCTCTTTCATTCTTTGATCAGAATCCTCTATCCCAGATGATTTCTCAAACGACTCCACCGCATCTTTTTGGGTGAGGTATTCGTTCGATTGCAGCTGAATCATCCCATTGCAGTATGCGATGTATTTCTCGAAATCGCCTTTTTTCGATTCCTCGAAAAGTTCAATGGCCTTGGAATAGTCTCCCTCTTTCACGAGCTGCTTCGCATCGGCATACTTCATTGACGGAACAGCAACCGTAATGGCCACGATGCCAGCAACAGCAAGCACAACGGTCGCAGCAGCTATTCCGATGAATTTGCGAGGAATCTTTTTCTCAATCGCTTCATCGCTTGTAGAAGAATTGGACCGTTCGCTCTCCCCCGCATCATCCTTGTTGTCAATAGAATTCTCGAGAGACAGCTCCGTTGAGTTGGTTTCAGGACCCTCTCCTTCATTCAGCTGAACCGCATCGGTGCGATCAGGACATTCGTCAAACGAATCCTCGCAAGGAGTCGCTTCTTGCTCGTTGGGATCCCCCATAATGTACCCCCTCTTCTACTCGCTAAAGATTCGCAAACCCAAGATCGGCCATCGTCACTTCCGTGCCGCTCTTCTTCGCAACACTTTCCAGGCCGCATACGGCCCTCTTAATCATCTCGGCGTTGCTCGCCAATAAAGTAGGATCCGTCGTGTTTGGGTTGCCATGTATATCGATGGTTTCGCTCGATACCGAATCCCATTCGATTTCGTCGCCCTCCACATACTCAAGAAGATTCAGCTTTCCCGTCGCTTTCTCCTGCGTCTTGCCATTGAGTATGTTCATCTGCGCAGACGCGTTGAGCGTCGCGTCGCTCTTCCCGTACGTAATGGCCACAACAAGCGTTTGCCCCATGCTTGCGTATATGCTATCTTCCGTCGCGAGACTGTACGTACACTGCAATCCGCTCTCGCCAGATTTCCCAACCGCAACCGTATAGCTTTTATCGGGAGCGCTATACGTAGCCCCTCCCTCCTGCTTCAGGTAATCGAGAAAAAGAAAGTAACGACATTCGCTCATGGCTTTTGCCACTTCTTCATCTTGTTCAAGGCTCGCATATATTTCGAGAGCCTCTTGATACGACCCTTCGGCCATCAAGTCGCCAGCTTCGCTCTTCTTGTCAGCGCAGCCGACCAAAAGCATGGACAGGACGCCCAACAAAAACAACGCGCAAAACAATGTCGTTGCCTTGGCTTTGACAGAAAACCCCATTTATATGCTCCCTTCTTAACGTCGATGAAAGAATCATACAAACGATTTTCTTGCTTTTGTTGAGCAACAATTCGAGATGTTCTCCGAGAGTCCTCTCATGCTAAGACGTTTCAATCATTCCCGAAACAAAAAAAGCGGCGTCCTTCCTCGGAAAACCGCCTTTGACATGCAATAATACGTTCGCAATTCGCTGCAGCAGGCACCGAACGAGCCTCTTTAGGAAGCAACTTCGGCACCACCGTCAGGAACGCCCTCCTTGGAAGAAGCGCTCCCCTTTGCGTCCGGAAAGCCTTTGGCACCCTTCTTTCCGTCGAATTCATCGACGTCGGCCGCGCACGCATCGCCTTGGTTCTGCGCAAAACCTTCACTGGCTTCGGCAACGAAAGCCACCTCGTCAGGCTCTTCGCCAACGACCTCATTGTCATTCAAAGCGGCCGGAAGGACGGCTTTCTTTGCGGGCTTGCCTTTCTTGCCGTCATCGCGTTTGAACGTCTTCGTGCGCTGAATGAGTACGGCGCCGATCAAGAACGGCATCCAGAATACCAGGCCCCTGTACACCAGCACGCTCGCCATGCCAGCGGCCGAATTGATGTCGTACGCGCTGAACAACACCATAACGCCCGCTTCCACGAATCCGACGCCTTGAGGCACCGGAGAAATCATGGCAAGCAGCGTGGCAATAACGTAGCCGCATATCAGCGCTTCAGGATTCGTAATGTTGAACGCAACGCCCACCAGGCAAAACGCTGCAAGCTCGCATGTACTTGCAGCAATGGAGCAGCCGAAGGCCTTCGCCGCCGTTTTCGGATTGCCCGCAATAGTGCCCGCCGCATCGCCGAATGATGCAACCGCTTTCTCCGCCCAGGGATCGAGCGGATTCTTGTTGAACTTCTTCAGAATGCGATTTACCAGACGCTCTACCGGGTGCAGCAGGCCCACGAGCATCTTGGGGTTTTTGCGGCCGATGAACATGATGCCGCCCATGAAGCCGACCATGACCACCACCACGAGGCCGGTCAAAAACCATGCGGGGCTTAAATTACCCGTGACCTGCAAAATAATGAAGCCGACGATCATAATGGTCATGAAGCCCGACTCGATGGTCATCTGCATCAGCAGCGCGGCAGACGTTGCCTTGCCCCCAGGAATGCCGCGGCGTCGGGCATCGTCGACCACAAGCGTCGCACCCGCCATATTCAACGACGGTGCGATGGTGTTCATGAAAAACGTGCCGAACACAAGCGGAAGCGTTTCCTTCGGGCCCATCTTCTCATTGACCGACGCAAACGTGAAATGATACGCCCAGCTTTGCGCATAGTACTTTCCAAGCTGCGTCAGCACGGCCAAAACCAATGGAATGACCGCCCCTTTCTTCATGGTCTCCACCAGTTCGACAAGCTGGTCGCCACGTAAAAGAATGAATGCCAGCACGATAACGATAACGAAGCCGACGAGGAGTTTCTGAATGCTTGGTTTCACGACGGACCAGCTTTCTTGTCGGACGGCGACGCACAAGTCCCGCCGATTCGCGGACGTGAAAACGCCGCCTGCCTGCTTAACGAAGCGCGAATGCATCCGCGCAACGGACGTGATTATACTCCGCAAACACCCGTCGCCCGGCACGAACCCGCCTTTCGTTTCGTACACGGCGCGCGAACGTCACCGTTTCGCAATAAAGAAAGAGCCCTTTCGAACTCAGGCTACGAAAGATTCTCCGCGGTACCAAGCACTCCGCAGTACATGTCGTAGAAACGACGGCCAAGGCCCAAGGCGAACGATGGATCAACCGCCCACACCCGAGACGCATGCTCCTGGGAAGACTCGAATCGAGCCGAAACGGCGCATGCGATCAGATCTGCATTACGGGCATAGAAATCAAGGGCCTCAAGACTCATCACCTCATCGCGCACGATACGCGCCGTCTCTTCGTCGACGCTTTTGCGAGCGCAAAAGTACGTCGGCAAAAGAAAGGAGCCCTCTTCAAAGACGCTATGCACCCTGGATATGCCGTCGGCACGCAGCCCGTATAACGACGGTGCAACGGCCACATCGACGGCGCCGACCCTCGCCGCCTGGAAAGCCTCGATAGGCATATTCGTCACCCGGCATTCAGTTAAGACCTTGCGAGCAGCCTGTTCGCCGTAGCGCTCCCAAACCGCTTTCACCACCGTCTTTGCCGCCGAGTTGTCAATGCCCCCAAACGCAACGCGCTTCTGCTCAACCATCTCGAGAAAAGAGTGGCCTTCGCATGATGCGTTTCCGTAAGCCGTCAAGGGGATGATGACGAATGGAAGAAGAGCCTCGTCTCGAACAACGGCACGAACCGCCGGCGTGTCCTTGCGCTCGATCCACGATAAGGCAGGATGGCATGCTCCAATCTTTTCGGCAATGCGGGCGTTCTCAAACACTTCGAGATCGGCCGAAACCATGATGTCCGGAAGCAACGCGTTGTCTTTTCGCAAATACGACGACATATGCCCGTCGTAGCCCATGCCGAAATACGTCACACGAAGGTCTATGCTGTGACGCAACAACCGATCGCGCACGCGACCCAAGTGCTCTTTTTCAAAATTGTGCATGATGCAAATATGATTCCAATAAAGAGTTACCGTGCGCATTCCGCCCATGCAACCTCCCCTCCTTCGCGCAGCGCCTGCTGCAAAGCACGCTGTCGACGATACTGACCGTCAAGAGAGACGAATGCTTCTTTCTCTCGCTCGCTACGAGCTCGAACGCAAGCAACCGACCCCCCTTTCATTACAATGCGTTCGTGAGCCATCAACGCCGTATGGGGGTCGTGCGTCACGGCAAGCACCAGTTTGTCGGCGCGACAAAGGGCGGATAGAGCCGCAACCTTGTCAATTCCCGCATTCTCTATCTCGTCCACCAGGACAATGGGGCTGTCGCAAACCAATGCCACATCCGCCACCATGAGAGCACGCGACTGGCCTCCCGACAAGACATTGAGTTTCGATTCCCTGCGCACATGCTCAGGGGTAATTTCGTTCGCAAGCGCGACAACATCGTCTATGCACGGCACGCGCCCGCGGCATCGGGCATGCATGGCAACGAACTCTTCGACGGTAACGTCGAGGACGAACCTCATGTTCTGCCCCACGTGGGCGATCGACGACCTTTCGAACTCAGAGCGTTCTTGGTAGCCAAGCTGCCGGCCGTCCACCAAAACACGTCGTCTTGTGGGAGAATCGCCCGCAGAAAGCTGTTCGACATCCTTGACGAACCGGCTCTTGCCCGATCCGGTATTCCCGACGATCGCATACATCCTGCCCATCCGAAGCTCTATCGAATCAAACTTCTCAGGGTGACCAGCCTTGTCCGTTCCCGCCATGACGGTAATAGCATCCATCACGAAACCTTCCCGAATTCTATTTTGCCCACAACGCCTTGCTGAAAAGCAGCCCCGACGCGGCACTCGCCAACGCAATACGAGCAAACGCCTGCAGGCATCGGATGCCGCAGCACATCGCCCTCATACGTCTCAACCGAAGGAGCCGACTCGATATAGCGGGACAGCGCATGAACCCCATAGCCCGCCAAGGCATCGACGGCAAAAACCTCCGCATCGGGATTCACATCCGACACGGCGCTGCATACAATTTCCCGCTCTGCCTGCGAAATCATGTCAATTTTGGTCAACACCACAAAATCCGCCTGAGAAAGCATCGGCCCGAGATGCTCGGGCGCCTTGCAACTCGCCGTCGCGTCGATCACGCACCCGGAAACCATGGATCGCGTTGCGGGAGAACAGCGATTGCACAGCCCCGCCGTTTCGACAAGAAGAACGTCGCTTCCTACTTCGTCCGCCCAAGACCAGATTTCGGGAATATTCGACACGAGATAATGATCAGGGCAGATGTCGGCGCTTATCCCCGCCACGACGGGAACGCCGGCTTTTTCAAACACAGCCTCGTCCTCCCCTGAAACGCAATCTATCTTGCATACCGCAGGGTGCATTCCCTGTAGCCGCAAGCAATCGATACCCCACAAGAGCACCGCGGTCTTCCCAACGGCAGACGAACCGCTAAAAAGAACGATTTTTCGCATGGACACCTCTCTTCGCGTTCTATCGGCAAAAGCCGATGCCGACGGACCGCATGCATGTCCGCCTCATATGTGCCAGCATCCCCCGAGCGCCTCTTTCCGTCAGTCCCGAACGGGACGGAATAAGAAAAAAGTTTCACTTAGCTAACAATTCTTGTGTACAATGCAGCGGGTAATACGACGAAGGGAGGTTATTTGATGAACCCCGCCATCGCCCGCGCCGTAAACGCCTCCCCGCTCTTTGCGGGAATGGCAATCGACGAATCGTCGATACGAATCGAAACGCTACGCAAAGGTCGCCTATGCGACGACGTGCGAGGCTCGTGCGGCTGCATCGGCCTTATTCTTGAAGGAACGATCGATGTCTACAGCGTCACGGCGGGCGGATCGGAAATAAGGCTATCTTGTTTAGAAATGGGGGACTCGTTCGGCATTTGCAACCTCTGTTCGAACAACGCCCTGCCAACCGTCCTACGCTGCCGCACCGCATGCCGCGTCATGCTCATGCCGAAAAAGCGCTTCGCAGCCATAATTGAGAAGGACCCCCTTCTTGCCATGAGATACGCGCGCATCTGCAACGAGAAAATCGCATTCCTCATCAAGCGAATAGGAGAACTCGCCCAGGTCGATTCGGGCACGAAACTCGAGGCGTACCTTCGAGAACACGCCGACGAAGACGGCGTGGTTCGCTTCGACGGGTCGCGCGACGAGCTCGCGCGATACCTGGGCATCAGCCGTTCGGCGCTTTTCAGGCAGATAGCGAAACTGAAGCAAGAAGGAGTGGTACGCTCTCACGGTCGTGCGTTGTGTCTTCAAACCCCGTCTCCGCATACTTATCGACCGCTGCGCTGAGCAATGCTGGCCCCTTTGCGGCAAACACGCGCAGGCTCACAACATCAGCTACGCACCAACAGAAAGGAACTGTCGTGCATAAGAAAATCATCGCGCTGCTGTTCGCAGGAGCGCTCGCAGCAGCAGCCCTGGCAGGATGCGCTGCCCAATCCCCAGAACAGAACCCGCAGTCCGCGGAAGAAGAAACCACTTCGGTAGCGGTCAATGCCGCAGCATTGAAGGGGCCTACCGCCATGGGCCTGGTCAAATTCATGGACGAAGTTGACGCCGGCACCGCTTCCGACAACGACTATGCTTTCCAAATTGCAGCCTCCCCCGACGAGTTGACGCCCCAAATCGCGCAAGGCACGATAGACATTGCCTGCGTCCCCGCCAATCTGGCTTCCGTTCTCTACAACAACACCGACGGAGCCGTACGCGTACTTGCCATAAACACTCTCGGCGTACTGTACCTATGCGACAGCAACGGATCGATTCAAAGCGTCGCTGACTTGGCAGGAAAGACCATCTATGCCAGCGGCAAAGGGTCGACCCCAGAATATGCCCTTAATTACATCCTGGAAGGAAACGGGCTTACCCCCGGCATCGACGTGACGATCGAATGGAAGAGCGAACACGCCGAATGCGTAGCCGCCATGACGCAAGATCCTCAAGCGATCGCCCTTTTGCCCCAGCCCTTTGTAACAACCGCGCAGATGAAAGATGATTCGATTCGTGCAGCTCTCGATCTAACGGAAGAATGGAACGCCCTTCAAACCGATGCCGACGCAAGTTCGCTCATCACCGGCGTCGTAATCGCTCGCGCTGATTTCGTCGACGAGCACCCCGAAGCCGTCGAAGCATTCATGAAGCACTACCGCGAATCCGTCGCATTCGTCAACGATGACATCGAAGCCGCAGCCGAGCTGATCGGCGCCTACGACATCGTTCCCGCCGCCGTGGCTCAAAAAGCCATCCCCGCGTGCAACATCGTCTGTATAGAAGGCGACGAGATGAAAAATGCCCTTTCCGGCTACCTCGAGGTGCTCTTCGAACAAAACCCCAAATCCGTCGGAGGAGCCTTGCCGAGCGACGATTTCTATTACGCAGCCTAGCAGCATTCACGCCTAAAGCCGCTTTCCCGACGAGCGAAAGCGGCTTTGCCGCGCGTCGAAATACCGACATCGGAAATTAGTATTATCGCGAAACATCGAATGAATCAAACAGGAGGGACATGGGCGCAACGAAGCTTGACCGACGCCTGAAAAAATGGGCACAGCGATTCTGGCCCCTGGCATTCTGGCTGTTCGTATGGCATATGGCAAGCGTCGTCATCGGGCATGACATTCTTCTCGCTTCCCCCCTCGATGCGGGAAAACGCTTGATCGAACTGGCGGGCAACGGAGAATTCTGGGGTTCGGTAGGGCTATCTCTTTCCCGCATAGCAACAGGATTCGCCTCGGCCCTTGCGGCGGGCATCGTCTTGGCTGCCGCCTCGGCTCGCCTCCCCTTCATGCGCCACCTGCTTGCACCCCTTGTGGTCACAATCAAATCAGTTCCTGTGGCATCCTTCGTCATTCTGATTTTAATCTGGGTGTCTTCTGAGCATTTATCGGTCGCAATCTCATTTCTCATGGCGTTTCCCATCGTCTACACCACAATGCTCGAAGGCATCGAGCAGACCGACCGCGGCCTGCTCGAAATGGCAGACATATTCGATATCGACCCCTTTAACCGTCTTCGTTTCATCTACGCCTCCCAAGTCCTGCCCTATTTCCAGGCTGCCTGTTCGCTTTCTCTGGGAATGTGCTGGAAAGCAGGCATAGCCGCCGAGGTAATCGGTCTGCCCGCCATGTCGATAGGCGAACACCTCTACGAAGCCAAGGTCACCTGGCAACGTCTCTGACCTGTTCGCATGGACGCTCGCTGATCATCTGCATCAGCATTCTGGGAGAAACGCTTTTCTCTAGATTCGTTGCAGTCGTCATAGGCAAGATAGAACAGGCGCTCTAGCCATCGGAAAATTCGGACGACAACCCCAAGACTCGCCGCTCAAACAACACTTGACCGCAGGCTTTCAGTCCCAGAACGAAGGAACCATCGTGAACGAACATCGTCTTTGCCCCAAGGAAAGACAGCCCGACAGACCCCGCTCCGTAACCCTTTCCCACGTGTGCAAAAACTTCGGAGCGGTAAACGTGCTCGACGACGTGCATATCTCTTTCGAACACGGACGCGTCCACGCGCTCATGGGTGCATCAGGCAGCGGGAAAACCACGCTTATGCGCTTACTAGCAGGACTCGAAAAGCCTGATGCTGGCCATATCGAGGGCATGAACGGCCTGAAACGAAGCGCCGTGTTCCAGGAAGACCGCTTGTGCGAGAATCTCAGCGTTGCCGTCAACATCCGCATGCCTCACACCGGATTAAAGGGACAAGACAAACAGCGCTTCCTTCAACGCTGCGAAAACTTACTTCGCGCCATGGGCATGGACGAAACCCTAACCCGCCCCGTCCATGAGCTTTCAGGCGGCATGAAACGCCGCGTCGCCCTGGCGCGCGCCGTGCTCGCCGATGCAGATGTGCTTTTCTTCGACGAACCACTCAAAGGACTCGACGAAAAGACCGAGCAGCGCGTCATGACCGCAATCGTGCCGCTTCTTGCCGGCAAGACCGTATTCTGGGCTACACACCGCGAGGAAGAGCTGCGTTATTTCAGCTCTCCCTCGCTTACCAGAATCGAAGATATCGGCAAATAGCGTCGGCAGGCAAATAACCCTTGCTCGCCGACGCCTTCGCTCGCTGCTGGCGCATGCCCAAAATTGGCACCACTTAAGCCCTACAGATCGTCCACCAATGCGGTTGATTTGGCGTAGGCTGTGGACTTCGCCTCGAAGAAGTCGGTCTTCACCATATTCGCATTGGAATACTGCGACACCCAGCGCATGTTCTCGGGCTCTTCGACGTTGTCCGCAAAAAGCGGCTCGAAGCCAAGACTCATCCAGCGCTGGTTGCCCAAGTAATGAATATAGTCGGCGATCATCTCGCGCGTGAGGCCGGGAATATCGTCTCCTATGACATAGTGGCCCCAGGCGATTTCCTGGCGTACGCCTTCTTCGAGCATGGCGCGCAATTCCGCCACGTTTTCATCCGTGAACAGCTCCGGCTCTTCTTTCTGCAGCTCCAGGATAATGTTGCGGAACAGCCACAGGTGCGTGTTCTCGTCGCGGTTGATGTAGCGGATTTCCTGGGCAGAACCGGGCATTTTTCCGTTGCGTGCAAGGTTGTAGAAGAACATAAATCCGGAATAGAAGTACACGCCCTCCAGAATGAAGTTCGCCATCATAACCTTGAGCAGCGTAAACGGGTGCTTATCGCGCTGGAATTCGTTGTATAAATCGCCGATGAACGTGTTGCGAGCAAGCAGCCTCTCGTCGGTGCGCCACTGGTATAGGATTTCGTTGCGCTGCTCCGGCGAGCAGATGGTATCGAGCATGTAGCTATAGCTCTGGGAATGCACGCATTCTTGAAACGTCTGGATATTCAGGCAGAGGTTCACCTCGTTCGCCGTGATGTACTCGCCGATGGCCGGCAAGTTTGCCGACTGGATGGAATCGAGAAACACCAAAAACGAGAGTATCTTGTCGTAAGCAGCGCGTTCGGCCGCGTCAAGATGTGGGTAGTCTTTCACGTCCTGGCCCAGGTTGATTTCTTCGGGAATCCAGAAGTTGTTCATGGCCTGACGATACCAATCAGAAACCCAGGGATACTTCATATTGTTGAAGTCATTAAGATTGGTAGTGTTGCCACCGATCATGCGACGATCGCGCACGTCAAGATCGCCCTGGGGATTGAACAGGGGCTTCTTCGTCAACGATTCAGTCGGTTCAATAGTCATGAACGATTTCCTTTCTCTTCAAAATGGGCACGGGCGAGGCCTTGTGTTTAGACGATCCTAACCTGCTCGGAACCTTGCCCGCGCCGCAAGAAGCAATATCGAACCCCTATGACGCCGCAATCTAAGAAGCGCAGCTTTCGCATTCTTCCACTTCGAGAGACTTGCTTCGTACGTAATATACTGTCTTCACGCCGGCCTTCCACGCTTCATGGTACAGGTTGAAAACCTGGCGCATGGTGTAGTCGTTCGTGATGTAGAGGTTCATCGACTGCGCCTGGTCGACATGACGTTGACGAACGCCCGAAGCGCGCACGCTCCACGTCTGGTCGATGTAGTGCGCGGGCTTGTAGAACCAATACGTCTCCATGGACAGCTCGGGCGCAACGCGCGGCAGCATGCCGCCTTTCTTCTCCTCTAGGAAGAACCTACGCATAATCGGGTCGACTCCCGGCGTGGTCCCGGCAAGGATGCTGGTAGAAGACGTGGGCGCCACCGCCATCAGATACGCATTGCGCATGCCACGTGCAGCCTTCTCGCGCACGGGGCCCCATGCGGAGCCATCATAGTCGCGCTTGTCGAAATACGCCCCCGTCTGCCAATCGCTTCCCTCGAAGACCTCGTAGGACCCCTTCTCCTCCGCAAGGCAGGCCGAGGCCTCCACGGCGCAACGGTTAATGCGCTCGAACACTTCGTCGGCGAACGCAAGATGCTCGTCGGACTCCCAGCGAATGCCGCGCTTGGCAAGCATGTGGTGATACCCCGAAACGCCCAGGCCGATAGAACGGTAGCGTTGTTCGTGATGCGCGCATATTCCTAGAAGTTCAAATCGATGACGTTGTCGAGCGCGCGCACCGCCGTGCTCACCACGTCGCGCATCGCCTCCTCGCTTTCCACCGGAAGACGTCCGAGCGAAAGGCTCGCAAGGTTGCATACGACGAAATCGCCAGGGCGCGTGGTGGTCACCACCACGGTATCTCCGTCCTTGGTCTTCGTCTCCACCGACACGCTTTCAACAGGCGCCATATTCTGCGCGATTTCGGTGCACAGGTTGCTGCAATAGATAATGCCCTCATGAGGATTCGGGTTCGCCCTGTTAACGATATCGCGATTGAACGTGAACGGCGTGCCCGTCTCCACGGCGCTCTTCAGAACGAGACGCACGATATCTCGAATGACCATCGTGCGCTTGGGGATGCGCGGGTCGGCCACGCAGTCGAAGTAACGCTTCTCCCATTCGTCGCCGAAATAGTCTTCTAGAGCATATCCTTTGACGGTCAAGATGTCATGCGGACACATGAGATGCCACTCCTGCCCCATGTCTTCGCCGGCAAGACGCCAGAAAAGATCCGGGTAACAGACGGCGGGAAACACGTCATGGGCCTTCATGCGATCGTCGCCGTTGTTGGTACGAAGCTGCAAGAACTCGGGAAGGTCCTTATGCACATCAGATAAACCGCCGCCGCACCGGCGCGCATGCCGAGCTGATCGACCGCGACCGCCGTGTCGTTGATGATGCGAATCCACCGAATGACGCCGCCCGCCGCGCCTTCGAAGCCGCGAATCATGCCGCCCGTTGCGCGCACTTTGCCGAGGTACATGCCCATGCCGCCACCGAATTTGCTCACCTGGGCAAAGTTGTCGATGCTGCGATAGATGCCGTCAAGGCTATCGGGCACGGTGTCGATAAAGCAGCTGGAAAGCTGATGATGGGGCTTGCGAGCGTTAGACATGGTGGGAGTCGCCATGGTGACTTCGAGCTTGAAAGCATGTCGTAGAACTTTCGCACCCAGCCCATGCGGTCGCTTTTCTCTTCCATGGCAAGATGGAGGCAATCCCTAAAAACATCTCTTGCGGGCTTTCTATGGCCACATGCTGGCGCGTCGTGATTACGTAGCGCTTCGGAAGCAGGTCGAGGCCCGAATGAAACAGCTCGTCGCGCTGGGCCCCAAGACCTTCCGCCTCCTGATTTCGGCGCGCGTATAATGCCGCAAGATATACGCGCCGTAAAGGTCTTGGTCGGTAAGCCAAAGAATCTTGTCGTAAAACGTTTCAATTCACGAGAAGACAATTGAGCGCGAGCGTGCGTCGGAAAGAAAACAGCAGGATACGTGCGGCGATAAATTCCATTTCGGAGCTTCTGTAGTAAGCTCAACCGCAGCGCGCGTCAAGGATTCAAGGCGACGTCAATGGACATTTCGGTTTTGATAAAGCTCTTGAATTTGGCGGAAAGCGCCGAGAGCGCATACTCTTCGCCAGAGAAATCCTTCTGGAGCTTCGCCAGGCATGCGTCGAGCCCAAGGCGATCCCTCTCCGCCTCGACATCGCAAAGGCTGCATTGCCCCATGACCGCATCCACGATATCCGACCGAACGCCGCGAAGCTCTGCACGTTTATGCCTGTAGAGGATGTACGCCTTCGCTTCGGCGAAATACCCCTGCTTCATCAGGGATTCCTCGACAATATCCTGGATATCTTCCACGGACGAAGCCCCGCGAGCGGCCATCTCCTCCTCCACGGAGGTCAGAAGTTCCGCGAAAACGCCGCTTTGCACGTTAGAGTCAACATCGGAAAATGCGCCTTTGATCGCGGTCACGATTTTTTCGCCGTTATACGGCTCCTTCGCCCCGCTTCGTTTTATTACTTCAATCATGCCTACCAGCCTTACTGCAGTGTTCGCTTCTTCTAATTGATACTATTTTAGAAACATTTTAAGCGATAAAAGAGCCTGCACCATGCGAAGGCTTCAAGCATTGCTCAAATCAGCAGAATCACACGAATCAGGACGAAAAAGACTGTTTCTGGACAGCCGCATCCTCGCAGGCGCAACCTCCCGGACAGGAATACAACCGTAACAGCTGGAGCGACAACACCTATTTGGACACTCCACAGCGAAATTCAAGCTCGCGCAGACAATGTACAGCCAGCAGAAACTCAGCAATTACGAAAAGGCCATGTTTCATAAAAAAGCGACCCGCACCAACATGAATCGACGCAGGTCGTTCGGCTAAAAGCGAGAGCCTCAATGAATTATTCCGTGCGAACCTATTCGGTGTATACCTCGTAAGGCCACGATTGAATACCGCCGAAGTCGTAAACCCGCTCATACCCCATTTCGGAAAGTCTTGCAGCAGCTTCGGCAGAACGGCGACCGCTACGGCAGTAGACAAGCACGACGCAATCCTTGCTCGGTATTGCGGCAAGCGCCGTCTCCTCCGCAATAGCGTCAAGAGGCAACAAGACGGCATCACGCACATGGCCTTCGTCGTATTCTTCCTGCGTGCGCACATCCAAAACAACAACCTGTTGGGAAGACATCATCTCGTGCGCCTCCTCGGCAGAAATGACACGCGCCGCAGCCGTCTCGCCCGAAGTTGAGCCGTTCGATTCCCGGTCAGAGCTTGAACACCCAGAAACGAATATGAGCGCAACTAATGCAACCGCAGTAAACACGGGCAACGCCCAGCTTCCCTTCGTCAGGGAACGCATGCTTTGCCTGAATGCAAAACACATGACCAATCCTTCCTCGACCAATAATGAGCCACGCTAACAGAAGGCTCTCCCCTGGTCTATATACAGCACACAACCCCTCTGAAAACTATCGACCACATGTCAAACATGCTCTCAACTTCCTCCCTAAAACAAGGAAAACGCAGCACGAAGCTGCGTTTTCCTTCTCCATGACTTACCGTCGGTCTTGACTATGGGCGAATGGCATCGTGCAACACGACGCATATGCCAAGATCGGGCGGTATGCGAAATGAAAGACAATCGACAAGGCGTTATTCGCCCACGTGACCCATGTCTTTGCCCGCATATTCCTTCGCAAGCTTGAACTGAACGATACCCGCAATGATGCAGATGACGATCATGTAAATGCCTGCCGAATACATGTTGCCCGTGTTATCAATCAAGAACGTGCACACCATAGATGCCGTGCCGCCAAAGATTGCGTAGCCGATGTTCGAACCGAGCGCGGCGCCCGTGTATCGAACGTCAGTCGGGAACAACTCCGCCTGATAGCATGCAATAGTACCGTCGTTGCACGCCATGCAGACGCATAGAATGAGTTCGCCCGCCATGACAAGAGCAAACGATTCAACCTGCTGAACCAGGAACCACGCGGGGATGCTCAGCACGATGAACAGCGCACATGCAGCAAGCAGCATCTTGCGGCGTCCCACATGATCGGACAGCCAAGACGTGGCAAACAAAAGCAGGATGTAGCACAGAAGCGTGATGTCCGTTGCTGCCTGGGCAGCCGCCGCATCCATGCCTGCATACTGGGTCAAATACGTCGGAAGGAACGTAAGGACAACATAGAAGCCGATGGAGTTCACCATGGTTGCGGCGATGGAGCACAGCAGGCTCTTCGGGTGCTCCTTGATGACCTTCATAAGCGGCTGGTTAGCAGCAGGCTTATCGGAGCGATCGCGGACCGCAGCGTTTTTATAGACGGGAGCATCCTCGAGCTTCGTACGAATCCAATGGGCAATAAGACCCAGGGGACCAGCAATCAAGAACGGAATACGCCAACCCCAAGCAAGCATGTCGGCCTCCCCGAGAGTGGCCTTGGCTATAAGGGCGACGGTAGAGCCGACCAGCAAGCCGGTAGCAGTAGACGTAGGAACGAGCGAGCAATACTTTCCGCGCTTATTGTTCGGAGCGTACTCGGCCAAAAAGACCGCAGCACCGGAATATTCGCCCGCAGCGGAGAATCCCTGAAGGGTCCTCAGCACAAGAAGAGCAATCGGGGCAAACCAGCCTGCCACGGCGAACGAGGGCAGGCAGCCAATGAGAAACGCAGCGCCCGACATCAAGAAGATGGAAACGGAAAGAGCCCATTTGCGCCCTTTTTTATCACCGAGGCTTCCCCAGAAAACTGCGCCGAGCGGACGCATCAAGAAACTGATAGCAAAAACGGCAAACGTCATCAACGTGCCCGATGCGCCAGCGTCGGGGAAAAAGACAATGCCGAGGGTGACGGCGAAATAAAGATACGTAGCGAAGTCGAACCATTCGATAAAGTTTCCGAGAAACGACGAGATGGCTACCTTCTTAATGACAGCCCGGTCTGCAAGAGGCGAACCATTAGCTGTTTGTACGTTGGATGTCATGATAATCCCCTAAGTCATGAGCGGATTCGCCAACGCAATCGGAAACATGCAGACAAAAGAGGGAAAGCATGCGTATCTCCTTACAAGCAGTCAGACAATGGAATTGATTGCGGAGCAAAACCCTGTGTGAAGCGGCCCCTCCGCCACGTTGCAAAGGGGCCGCGGCAATAGCGCTCTCGCGCCCACCTTTATGCGAACTCGCGTTTGATGGCCTCGACCATGTTCTTCACGGCAACGTCGCGCAAGATGACGCCCTTCTCGCGCGAAGAGGCGCCAGGGTGAGACAGGCAACCCGAAGGCGGCGTGTACTCGGCAATGATGGGCAGCACGTCGTAGTTCGGAAGCTCCGCCGGAAGACCGGTGTAAAGCTCGCCGTCGATAGCGTCCATATCAACAAGGTCGGGATAGAACAGCAGCATGAGAGACGTTTCCATGACACCCGCATGCTCAAGGTCCCAGCCGGTAAAGCCGTCGGGATACAGCTCAGCAATCGTCTGATCGTCAACAAAGTCCCAATAGGAAAGAAGCTGAATCTTCACATCGTCGATGCCATTGGCGCGAGCCTTTTCCAAGGCAAGCTCCGCGCCTTCGAAGATGAACTGATAGTTCTCATAGTGCCCGTTCATAAAGACAATCTTGCGGGCGCCATGAACAATGATGTTGTAGACAATGTCGCGCGCAAGCATGATAAGCGTCTGGCCGCTTAGGCTCGTTGTTCCCGAAAGGTGGAAGCCACCGCCGGAGCGCTGCTGGGAACGGTAACCGTAGTTGATGGGAGCGGAAACGATGCCCTCGAGCACCCCCTCGTCAACAAGCGCCTCAGCCGTAGCGCCAGCCATGGCCTTGGTCAAAGCGGCATCCACGCACATCGCCATATGCGAGCCATGCTGCTCGAGAGCACCAACGGGAACGAAAACGACAGCATCTTTCTTCAGCTTGTCGCGATAGGTGAACGCATCCATTTCCTCCATGTATACCGTCTTTTTCATGGAGACCTCCTTCAATCAAGTAGTGCGGCAAACCGAAGTTCACCGCACGCAACAACGTCTTAGTAGTCGATGTAATCCATCTGAAGCTTGCTGGCGCGCATGACGAAGGCATGCTCCGCCTCCGCTCCGCCCGCAATAAGCTTGCGAAGGATGACGCGCTTAAGGCGCGGATACTCGTTGATGCCGTACCACGCAAACGCCGTACCGCCGATATATGCTTCAACGATGCTGTGAACAGGAAGTTCGACGTCGCGCTCTTTGTCGAGAGCAAGATATTCGTCGATTTCTTCAGCGCACAGGCTGCGAATGACCTCAGGACTGATTTCCAGATCGTGCGCAAGCTGCGAAACCTGGTAATCGACCTCAACGTCGTCCGCATGAGGGAAATATGTGACGTCATAGGTCACCGCATCGACGCCCGACGCCTTGGCGAATCCCAGAAGATCGTCCAGACCGATGATCTGAACATGTTCTTCGGTACGCTCGGCTATATCGAGCTCGGCGGGAAAACCCTGCACGCCCTTTTCCTTGAATACGTTTGCAAGTTCTTTCTCGTTGAGCGCCGCTTGAAATTCGACGGAGCTAACGACGTGCGTGAGATTTTTCGTAATCTTCATTGACGCACCTCTTTTCTCTTCAGAGGCGCCCGGCCAAGCATGCGCACACGGCTCAGGCGCCCGAATAACTTCGATACGCTGCGGATGCGTTCTTCAGCGGCTTTCGCATCGAACGGAAGCCGCTGGGGTGATTCGTCAAGAGCAGAAGGCTATTTCAGTCCTTCTTTCTCGGACTCCGCCTCAATACGCGTCGTGAGGTTTTCGCGTATCTCGGCTTCCTTCTCCATCTTTTCGCCCTTTACACCAGCGGACTTCGTGGAGAAGACAACCTGAGAAATGCCACCGGCGATAATCAAAGCACCACCGATAATCTGTAAGGCAGTCATGGTCTCGCCGAAGAGGAACAGACCGAGCAGCGATGCCATGATGGTTTCCTGATAGGAAATGGCAGCGAGCTCACCGGCCTTCAAACGCTTCGTAGCGTGAGTCAGCAGGTAGAATGCGCCGAAGCCCGTAATAAGAGCAGCAGCAATCAACCATGCCCAGGAGGAGCCGTCCATGGTGAACAGGTTCCACGGATGCGTAATGATCTGACCAGTCGCGTCGAACTGCGTTACACCGTTGATCTTCTCGGGATAAGAAAGCGGCTGCAGGAAGAAGTGATGCCAGACAAGCAGCACGAGGATGGAAAGCGAACCGAACAGGAAGTTCCACCAGGAACGAACGTTGGAATCGCAGTCCTCGCGATAACGAGAGAAGAACAGGTACAAGCCGTATGCGATGCCCGACGCGAATGCGATGGCATTACCGAACGCGTAGCTAGGATCGAGGCTGAGCGTCAAGCCCTCAGGGGTGATGATGCCGACGATGAACAGCATGCCGACAACTACCGCAATGATGCAGATAACGCTCTTGATGCTGAGCTTCTCTTTCAGGAAGATTGCCGCAAGGATTGTGGAGTAAATCGGGCCGGTGTAAATCAAGAACGATGCATTTGCCAAGGTGGTGTACTGCGTAGAAAGGCAATACAGACCGGAAAGCAGGCCCAAGAAGACACCGGATGCCAGCATGGTTCCAGAGAAGCGGGTTTCCTTGACTTTACGCCAGCTGCCCGAAATGAAGCAGAAGATGATAGTCAGGCAGATAAAGCCAGCGAAATTTCGCCAGAAGGAAACGAAGTCGCCAGGAGCGTCGATGAATCGCGTAAACGCTCCGATGCCGCCCATCAAAGACGAGGAGGCGAACATCATCACAAAACCGATGAGTTTATACTTTGCTGATTGATTCATAGGTTCCCCTTTGTGTCAGTCGATTCCGCCTTCATGGCACAAGAGGTCTAAGCCGCAT
>JBKTHK010000005.1:0-52905 GCA_047240885.1 Slackia sp. | reverse complement strand
TTCGAAGAGGCCAACTGGCCCACAGACGAAGGCCGCCCGAAGGCGGCGTAAAGGGTGTCAACGGAATCGGGGTAGATTCAGGTCGCCGAACACGGAGGCGGCCTTTCTGTCGTTCGCCTCTATTGCGTGGCTATAGATATTGAGGGTCGTATCGGCAGACGCGTGGCCGAGCCTGGCCTGAACGGTCTTGACGTCGGCGCCCTCGCCTATGAGAAGCGTCGCCTGGGTGTGCCGCAGCATATGCGGGCACACCCCCTCATAACCTGTCCCCCGCTTTCTCTCGACGCCATCGCGGGAAAATTCGCTCGTGACGTTCCGCCACCTCCCGAAGCCGTTGTCGACGCAGAAATTGCGGAACCATCTCGAGTAGTTATGCCCGTCCATATTGCGGACCACGGCGCGCTGCGCGCCGCCAGCCGCCTCCACTCCGATGCTGTAGACGATTGGGGTTTCGGGGCCTTGGTCGATACCGAACCCACGAAGTTGCTCCCTCTGCTCCTTCTTCCATGCATCGAGATATTCCCTGAGCAGATCGTTCACGGCTATGACCCGACGGCTCATCTTCGACTTCGGGGGCCTGAGCACATGGTCGTTCGTATACTGTCGCGCTATGCGCAGGGTCTCCGCCTGCGGGTCGTAGTCGCCCCAAGACAAGCCAAGGGCCTCTCCTTTTCGCAGCCCGCACTGAAGGAGGACCATCGTGCATACCGAACTCGGAGAAAGGGGCTCTTTTCTAAGGCACGCAAGGAACCGCGAGGCCTCGTCGGCCGTCATGGACCGTCGGGCGTCGACAGGGGCCTTCGGGAACTTGATTCCAACGCAGGGGTTGCGGGTTATGACGTCGTTCTCGAGGGCGTCCTGCATGACCTGCTTCAGCTTGGTATGGATGCGCCTGATCTCGCTTTCGGAAAACCTGCCGCTTCGACGGGCGCAGGCGTACGCAAGGCGTATGTCGTCGGGCCTAAGGCTCATGATTCGGGCATCGCCGAAAAGTTCCCTGATATGCCGCACGTCAAGGCCCTCCCTCTCATAAGCCAGAGGGGACCCCATGGAACCCTCGCGCATGAGATGAAACCTGTCAGAATAGTCGGATATCGTGATAGGAACATCGGAAGCGGGACCCGCTCCTTCCAGCTCTTCTCGATAGGCATCCAGGGCCTTGTCGAGCTCCGTACGCCAGTTCTTAGGATTTTTGCTCTTGCAGTGGTATGTCCTCTTAGGCGTCCTCAGGTACTTCCCTGTCTCTAAATCCTTCCCAAGGGAGAAATAGATGCGGTAAACGCCCTTCTTGCCCTTCACCGCCTCGGTGCAGCCTCTAGCTCCTGGCTTTATTCGGTGCTCCATGTGAATGCCCTTTGAATCGATTGCTAGTATCGGGTAAGAAAACAAGAAGTTTTCTTACCCGATACTAGCAATTATTTTTCACCCTTTCAACTTTACTAAGGGTGAAAAAGTAGTGAAATAAAAAACTAATAACGATATGGGATTTTTTGAAAAATACTATTTGAACTGGAATTATATTAAATCGAATGAAATTCTATTTCCCCAGTTCGAATTGGTATTCACGCTCTCCTAAAGCGGGTGTCGGCCGTTCGAATCGGCCCGGGGGCACCATTGAGCTTCAACGGCCGTCGCATGTTTGTGCGACGGCCGTTTTTTCTATACTGCTTTGCGCATTCAAGAAACCTCCGACCAAATATCGTCTCGCCGAAGGCGAGGCACCACCTTATTCGGTCCTCAGCGCCGTCACGGGGTCTTTCTTCGAAGCCATGCGGCTGGGGATGATGCCGCCGATCAATGTCAGAAGCACGGAAATCGCAATGAGAATAACTGCCGCGGCCGGAGGAACCGCCGCCATGCTTTGCACGCCGGAAAGCTGCTCTATCACGATGTTCATCGGAATATTGAGCAGCATCGTGATGCCGATGCCAAGCACGCCCGCGGCAAGACCGATGATGAACGTCTCCGCATTGAACACGCGCGACACATCGCCTTTCGAGGCGCCGATGGCACGCAAGATGCCGATCTCCTTCGTGCGCTCCAGAACGCTGATGTACGTGATGATGCCGATCATGATAGAGCTCACTACCAGCGAAATGCTGACGAAGGCAATGAGCACGAGCGAGATCATGTCGATAATATCGGTCACGCTGCCCATGAGAACGCCCATGTAGTCGGTGTATAGGATGACTTTATCGTCTTCCCCGGCGCCCTCCATTTGGCTGTTGTATTTGTCGATACTTGCGATCACGCGCTCTTTTGCCTCGAAATCGACCGGGAAAATCTTGACCGATTGCGGGTCGTTTTCGTCTGCGTAGCCCAAGGTGATCAGGTTGTTATCGTAGGTAAGCTTGCTTGCATTCGCGTAATTCGTCATAAGCGACGTCAGATCTTCGGCGTCCATATTGAATTGGATGGCGTTGGCAAATGCCGCTGCATCGACCGTGAAAGCGTTCTGCATATTCGAGGCGAGCGTTTGCGAAAGCTGCGACCCAATTTGCGAGCTCATCTGCGTCATAGCAGAGGCAAGACTGCCTTGGAGCTGGGCGGAGACGGCAGCGCCTATCTGAGTGCTCACTTGGCTCATGATTCCCGTGAACACGCTTTGCATGTAAGGAGCAAGCTGGTTCGACACATACTCTTGAGCGACGCTCTGCAATCGATCCGCAACGGGCTGACCGGCGATTTCGCAACCTTCGCAACGATCGCCTGCGCCTCGGACGTTGCCGCGTACTCTTGGAATTTCGCTACGATTTTCTGTCCGAATTCCGATCGTTCGGAGATACCCCGTCGCCATGAGCCGCAAGCCACGTCATGAATCCCCGCACGTAATCGCCGCTGAGTTTGGTCACCTGCTCAAGCTGGTCGGGCTGAAGTACAGGGTCATCCTGCAAACCTCCCAAGATGCTTGAGAAATCAGGAGCCGGAGCTTGAGAGACAAGGGAGGAGACGTCCACGGAATCAATCGCTCCGGAAAGGTCTATGCTCACGCCGCTTAAATCGACTCCTGCGAAATCGAAGCCCGACAAGTCAAGACCAGCACCGATCTTGCTCTGGTCGAACTTGAACGCATTCGCGATGGCGGCCTGATCGACGGTGAAGAGATTGGCGAGGTCGACGCCTTCTTTCGCCTCCTCCTGCAGGGTGTCGAACGACTTACCTGTGAATACATCGATATCGGGAGAACCGAGCTGCTGCTTCACGATTTCGGAAGAAGCGGCACGGTCCATGAGGGCGATAGACAAATCGTGCGTATAGGCGATTCCCTGGGTTAGCGCGGCGGATTTTGCCGCAGGGTCGGGCTGCACCACGCCAACGATTTTGAGGTCAAGACCCCCCTCGACCTTCTCACGCATGAAGTCGGCGTCATCCGCCATGTTCGTCCATCCGCCCGTTTCTTCATTCTTGCGATATGAATCCGAGGGACTCAAGACCTTGAAGCTCGTGTTCAACGCGTCTTCGTATGTGAAATCGATTTCGGTCTCCGGCACCTCTATTTCGCCGGAGGCATTCATGGTACTGTCCACCAGATTGTCGAGCTCTGCGGGATCAAGCACGCCAATGCTATACAGCGTGTAATCGCTGATCTTCCCGCTCGAGGACAAAACGAGCACGCACTCATCGGCCGATTCCGCCCAGCGACCGGCGACGACGTCATATTGCTCGTCAAGCAATTCCCTGTTATCGATCATTTCGTTGAACGACGTCGTGGCACCCATGCCCGTTCCAGCCATGGCAGCATTCGAAGCGCCTCCCGTCATGGCAGTAGTCATAGAGTTCGGCGAAAGCTGAACGGCTCCGTCTGTCGTATCGGCACGATAGACGAGCGGAGTGATGCCGTAATCGTACTGGATGGCGCTGACTTCAGAGCTCATGCCGTCGCCACCTTCGTCAAGAAACGCTTTGAAACTTGCCATGTCGTTCGATTTAACACTCGCAAACATGTCTTTGAGCATGGTGAAGACCTGAATAGAGCCCTGTTGATTGCCCTCTTGCGACGAAACATCATCATTCGTGGCCGTAGCATCCGATGCAGAATCGTCTGCAGAGCCGGCATCGCCCGTCAGCATGCTCGTAAGATCGTAACTTTGTTTAGCAATAGTGAGCGGGTAGCTTGAAAGCGTGTCTTGCTCGACCTTGGCAATGTAGTCGTTCACGCCGTTTGAGAGCGAAAGGATCAAGGCGATGCCTATGATGCCGATGGACCCCGCAAACGCCGTCAGAAGCGTACGTCCCTTTTTAGTCAGAAGGTTGTTGAGCGAAAGCGAAAGCGCCGTAAACGGATTCATGGACGTGCGGCGGGCCTCCCCTGCATGGGCTCGAGCCGCCGTGCACTCCGCCGGCGTAGGATAATACGGGTCGCTATCATCCATGACAACGCCGTCTTTGAAGCGGACAATGCGATCGGCGTAATCGGCAGCAAGGTCCGGATTATGCGTAACCATGACAACAAGACGGTCTTTGGCTACGTTTTTGAGAATCTCCATGACCTGTACGCTCGTCTCCGAATCGAGCGCTCCGGTGGGCTCGTCGGCAAGAACGATAGAAGGGTTGTTCACCAAGGCGCGCGCAATGGCGACGCGCTGCATCTGCCCGCCGGACATCTGATTGGGCTTCTTGTGCAGCTGGTCGCCCAGACCCACTTGCTCGAGAGCGGCGACGGCGCGCGCACGACGCTCGGATTTCGAAACTCCCGAAAGTGTCAGCGCCAATTCCACATTGGAAAGCACATCCTGGTGAGGAATGAGGTTGTAGCTCTGAAACACAAAGCCTACGCTGTGATTTCGGTACGAATCCCAGTCGCGGTCTCTGTATTCCTTAGTGGAAACGCCGTTGATGACCAGATCACCCGAAGTATAACGGTCAAGACCACCAACGATGTTGAGCATGGTGGTTTTACCGCAACCGGACTGACCGAGGATAGCAACGAATTCGCTATCGCGAAATTGCAGGCTGACGCCCTTCAGGGCATGCACCGTCGCATCCCCCGAAACGTAGTCTTTCTTGATGTCTTTCAGCTCGAGCATACCGGTAGTCTTTCTTTACGGTGTAAAAGATATTATTTACGAGATGGTTAAGCACGTAAACTATACCGCAGCAGATCGAGAGACCCGCCCACCGTTACCTTTCCGTTGAGCCTTGTTGCATTAAAAAACGCCGCTCTTTCTAACGAAAGAGCGGCGTTCCGTCCGGCCGCCTCAAGGGAGGGGTTGGCGGCTCTGTTGAGACCCGAATAATCGAGACGGGTATTGCGAATCCGCAGATTATCAGCACACGCAGAAGACGGGCTATGCGTTCGCCGCACTTTCGCCCGCAACATAACCGTGCGTTGCAGCAAGACCGTTCGACCCACCATGCAACAGGGTTTCGTAACTAGACCCGAAACGATATCCGACCGTATTGCCTGCTGCATACAAGCCAGGAATAGGGTCGCGATTTGTATCAAGAACCTGAAGTTTTTCGTTGCAGCGAACGCCGCCGAGAGTGCAATAGAATAGATACGTCATCTTCCAGGCTTGGAAAGGACCATCGTCAATAGGGTCGAGATACCTCTTTGCCTTCATGAAATCAGTGTCTTCACCCGCTTCGCACATCTCGTTATAGCGCTCCACCGTAGCAACAAGATTGTCGGCAGGAACACCAATCATATCGGCGAGCTCCTCGATTGTATCGGCTTCGTAATGCTCAGTGCTCTCGATATCGAACACCTGCGCAGCCTGCTCTCGATCATAGCCAAACGAAGACGGCATCTCGAAATCGTTCGTAGGAATAATCTGCCATACAAAATTGCCATCACCAGGCAATTCGGCAATCAGGTGGCTGCTGGTTAAAAGCGACGTACATTCGTTCATAAAGCGCTCGCCCTTAGTGTCAACCAACAAATACGGGAAGCTACGCCAGGCTGTAGTCTGCCAAGAGGCGTAACCGCTACGATCCTCCATTTCGGCACCAGCCCAACAAAGCATTTTATGACCCAAGCCATCGTCCATCGTCTCGTCGACAGGGTCACCGCCCATATAGGCGTTATAGGCGTTGTTACTCAGCGCCCATTGAGCAAAATCCGGTGCAAAGAAGCGTTTCATCATGGCTTCGTTCGATCCGAAACTACCCGTGCACATTACAACGCCCTTGCTGGCTTTGTAATAAACTTTCTTATCGCCTTGGCTGGCGATAACGCCAGTTACTGCGCCCGAATCATCTTTCACAATGAGTTCAGCACGCGTGTTGTAATCAGTAACGACACCCTTGTCTTCCAAAAAGTCGTGAATATTATGGGTGAAGTCCGTCAGAATATCTGTCTTTTCGGAGAAGGCGACGCCCGTCGAGATATAGGAATTGATTTCCTGCGTAGGGTCGGGAAAAATCCCCTCAAGACTCAGGGGCTGGCAATACTGGCCATACGGCTCGCAGAAATCTTTAACAAGATTGTCGAGGATTTCGCCCGAGCGATTGCACCACACAGCGTTAAGCTTCATATCCGAGCGATACTGCGTTAGATTGAACATTTGGTTTGCGACCTGAATCTTGTCATACTCCGGCAAACCCTGCGAAAGCTGCGTTTCGGAATTCAGGAACGATATCGTCATTCCTCCGATATGGGGCGCTCCGTTACGTTCAATAACTGTCACTTGCGCGCC
Source organism: Slackia sp. (assembly GCA_047240885.1). Classification (GTDB taxonomy): domain Bacteria; phylum Actinomycetota; class Coriobacteriia; order Coriobacteriales; family Eggerthellaceae; genus Slackia. Next base: position 46,267 of record JBKTHK010000005.1, on the reverse strand, counting down.
ATTCTTCAACGCACCATATGCCGCCATGGAGCCCGAAAGCGCTGAACCCACAATGAGAACTTCGCATTCCTTGGTTTCTTCGCAATCTGCAGGTGTCAGCGCCGGAGCCTCTCCGAGCCAGGACTTGTCATCGTATTCATTTGAAGATTGTTCGCCGCTTGCGCCTTCCTTGCCCGCGACCTCGGGGGTCCCACAACCCGTAAGGCTCGCCGCCCCCAGTCCAAAAAGACCTGCGGCAGCCCCTGCTTTCAGGAAATTGCGCCTTGTAAGATCCATCCTGAATCCCTCCTCGATACATGGCTCGCAAAAGACATGCCCCTGCAAGCCAGCCCCTTGACGTCTTGCGAACGCCCTTTCATGCCTCTATTCTGTCGGCATGTAGAGATTCTTTAAATAAACAGATTTTTTTGACATCGAAACGAAGTGCTTACTGCGCACGAGAAAACGGAACATCAGATATCGTGGCTGCCAAAGAGATACGCCACCGTGCACGACCGCCTGAATAGAAAGATGAAGACATGGACATCAAGGTTTACCGTTATTTCATCACTCTTGCCCGAACGAAGAACTACGCCAAAGCCGCCAAGGATCTTTATATAACGCCTCAAGGGCTTTCATCCTCCATCAAAAGACTCGAGTCCTCTTTAGGGGTGCCCTTGTTCGATTCCAGGTCGGGATCCATAGAACTCACCGAATACGGCGCCATCCTTTACCGACGCGTACGAAGTATTCTTCGCGAACACGACGAGATGCAGGAAGAAATTCGTTCTCTTTATCGGCGCAAATCAGGTCGAATTCTCCTATCCGCATCCACCGGTATCTTCAACGCCATTCCGCGAGAAGCCGTTAGAGACTTCAATGAAACGTCTAAGACCGGGGCGCACGTCGACATATCGAGGACCGTAGTTGATTACGACTGCGAAACAAGCCTAATAGAGAGGACGTGCGATTTCGCGCTTCTCAACGACCCTATAGACCACTCAGTTCTTGCGTCTATCCCTCTTCAAAAGGACATGATGTTTCTTTGGGTTCCCGTTGATTCTCCGCTTGCGGATAAAGACGAGCTTGACGTGGAAGACCTGGACGGGCTTGCCGTCTCCTGTGTCACATCCCAAGAATTCAAGACCTCGCGCAAAAACGAAAGAATCCTGCGCGAGCAGGCACCTCATTGCACCCTTCTTCACGAAGATGAAATGATTTCAGTTGTTGAGGCGGCCCTCAGAGGCAAAGGGTACGCACTTCTGCCACGCGTCCATGCGCTCGCCTTTAAGCACGAAGACCATGCGGCCATCCCTGTAAGAAACCTTGACTGGGGCTTTTCCATTGCATATCGGACAGATCGAACCCTAAGCCCACAAGATGAAGAATTCCTTAATTACATGAAAGGTTACCAGCGATTCTACTGTTAGCGCGCGTTTCTCGTCTTCGCTTTTAAGGACCTATCGAAAAGAACCTATCACGCATAAACTCGAAATGTCCCGAGGTTTCCTTGTTCGGCTAAGACAAAACAGCCGCCGAACATTACGTCGGCGGCTGTAAATCGCAGATTTAAGATTTCCCAAAACCCAACTCAAGGAGCTTATTCCTCATACCCATTCGGATTGTTCGACTGCCAGCGCCAAGAATCCTCGCACATGCGGTCGTGGTATTCCGCCTCCCAGCCAAGCAGGCTTTTCGCCTTCGCCGATCGCGTAATTCGTGGCGATGTCCCCTGCGCGGCGCGGCTGGATTTCATAAGGAAGTTCCTTGCCGCATGCACGCTCGAACGCATGAACGACATCGAGGACGCTCGACCTTTGCCCGTGCCAAGGTTTACCACCTCGACACCCGTCTTGCCAGCCATCCACTTCAGGGCGGCAACGTGGCCGCGAGCCAGGTCAACGACATGAATATAGTCGCGTACGCCTGTGCCATCGGGCGTCGGATAATCATCGCCGAACACACGAACCGCAGCAAGCTTGCCAACCGCCACCTGAGCGACGTAGGGAACGAGGTTGTTCGGAATGCCCTTGGGGTCTTCGCCAATCAAGCCGCTCTCATGAGCGCCGATGGGGTTGAAATAACGAAGAAGAACAACGTCCCATTCGGGATCTGAGGTATGCAGGTCGGTCAGAATTTGCTCAATCATCCATTTCGTCCAGCCGTAAGGATTAGTGGCGGGCTTCTTCTCCGCAGACTCGGACAGGGGCACGCTCTCTGGCTCGCCATACACCGTTGCAGAGCTGGAAAACACGATGGACTTGCAGCCATGCTCACGCATCACGTCGCACAACACAAACGTACCCGTGAGGTTGTTGTGGTAATACTCGAGCGGCTTTTCCACGCTTTCGCCGACAGCCTTGTAGCCAGCAAAGTGAATAACGGCATCGATCTTATTCTCGTCAAACACAGCAGACAAAGCGTCGCGATCAAGAATGTTCAGCTCGTAAAACTTCAAACCATCCACGGCATCCGCAGGAGCCTTGCCCGCCGCGACAGAGTCGGCCACAATCGAACGAACACGATCGAGAGCGACCTCGCTGGAATTAGAGAGATCGTCTACAACAACAACGCCGTAGCCAGCTTCGAGCAATTCGATGCACGTGTGGCTTCCGATGAATCCGGCACCGCCAGTGACCAGAATATTCTTCTTTTCAGACATAAAACGCCTTTCGTTCGCTCGCGCACAACGGCGCGTTGGAAACAGCATGTCTTCATTGTACGACCAGAGCGTAAACCCTGCGAAAAATACATGCTGTCGAAACGGAATGGATGAAAGATACCTATCAATACGTTCACCCAAATACGCTCGAGTGATTCAAAGAGCCCCTCTCCCAAGACCGAAGGCGCAAGCGCAATGTTTCACGTGAAACATCGGAAGAGTATCGCCTTTCGTCCGCCAGCCGCACTTATGCACGCAGCCCGCTCACGAACCCCTCGAGTCGATCGAGGCCCTGCACAATGTCCTCCATAGAGCAGCAATACGACAGACGCACAAACCCTTCGGCCCCGAAAAACACTCCGGGGACCAGCGCGACGCGGGCTTCCTTGATAAGACGCGTGCAGAACTCCTCGGAAGACATGCCGAATTCCCGAATGGAAGGAAACGCATAGAACGCACCCGCGGGGCGGACGGTTTCGAGCCCCATCTCGTCCAAGCGACGCAACACCACATCGCGACGTTCGCTATACACTTCGCGAGCCGGCGCAACACTTTCCTCAAGAGCGCGCACAGCAGCATGCTGGACGAATGCAGGCACAGACGAGACCATATATTGGTGCACCTTCGCCATCTGAGACAAAAGAGACTCATCTGCCGCAATCCATCCGAGTCGCCAGCCGGTCATGGCATACGGCTTAGAGAAGCTGTCGCACACAATGACCCGATCGCGCAGCTGGGGGTGCTCCACGGCAAAGCTCTTGTACCCTTCTTCGTACACCAACTGCCCGTACACATCGTCGCAAACAACGAACACGTCATGCTTCTTTGCGAAGCGGGCGACCGCAGCAAGGCTCTCTTCGCTCAAAATGCAACCTGTGGGGTTGTTCGGAGACGTTATAACGATGGCCTTTGTGCGCTGCGAAGCCACCGATTCCAGCATTTCGTCGGTAATCTGAAACAGCTCGCCGCTCGTATCCATAAGAGCAGGCGTCGCACGGTTGAGCGTAATGATGGACTCATAGAGCGTGAAGGCAGGCGTAGGCACAATGACCTCGTCGCCGGGATTAAGAACGCTTGTCAGAGCGACGAAGAGCGCTTCGGTGGCGCCGCACGTCACAATGATCTCATGCGGCTCGTAATGCTTGCCAAACAAAGCCATGTGCTTGCTCAATGCGTTGCGCAGAAAATCGTATCCGTTGTTCGGGGGATAATGAGTGAACCCGGCAGCAAGGTCGGCGGCAACCTCGGCCTTAACCTCGTCGGACGTATCCGCATCCGGCTCTCCAAGCGTAAGAGAAATGCAACCGGGCGTCTCTTTGCCATGGCGGCGAATCGACGGATACCAGAAAGCTTGAGCTCGTCGAGCGATTTATTCAACACAAGAGTCATGACTCAACTCCATTCGCTAGAGAGGACGGACGAACTTATTGTATCCTTTCGAACCTGGCAACAAAGCAACGGCAAAACCGCGTCAATCCAAAAAAACCAAAGACGGCCCGAATGCGGAGGGGATGCATTCGAGCCGTCATGCCACAAAAAACAGGTGAGTGCTATTTCTATTGAATATCGGCAGCAGCCGTAGATCCTGCAAGATACCCCGAGGCAACGCAGAACCCCTGGCATGAGCCGCCTTGAAAATAAGGAACGGACCAGAAGTCACCGTCTACGCCAACAATATAGAGGCCCTCAATCGGACGAGCATCTACATCAACAGCCCTGCAATGGTCATCCGTCTTGATTCCCCCAAGCGTAACCCATGCTGCGACCTCGAATTCAATTGCATAGAACGGGCCGCTCGCTACTTCGCGCAGAAACTGCGATTCTTTGTACATCTCGTCGTCAGCGCCCGTGATGCAATACCCGTTATACGTCTCGACCGTTTCCTCAAGATGCTCCAAGCCCGCCTGCTCGGCAAGATCGGAAATAGAATCAGCTTTCCATACCCAACCTTCCTCTATACCCTGGGCAAGCTGATCGGAAAGAGCCGTCAGCGTCTTTCCCTGAAACCCCATCTGAACACCGGGGGCCATATTTTCATAGGCGTCGGAAGATACAAGGTCAAGAACAGGCTTCGTGCTCAATTCGTCAACAAAGGCCTGGTCAACTACTGCATAATAGGAAATCTCGCGCAAAAGGGGCTCGCCGCAATACATAGTCTTCTTCGCCATTTTTCCCTCATCGAGGAATCGACGACCACTCCTGTTGACGAACAGCCCGCCGAAAAGAGGCATGCTGAAAACGGGCGTTTCGTTGCAATCGGTAAGGCTTACGAACGGAGTGGATGCTTTCATGTTGCATGCGCCGGATTCGTTTATGGACGTGCTGAAGTTTTTGCCCAATTGAGCGCCAACCTGCACCGCCATGGAGATGCCCGCGCCGTCGTTGTACTGGTTACCAGGGCAGTACATCAATCCGCCAGCATAATGCTCCCGTAGCATTTCTTCATTCTGAATGAATCCACCCGTGCCGACGATTACGCTATGGGCCTTGATATCAACGGTGCTTTCATCAGCATCGATATAACGAACACCCGTCACTCGACCGTCTTCGACAAGAAGATTCGTCGCTTCGCATTCCCAGCGAGAATCGACGCCTGATGCATCAAGGAGAGCCTGCAAAGCTTCAGCACGTTCCGAACCTGAAGTCAAATAGATATGCCCGCCACGATTCAACAGAGCGGTTTCTTCGGTAGCATTCTCGAACGCATACATGAAAGGAACACCGCCATCGATAAGGACATCCATTCCTTTGCCCGATGCCTCAAGGAGAGCGCGCAGCGCACCTGCATTGCTCTGATAGTTCGTGCCTTCCCATATAAACTTGAACATTTCCTCGACCGTGAGATGGCTGTCCCACTCAAGCTCGGGCTTCGAGCCGACGGCAAATACACCCGAAACATTGGCCGCGTTCGTCGCCGCCATAGAAGAGGCCCTGTCAATGCCGACAACCTTGGCGCCAGCTTGAGCGGCGGTAGAAGCAGCCGTTAAGCCACTCGTTCCTAAACCAACGATAACAATGTCGCATTCCTCAGTCCTATCGGCAGCTTTGAGCTCTTTCTCGGCAGACCCCTCGGAACCAGCATCGCCCGCTTCGCCTTGCGCTTTGGGAGCGCACCCGAACATTCCAAGCGCCCCGACGCCGGCAAGAGCTCCTAGACCAACAAAGGATCGACGAGAAATACCCTGCATCGTTTTCGTTGCATTCTCCTTCATAACCAACTCCCTTCCTTGGTTTTCCCTGGTCAAAGTATCGACCAGGGATTAGCAATGAAGAAGAGTGGGTCTTTTTGGGAGACTTCAAAATATTTTTGACGCTCTAAGAGCGATTAGTCATCCCCGATTGCACAAAGATTCGATATAGGACCACAGCAAGCGAGCAGCGGGCTTCTCTTCACCAGTCGCAAGCCTGACAAGGTAGAGCCCAATGCCCATGTCGTCCCTTGAAGCAAGCGGTCTATAGGCAATACCTGGCGTTTTGTCATTTCGAGCAAGGTGCTCGGGCGCAAAATCGATTCCCTTACCACTCCTCACAAACTCTCTTGCATTCTCGACACTAAAAGACGCAAGGGCGAAACGTGGCGAGAAGCCCTTTTTCTCGCACGCCTCAGAAATAGCACGAACCGAATAGTTCAAATCTGGAGGAGGGAAAAACTCGACGCCCTCAAGATCTTCAAAGCTTATATATTCCATGCGTGCCAACGGGTGGCTTTCACTCACCGCAATGAAAAACCGGGCTTCTAAAACCCTCGTCATATCGAATTTCGAACCATCAGGCTTCCCCGCGACGAAGGCAATGTCGGCAGTATGGTGCTCAAGAGCAGCCAAACATGCATCACTCGATGACTCGAAAACCCTTAGATTTACCTGAGGGTATTCATTTGAAAAGTCCATGAGACGAGAAAGGGAAAGCCCCGGTCCTTCTTGCGGAATAGAAGCCGAAGCGTACGCAAAGGACACAGAGCCCTCCCAGGCATGCCGATAATCGAGTGCCAGCATTTTCAAATCAGAGGCAGCCTCTACGATACCCTCGGCGTGCAAAAGAGCCTTTCTCCCAAAATCGGTGAGCATGATTCCCGTTGCGCGGCGGTCAAAAAGAGATAGCCCCAATTCGTTTTCCAGCGAAGCAACCGCCGCCGATACCGTCTGAGGAGTTACGTACATCGTTTTCGAAGCCGCAGAAAACGAAACCGACTTTGCCGCAGCGCGAAAGTATTCAAGCTGACGAATATCCATATTGTCCCCTTTTTCTGGCTTCGTTCAAAATAACGAAAAAAGCCGAGGGGCGCCACCAGCCCTTTGCCAAGACAGCTGCCCAGAGAAGAAAAGCCGCTGAAATGCGGCTTTTCAAACAAACTCTCGGCTTCTGGCTTTATGAGCGATCGGCCATAGCCACGTATTCGCGCGGACATCCCGTCTTTTTGTAAGCAGGACGCATGATGCGTTTGCCCGATACTATTTCTTCGAAACGATGAGCGCTCCAGCCAGCCATGCGGGCGCAGGCGAAAATAGGAGTGAGCATCTCGCGAGGAATGCCGAGCGCACTGTACACGCAGCCGCTGTAGAGGTCCACGTTCGCGCAAATGTCCTTGCTCTTACCCGCTTCGGCCAGCAACTCCGGAGTGAGACGCTCGATGATTTCAAGCAAGCGGAACTCAGGTTCGAAATCGGTGCCGGCAACCAGCTTTTCGGCATACTTGTGGCACAGTTCGGCGCGCGGGTCGGACAAGGTATACACGGCATGACCCATACCGTAAATCAGGCCCGTGCGATCGTACTCTTCCTTCTTGACAATTTTACGCAGGTAATCGGCCACTTGCCCCTCATCGGTAATGTCAGCCACATGCGCCTTGATGTCGTCGGTCATCATGAGCGTGCGGTTGTTGGCGCCACCATGGCGAGCGCCCTTCAGGCTCCCAATGGCTCCTGCGTATGCCGAATACGGATCGGTATCGGCGCTGGTCAGCGCACGGCAGGTAAACGTGGAATTGTTGCCGCCGCCATGCTCGGCATGAAGCATCAGCATGATGTCGAGCATCTTCGCTTCGGCGTCCGTGAAGGAACGGTCGGGACGCAGCATGGAAAGGATGGTCTCTGCGGTACTCTGTCCTTCGACGAAATGATGAATGAACATGGAATCGCCGTAGAACTTGTCGCGCATGACGTGGTATGCGAGCACCATGATGCGCGGTAAACGCGAAAGCAACGCAATGGACGTGTCTACCTCATGCTCTGCGGAGCGATCTTCAGCATTCGGATCGAAGGCATAAAGCTGGAGAACCGAACGAGCCAGGCAGTTCATAACGTCGCGCGTAGGCGGCTTCATGATGTAGTTCGCGGTAAAGCCGTCAGGCAAATCGCGCTGCTCGTCGATAAGGGCCTTGAACTGAGCGAATTCCTCAGCCGTAGGCAAAGAACCGGCCATGAGCAGGTATGCGGTTTCTTCGAAGCCGAACCTGTCCTCTTGAACCGCATGGTCCACCAGGTCGTTGATGCTGTAGCCACGATAGGAAAGACGGCCGCGATCGGGCACCTTATCGCCCTCGGACACGACATAGCCATGCACGTTAGAAATGTTGGTGACGCCTGCCAGCACGCCCGTGCCATCGGCGTTGCGCAGACCGCGCTTCACATCGTACTTTGCAGAATAATATTCCGGATCGACGGCATGGATGGACGAGAAATCCCTATACAGGGGCAAGGAGTCTTTCATGGTGTTCCTTTCATGCATGAATCCCTTCAAGGCATAGAGCGCACGTCAGCATTTGACACCTGCGACAGCAGGCGAACCGAAGCCTCAGAGCGAGCCGAAGCAACGATTCTTCAAAGCGTCCTTTGCGCAAATCACTATAGTATGCGAAAGTGCCACGTCCGAAAAGCAGACGCGGCACTTCCGTACAAACTTGTTACCAGACGAAAGCCCCGAACGACGAAGGGGCCTTCACAAGACGCCCCCCGAACGAAACGGAGCTTATTCCAGCACAACAATCAGTTCGTTTGTCATCGGTTACGAAAGCTCATGAATGAATAAACCACTGCGAAGCTTCGGCTCGAACCACGTGGATTTAGGAGGCATAAGCATGCCCGCGTCAGCCACGGCAAGCAACTCTTCGATAGCGGTCGGGAACATGGCGAACGCAACCGCAGGGCCTCCCTCCGCATCGTACGCTTTCACCTTGCGCTCGAGTTCGCCCAGGCCTCGAATGCCGCCGACGAATTCGATACGCCCGCTCGTACGCGGATCATCTATCCCAAGAATGGAAGAAAGCACGTGGTCTTGCAGCAGCGACGCGTCCAAGCCGCCCACAGGATCGTCGCTTTCGAACTCGGGGCGAATTCCCAATCCGTACCAACGGCCCTGCAGGTACATGCCCATAGCACCCTTTTCGATGGGCTCGAGCTGCGGCTCCTGAACATGAAGTATCTCGTATTTCTCCTGGAGCTTATTCAAGAATTCCTCGACCGTAAGGCCATTCAGGTCGCGAACGACACGGTTGTACGGCAGGATGGCAAGCTGGCCTGCCGGGAAAAGCACCGACAGGAAATAATTGAACTCCTCATCGCCTGTGCAATCAGAGCATGCCGCGCGGCGAGCGCGGCTCACCTTCACGGCGGAAGCGGCACGATGGTGCCCGTCGGCGATATAGGCCGCAGGAACGTCGGTAAATGCCTCGACCAGCGCGTTGACCTTCTCGGGATCGGCTATACGCCATACACGATGCGCAATGCCGTCCTCGGAAACAAAGTCGTACAGGGGGGCTTCGGTACGGACATCATTCACCAAGGCGTCAACTGCCGTACTATCACGGTAGGTAAGGAAGATGGGCCCGGTCTGAGCATCGAGCGCATCGATATGGCGAATGCGGTCGCGCTCCTTCTTCTCAAGCGTATTTTCGTGCTTCTTGATGGTTCCGTTCTCGTATTCGTCGACCGCGCAACACGTCACAACGCCAACCTGGCTGCGCCCGTCCATGACAAGCTCGTAGAGGAAAAGACACGGAGCATCCTCACGCACGAACGTGCCGTCGGCAATGCGCTCGCACAGCAAATCGCGACCCTTTTCGTACACCTCATCGGCATACATATCCATCTCGGGATCGAATTGGGTTTCAGGGCGGTCGATGTTTAGGAAAGAAAGCGGCTTGCCGGCAACGGCAGCCGCAGCTTCAGCGCGATCGTATACGTCGTACGGCAACGCTGCCACCTCGCAAGCCACGCCGTCGGCGGGGCGGACGGCCTTGAACGGATGAATTCGCATAGACAAATTCCCTTCGTCATACACATCGGCGGCTTGCGCGATACTCGAGGAGCCGCACAAACCGCCGACAAACTATCAGGTCAACGCATAGAGACGATTCTTGCTTAATTTACCTTATGGACAGTGCAGCCGTTCTCCAGGTAATCCATGACGGACTGCGCCGCCATTTTGGCGCAGTTGTCCTCCGCTTCTTTGGTGGAGGCGCCCAGATGCGGCAGAACGATGGCGCGCTCCATGGCTGCAACCGCAGGGTTAGCGAAGTCGGTCACGTAACGAGCGACTTTGCCTTCGGCGAGCGCAGCGGCCATGTCCGCATCGTTAACCAGGGTGTCGCGCGAGAAGTTCAGGAATACGACGCCCTCCTTCATCTGCGCAATCGCAGCTGCGTCGACCATGCCTATCGTGTCTTTCAGCGCAGGCACGTGAATGGTGATGTAGTCGCATGCGGGATACAGCTCGGAAAGATCAGTGACGAACGTCATATCGGCCGAAATAGCTGCAGCACGCTCTGCGTTGACGAAGGGGTCATAGCCGACAACCTTCATGCCAAGCGCCTCGGCAGCGGCTACGACCTTAGCGCCAATTGCACCCAGGCCGATCACACCGAGCGTCTTTCCGAAAATCTCTCCGCCGGCAAATGCCTTCTTGGCCTTTTCCGCGGCTTTTCCAACGTTGGAATCTTCGGCATTGGCCTTAACCCACTCGATGCCGCCGACAATGTCGCGCGCGGCAAGGAGCATGCCCGCAAGCACGAGCTCCTTGACGGCATTCGCATTGGCGCCAGGAGTATTGAAGACCGCGATGCCGGCATCGGCGCATTTCTGCAGCGGAATATTGTTCACGCCAGCACCGGCGCGTGCAATGACCTTCAAGTTCGCAGGAAGCTCCATCTCGTGCATATCGGCGCTGCGAACCAAAATGGCGTCGGCCTCTTCCACGCTGTCAGTCAATTCGTAATCGGCGCTCAAGACGGCAAGACCCTCGGCCGAGATATTGTTCAAGCAATGTACTTTGTACATGGTGTTCCTCCCCTATCGGACGAAATGAAGACGAATGTTAAAGCGCCCTCCCCGCAAAACATCTGCGCCGCTCTTTTGAACGGCGCAGCATCATTACAGGTTTTCTTTCTCGAATTTTTCCATGAAGGCAACCAGGGCCTCTACACCTTTGCGAGGCATCGCGTTGTAGATGCTGGCGCGCATGCCGCCAACGCTACGGTGCCCCTTGATGCTCTCGATCCCGGCTTCCTTGGCTTCGGCAACAAACTTCGCGTCAAGATCGGCATCGCCCGTAACGAATGGAACGTTCATGATGGAGCGGTCTTCCTTGCGCGCCGTACCCTTAAACAGCTTGCTCTGGTCGAGGAAGTCGTACAGCAGCTGCGCCTTTTCTTCGTTGCGCTTCTTCATGGCCTCAAGGCCGCCCTGGGCCTTAAGCCATTTGAACACAAGACCGCAGATGTAAATGCCATAGCACGGCGGCGTATTGTACAGGCTCTTTGCATCTGCGTGGGTCTTGTACTGCATCATAGTAGGCACGCCGGGAAGCTTTTCCTCGGGAATAAGGTCTTCACGAATGATGACGATGCATACGCCTGCAGGGCCGACATTCTTCTGGACGCCGCCGTAAATGACGCCGTAACGCTCTACGTCAATCGGCTCAGAGAGAAAACAAGAGGAGACGTCCGCCACCAGCGGCTTGCCTTTGGTATCGGGAAGCTCGCGGTAGAGCGTGCCGTAGATGGTCTCGTTCTGGCAGATGTAGACATAATCGGCATCGTCGTTGACCTCGATGGCCTTGACGTCGGGGACGTAGGAGAAATTCTCATCGTCGGAATTCGCCAAGCAACGTGCTTCGCCGAAAATCTGAGCCTCTTTCCACGCCTTCTTCGACCAAGAGCCGGACACGATGTAATCGGCCTTGCCGGTTTTCATGAGATTCATGGGAATCATAGCGAACTGAGTTGACGCGCCGCCCTGCAGGAACAGCACGCGATAATTGTCGGGAATTCCCATCAAATCGCGCAAATCCTGTTCGGCCGTCGTGATGATTTCATCGAACATCTTAGATCGGTGGCTCATCTCCATGACTGACATGCCGCAACCCTTGTAATCCAGCATTTCTTCGGCGGCTTCGCGCAGAACTTCTTCAGGCAGTACCGCGGGGCCTGCAGAGAAGTTGAAAACCCTGCCCATGTCGACGACCTCCTTCATTGGTCCGATTCCGTAGAACTGTTCTTTCGTTGGCGCGCAATCAAATGCAGAGGCGAAACGCGGCCGCATGCGTTAAAGCGCGCGAACATCATTGCATTGTACGAAGCAAACGCATCGGAGAAGCGAAGGCGCCCACAGGGAGCCTAAAGAAGCACGTGAACGGCAGGGTCTTCAGCTAAATTCCCAGAATCTGCATAACCAAAAGCGCCACGGTAAGAACCGTCACAATGGCAACAGTGGCCCAGATGACAATTTTCCCGCCCCATTTGCTGACAAACGAGCCCATAATGCGCTTGTCCGCAGCAATAAGCGCCATGAAGACCAGGAGAACGGGCAGAATTACGCCGTTGATGAACTGGGCGGTAAGCATGATTCCCATAAGATCGAGGTTGGGAATAAGCACCACGACAGCGGAGAAGACGATGACCGACGTGAAGATGCCCTTGAACATAGGGGCTTCTTTCCAGGTGAAATCAACGCCCGCTTCCCAGCCGAACGCCTCACAGATGACAAAGGACGTCGTAAGAGGAAGCACGCAGGCCGCTAGAAAGCTTGCCGCCGTCAGGCCCGCCGCGAAAAGGATTTGCGCATATTCGCCGGCAAAAGGAGCCAACGCGTTGGCCGCATCGGCCGCAGAATCGATGGCAAGGCCTTGCGGGTACAACACGGCACCCGTTGTAATGATGATGAACCACGCCACCAGACACGCAACGATGGTTCCCGTGGCCACGTCCACCTTCTGCAGCATCATTTCCTGACGGTCATCCGTGATGCCCTTGTCCACAACGTTGCTCTGCGTGAAAAACATCATCCACGGCGCAATGGTGGTACCAATCATGGCAATAACGAGCGATACGAAATGAGTGTCTGCGGGAATCTGCGGAATAACCGTCGCCTGCACGACATCTCCCCAGTTCGGACCAGCCAAAAACGCCGCTACAACATACGTTACGAACACCAGCGAAACAGCGAGGAAAATCTTTTCCACGCTTTTATAGCTGCCTTTGACCACAAGAAGCCACACCACAAGCGCCGCCACCGGTACGCTAGCAAGGCGGGGAATGCCGAACAGCTCCATGCCGCTGGCAATACCAGCAAACTCGCTGAACGTTGTAGCCACGTTGCCAATAAGCAGCGCGCCCATAGCAAGCGCGGTAAGGCGAATGCCGAAACGTTCGCGAATAAGAGCAGCGAACCCCTTGCCGGTGACTGCCCCCATACGTGCAGCCGTCATCTGAACGACCATGAGAAGAACGCACATGACAGGAATGACCCAGAGCGTTGCATAGCCGAAATCGGCACCCGCCGTAGAATATGTCGATATGCCGCCGGCATCGTTGCCCGCCATGGCGCTCACAACGCCAGGGCCCATGGCCCCCAAGATGAGGAGGATCTTCGCCCGCTTCTTCGCGGTTTCTCCGCGCTCTTCGCTCGATGTCAAACCACCGGACGACGCCACCTCGATGGCGTCCTGGTCGCCTTCAGCGACAGCCTGCATGACTTCGTCGTACGACGCGCCCTTCTTGATGGCAGCCATTAGCCCACCTCCATGAGACGCATGATGACCGCGGTGTAAAGCGCCAAGAACATGACGCCTCCCGCAATGGCAAGGGCAACCTTCATCCAGAGGTTGGTGGTCTTCTCCGTTTCGGTGCTTTCCTCGATGACATCCAGCGCATCGTCGACCGTAACCAGACCGAGCATATGGCCGCCTTCGTCAACTACCGGAAGAGCAACCAAGTCGTACTTCGAAATATCCGATGCAACTTCTTCTTCGTCCTCATCGGGAGGAACGCTGATGATGTCGGTGTACATGACGTCGCCCAGACGCGTGTCATTATGCGCCAGAACCAACGTGCGCATGGACATGACACCGACGAGCTTTTCGCTGTCCTCCTCGAGCACGTACACGTAGTGAACCGTGGGGAAATCTTCGTCCAGATGACGAAGCGTCTCGATCGCCTCGCCCACCGTATCGTCTTCGCTCAAAGCCACGAAACGCGTGGTCATCATGCCACCCGCGGTGTTTTCGCGATATCCGAGCAGACGGCGAATCTCAGCGGCGTCTTCCACGCCCATAAGGCGCAACAGGGTCTCGGCCTTCTCATAGGGAAGATCGCGGATGATGTCGGCCGCGTCGTCCGGATCCATCTGACCGAGCAGACCGGAGACTTCGCTATCTTCCATGTCGTCAAGCGTCTCAGCCTGGAATTCGTCTTCCAACTCGGCGATAACCTCGGCGGAGCGCGCATCGTCGAGATGGTTGAACACCTCTGCACGCTGTTTGGGGTCGAGTTGTTCGAGGATGTCTGCAACGTCGGCAGGATGCAGCTCGTCAAGGCGCTTGTGGGTCACGGAAAGCTTCACCTTCGACAGGTCTCGGTCAAGCAGGTCCATGTAGTTCCAGGCGACGATCTTCTCTTCGATTTTCCTATTGAGAAGCTTTGCGCCCGAAACCACGGCCTTTTCAAGCAACGGGTGCAGACCGCGCAAAATGCCCCTCACGCCAACTTCGGCGCCTAAAGCCGCAGCTGCGACCCAGACGGAGAAAGCTTCAGGTCGTTTACGCGAACAATTTTCAAGCCCTGCGTATCAACGATCTGCTGGTCGAGCAAATCGCGAGCAAGAAGAACCTCAGTGGGCTGAAGGTAGCTGAAGCGAATGTTGTAAGACTCGGTGTTGAGACGAACCTCGTCTTCGGTGAAATCTTCGACGTATTTGCGCCAGCTAATCATAAAGGGCGTGCGACCAGGCCCCTTGAATGCAAGCGAGGTGATGCGTGGAAAAACCTCGCCCGTAGAAATGGCAAGGTCAGATACCGTGCCGAGCTTTTCACCCGTAGAATCATACACAGGCCGCCCGAGCATGTTAGACAAATAGAACATAGCTCCCCTTCGTGCGCAATCGGCCTTTGGCCGTGCGCATGGGAGCGACGAGGCAAAGGCTGATTAGCGGTTGTTGTGTTTTCGAACCTTCAAGTCGAACCTTTTCTCCTCGTGAACACTAGGAAACCCCTAGAAAATAAAAAAGGCGCTTACGCGCCGCAACTGCCTCTCTTCTGAAGAAAAGTGGTGCGCCGTGAGGGATTCGAACCCCCGACGTACTGATTCGTAGTCAGTCCCTCTATCCAGCTGAGGTAACGGCGCATCTTTAAGCAGCCCGATAAGAATAGCAGCTTTGACCGACCCTGTCAAAACATTTTTCTGACAACGCCGAGAAGCGACCCCCATCACGAATCCCTTGCTTTTAAATCCATCGAAACGATCATCGCAAGCCTTCAGCCATGGAGGCCGTCTTGGACCTTCATCCCAACCCCCGTTTGCGCCTCCGCCTCGAACGTCCGCCAAACAGAACCGAACCAACTCCTTGTCTCAAGGGAGCAAGCAAGGACCAAAAATGAAAAGTCTTTTCGGTTACGAACCCGCCCGTGTGGCAAGTGCTTTGAAAATTTGCAAGCACCGGGTCAAAAAAGAATGGGATTTCAGACACGAAGGGAAAGGCGGCATTTCCGCCTACATGGACGCTTTTCCGGGCTCATAACCGAAAAAGTTTGCAAAACCAGAAGACCCAAGCATCAGTCGGGATAAAAAAAGCCCGCTATGCGGGCTTGAAGTGCAAGTGGTGCGCCGTGAGGGATTCGAACCCCCGACGTACTGATTCGTAGTCAGTCCCTCTATCCAGCTGAGGTAACGGCGCATGTCTCATGCAGTTCGTTTATATTAGCCAAGAATATACCGACCGTCAAGTAATAAAACTCATTTTTTTACCCTGCGTGCTGTACACTTGCATATCAAGCGGTATTCGCCCGCAAAACCCGTCTTCGGAATGCCAATATCGCCTCGGAATTCGTTCCATCCCTGCAGCACACAACGGAAAGCAACACCATGGCATTGTCTATCAGAGATTGGCTTGTACAGCCCCAACCGAGACTCGGCGCCGCTGGACTCATTATCCTGCTCGTCGCCTCCTCGCTCATAACCCCCCTCTCCCTCGACATGTACACGCCTGCCGTTCCCGGCATGGCGCAGTATTTCAACACCGACGTATCCATGGTGAACATGACGCTGGTCGGCTACTACGTCTTTTTCGCGTTAGGAATGCTGTTCTTCGGTCCTTTGAGCGACAAATACGGCAGGAAGCCCGTGCTTCTTGCAGGCGTAGGCCTCTACACCGTCGGATCGGCCGCATGCGCGATTGCCTCCTCGATCGAACTCCTCATCGCATTTCGCGTCATCCAAGCCCTAGGTGCCGGATCCATAAGCGCGGTATGCACGGCCGTCGTCAAGGACTCGTTTCAGACGTACTACCGCGAAAAGATTCTCTCTGTCATCCAGGTGCTTTTCGTTATTGGTCCTGCCACAGCCCCCGTTATCGGAGCGGGTGTTTTGGCTGTTGCCGACTGGAGAGCGACGTTTCTCATTCTTTCGATCGTAGGAGTGGCCTGCTTCGGCCTGTCCCTCACGTTCAAGGAAACTCTTTCTGAAAACGAACGTTCCGACGGCAATTTCTTGCAAACCATGAAACAGCTAGTCGTCGTTGGCAAAAACCCTGGTTTTATATCTTTTCTGTTTCTGACCAGCCTTTTCGAAATACCTTTCATGGGGTATATCGCAGTGGGATCGTATATCTATGTCGACTTCTTCGGCGTCGGCGAAGTAGGTTACAGCCTCTTTTTCGCCGTGGCCGCCATCCTCATGGCTGCCGGCCCCTTCATCTGGATGGTGGCATCGCGGCGCGTTTCGGTCATTCGCTTCACCACCATCATGCTGGTATTTGCGGGGGCCATGGGCATCGCAATGATGCTCGTAGGCCAGAACAGCCCCTATGCGTTCTGCGCATGCTTCGTCGCTTTTGCCATGGCCGAATCGTGCACCCGTCCTTACTGCATGAACATCCTGCTCGAGCAACAGAAGCGCGATGCAGGGTCGGCCTCCGCCCTGATGAATTGCATTCGCACGGGAATCGGAGCCATTGGCATGGCGCTTGCCGCACTTCCTTGGACGAACTTTGTCATGGGCATTGCCATTCTCATTGTGGTTTTCATGTCCATAGCGCTGGCATTCTGGGTGGCATTGCTCAAATCGCGCATTCCACTCGTATGCGTCAA
Source organism: Slackia sp. (assembly GCA_047240885.1). GTDB lineage: Bacteria > Actinomycetota > Coriobacteriia > Coriobacteriales > Eggerthellaceae > Slackia. The sequence continues at coordinate 29,052 of JBKTHK010000005.1, read as the reverse complement.
GGATGAAGAACCCGCATCCATTCTGTAAGAGATTGCCCTGGAGAAGATTACCACCGTGTGTAAACCCGAAGACATCCTCGAAAGAAAGCGAACCCTGCGCCGCGAAGTCATTGCGCGCAGAGATGCCATCCCCGAAGAAGCAAGGCGCACGAAATCCAAATGCGTCTGCCAGCGTATTGCCGAAGAATTCAAGCGCGTCTGCGCTACCAAGGCTCACCCGACTGTCGCTGTGTACGCCGCAATGAACAGCGAGGTCGACCTGGAAGATTTCATCGAATACGCCTACGAATGCGGCGCACGCGTGGCCTTCCCCTGCATGAGCAAAGTCGAGCAGCAAGACAAAGACGAGCAAGGCACCCAACAGCGGTGCAAACCGGAGCGCAACAAACCGCCTGTACGCCCCTCAATGATTATGCGATCTGTTTCCTATGAACAGTACCGCGCGCAAGAAGTCCCTTTCATCATAAGTCCCATCAGGGCTTATGCAACGAACGACGCGGCCGTAAAAAACTATCCTGCGGTATTTCCTGAAGAGGTGGACTTCGCCGTAATTCCCATGGTTGCATTCGACGATTCGCTGATGAGGCTCGGATACGGCGGAGGAAATTACGATTCCTTCCTCTCTAAAACAAGGAGCGATGCTGCAATCATAGGAGCGGCTTTCGACGAGCAGCATGTTGCATCTGTTCCCGCCGAAGACCACGATCTAAGATTGCCGAATATCGCCCACGCTTAAAAACGGCACGTACATTCCTTTGAAGTTGTGCCCCGGAACGCGAAAGTCGGAAACTAAAGCACGGAGCAAAACACCCCGCCTCATTCGACACGACGTAGACGGATCGTACGACAACAGGACCCGAAGAGCATTTCCCACGAAATAAAAAAGCCGCCGGCAGAAACCCATCGGCGGCTTGCATATACCTGGAGCGGGTGACGGGACTCGAACCCGCGAATGAAAGCTTGGGAAGCTTTTGCCTTACCACTTGGCCACACCCGCATGAAAGCATTAGACAGTATAGCGCATCGAGACACCTTGTCAGCGGAAAACATCGCCGAGTTCACCTTCGCTTCAAATGAAGCCGCATCGGCGCCCCTACGGGACGTCGCACATTGAAAGCTTCTCACCCTTCGAGAAAACGGCAAACGGCTGAAGTTTATCCGCAAAAAGACAAAGCTCCTAAAAAATATCACCGCATATACAGCAGATGAGTCTATCATGGTGCGTCGACAGCCCGTAACGAAAAGGAGACACCGTGCTTTCGGAGCGTATGCTAACTTCCATCGTCAAATCCATGACGAAGAAGCACCTTGCTTTGAACATCACCGACGATTCCACAATGCCGGAAGCAAAGCCCAACCAGCGGTACATGCTCTATATGCATGTACCGTTCTGCGAACGATTGTGCCCATACTGCAGCTTCAATCGATACCCATTCAAGGAAGAAGTCGCAGCCCCTTATTTCGAAAACATGCGCAAAGAGATGCTCATGCTCAAAGACCTCGGCTACGACTTCGAAAGCATTTACGTCGGAGGAGGCACGCCTACGATCATGATTGATGAGCTGTGCGAAACCCTCGACCTCGCCCGCGAGAACTTCAACATAAAAGAAGTGTCTTCTGAGACGAACCCCAACCACCTGACCAAGCCGTATCTCGACAAGCTCAAAGATCGCGTTCAACGCCTTTCAGTCGGCGTTCAGAGCTTCGATGACGACCTCTTGAAACAGATGGACCGCTACGAGAAATACGGCAGCGGCGAAGAAATCTTTGAGCGCATCGGCGAAGCGTCTTCGTACTTCGATGACTTCAATGTCGACATGATCTTCAACTTCCCCTCGCAGACAGAGGATTCGCTGCTCAACGATATCGAGACCATCAAGGCGTGCGCGTGCGACCAGGTGACCTTCTCGCCGTTATACGTTTCGTCGGCTACGACAAGGAAGATGTCTTCAACCCTTGGCAAGGTCGATTACAATCGTGAATATACCTTCTACAACATAATCGATGAACAGCTGACGGGCGGAGCCGACCCTCAATTCGACAGAAGAACGCTCTGGACATTCAACAGGCTCGGCAGCAGCGCCAAGCCTTGCGGATGCAGCAACAATGTTGAAGTTGACGAATACGCGGTTTCCTACGAAGAGTATCCGGCCATAGGAAGCGGCAGCATCAGCCACCTTGACGGATGCCTCTACGTCAACAACTTCAGCATCGCAGATTACAACAGCGCCGTTTCAAGCGGGTCGATGTCCATCATGGGGAAAACCAAGCTGGGAAAGCACGACCTGATGCGATACAGGTTCTTGCTGCAGCTTTACGATCTCAGGCTCGATAAGAAGCAGTTCGAACGCGATTTCGGCTGCAGCGTAGAACGCGGTCTTCCTGCAGAGATGTCGTACATGCGCCTCAATAAAGCATTCGCCACCGATGACGAAAACGAGCTCACCCTTACCCCCAAACGCCGCTATCTGACCCTCGTCATGTACCTCCAATTCCTCAGCGGCATGAACAACCTGCGCGACCAGGCACGCGCCGCTCTCACCGGACCGGAGCGTGAACTCTTGTTCGGCGACGGCACGCCCGAGTAGCCCGTTCGGCGAACGCAATAGCCGACAAGACAAAGGCCCGAGCTTCATCGATGGAAGCTCGGGCCTTTTCATGCTTGCTATACAGTGCTGAGAAGCCTTTACTTGGCGGCACCAATGCGGCAGATGGTGGTGCCGCAATCGGGGCATTTACCTTTCGTGATGGGCTTGCCGTTTTTTGTGGTTCCCTCGACGGGATCCTGCATGACCTTCTTTGCCTTGCACTTCACGCAGTATGCCTCAATAGCCATGGTTGCCTCCAAACGTAGTACGAAATGCCGCAGAAATAGCCAGATAAACGCCACCCCTGCGGGAAATGTCATCATAACGTATTTGCCAAATTCAACTTATCCCAAAACCCAATAAACACGGGGTTCATACGTATGAAAAAAGCCGCATCGTTTTTACCGATGCGGCTTTCGCCTAGATGTTCTTAAGGAGCTCCACGACGACATTCGCGCTTCTATTGAGAGCCTCGGCGTCAATATTCTCCAGAATATCGTCCGCCTCGGCATAATACGCAGGCTTCTTTCCGTCCATGCCAACCAGCGTCATGGCCTGCATGCGATGCTTCTGAGCATAGCTTGCGGGACTCTCGCGCCAATCCACCCTCTCGGCACGGATGTCAACTCCGGATGCTTGAGAGGCCTTGCGTATGAACCTCTTCATACGCGGCGAGCAAGACACCTGCTTGATAGCACCTTCTCTTTCGAGATAAGACAGAGTTCCCGCGCCAAGCGCCTCGAGGTTCACAATGACAGCACCACGCATATCGGAAGCGTGATCGGCCAAGAATGCCTTGATGCCTCCATTGCCTGCCAAATCGGAACCGAGGGCGACAAACCACACTTCGGTGTTGATGTCCCCCGCTGCGAAGGAATAAATCTCCTGGATATCCTCCTCATGAGGCTGATGCACGTCCTCCGAAACGACAGGGTTGCCCGAAGCTTCCGCAGCAGCATTTGCCGCAGCGAGAGCGGCCGCAAACGCATCCGAGGATACCGCGGGAACACTTTGGCGACGTTCGGGGCCTCGGCGTCCTCCGCCGCGCCCTCCTCGTCCCGACCATTCTTGGGAGTGGCGTTGCTTGAAGCTCCACCCTGCCACTCGTCATCGTCCTCGCGGAAGCTTTCCCAGCTTCCACGCGCCTTGCCGGCCGAGCGAGCGTCAAAGTCCTCGTCTACGCCGAGCCATTCATGGGCGCTCTCTTCTTTCTTTTCCTTCTTGCGACGGAACTTGCCGAAGAATTTCCCAACACGCGACTGAGGCATCTCGACATACCCAGGACCAGCGAACGCGCCTGTTTCGGTGAACTCTTCCTCGAACACGGAATCGTCCGCATCATCGACATAGATGTCGTCAGGATCGACGTTCTCGAGAAGTTCATCTCCTACAGGCTCCGCCCCGATAGCCCCGATAGCGGCGAACGAGCCTGTCACGCTCACGCTGTTGTTCTGAGGTAGGGCCTTCGCCACGGTCTCTCCCCGATTGAACGAAGGAGCCCCCTCGATGGAGGGAAGCGTGGTCGAAAGAAGATTCTTGGCGGCCTCTTGCCCGTTCGATTCGACAACGCTTGCCAAAGGTGCGCGCTGACGAAGATCGTCGAACGAAATGGGCTTCGGCTCGGGGGCCGAAACCGGAGGCAAGACAATGCTCGGAAGATCGACCTTGGGAATCCTCGGTATTACGACCCTGCCTAGGGCCTGGTCGATGGAGGGAATGGAAGGAATGCGACGCTCGGCCTTTGCGGCGGAAGGTTCGCTCTTCGGTTCAAGACCGCCGACGGCAGGGAGAGCCGCTGTCGCCTCAGAGGCAACCGAGACGGACTCCTGCGCAACGTTAGGAGCGGAAGGTTCGCTGCTGATTTCCGCAGCCTCCTCCTGAGAAAGAACGCTGGCGCCCTCGGACGCCGCCACAGAGTCGGACATGCGCGAAGAGGCGACAGAGACGACCTGCGCGGCGGAAGCCATAGGCTCGGCCTCGCTCACGCTGACGGCCATGTCTTCCATCTCGTCCGCGGTAAGCGTGACGACTGCCCTTTCCTTGCGAGCGCGATCGCGAAGTTCTTGAGAGCGATCCTCCGGCGGATTGTAATACATAACCTGAGGGTTCACCGCAGCGGTATCTTCGGAAATCCGGACGGCTTCGGAGCCGTTGTCCAACCCCTCCGCAACCATGCGCAGCGCGTCAAGATCAAGGTTTCCGGCATCCGAGACAGCAGGCATCGCTGTAGTGCGCGACCCATCCGCCGCAGGGAAGGCGACGCTTTCGTCCCTTTGGCCGACCCCAGTCCCTTCGACGGGGGGCATCGCCGCCGTGCGCCCCGTATTCGAAAAATCAAGCACAGGAAGATCCTGGGGATCCTCGCCCTGTTTTCCATCTTGGGCATCTTGAGCCGAAGTCTCTTCTTCCAAGAACGCATCCACCGACATCACGCCCATAGACTGATGGCCGTCATCTCCGAAATCGAACGAATCGGACGGCTCTTCAACAGCCTGCACGGTTGCGTCGGCCTGTAAAGCCTCATTGATAACGGAATCCTGATGGCCATCTGCGGCGTCGGCGCCTTCATGCGCATCCCCCTCGGCAGAGGAATCCTTCTGAACTGCATCGTTGTCGGATTCGGCAGGTGCGGCATTCTCTTCTTCAGAGCAGGCCTCGCCAGAAAGCTCTACAACGTTCTCGGAAAGCTCTTCCCTCTGAATCGCCGGCTGATTTTCACCGTCGAACGTGCGGGACTCTATGAAATCATCGACATAAGGAACAGGGGCAGCCGACCCGAGAATCTCCTCGATTTCACCCACGGGCTCTTCGGGGGCTTCCTCTATTCCAACCACCTGCGGCTCTTCAGGGCGAACCGCATAGCGAGAACGATACGAGGAATCGCTCGCGACAAGATTTTGCGGATAGTTCTTACGAGCTTTTTCCGTAGCCTTCAAATACCAATCAGGCACGTTGGGCGCAGGTTTCTTGGCAGCTTCTTCGAGCGCTTTAGCCCTTTCCTCTTCGCGAATGCGCTCTTGCTCGAGCTCGTACGCAGCTGCAAGCTCTTCAGCCTCCTTGCGGGCGCGTTCGGCAGCTTCGGCCGCCTGAGCCGCCTCATGAAGCTCCGCGGCCTTGGCGGCAGCGGCAGCGAGGGTATCGACGGGCGCACTCGACAAAGCACTGCGAGTTTCTTTGCGCGACCGAGATACCTCTTCGTCGGTCGCCGCACCGATCGGGCCCTCTTTCACCTGGGCCAAATTGTCCGATATATCATGTGCACGCTCTGCGCGTCGGCCATCAGAGGTTCCGTATTCATAGGAAATGGTCGCCCCATCCGGAACGACTCCTGCGGCATACGCCTCCTCTTCGCCGTGCATAACGCCTTCCCCCGCAGACTCAGACGTCGCTTCCCCATCGCTGATACGACGAGCAACTTCGAGCATAACCGCAATACCGGCTGCGTTCGCATTCGCGCCTTCGTTATATGCCGCCATCTTCTCCATGATGGAAAAAACCGCAGGGGCAGCTACGACAACAGCAAGAATCAAGGACAAAGCCATGAGAACCGTGCCGGCAACTCCCTCCCCGTTGAAAAGAACCTGACGCATAAGCAGAATCAGGGGAAGGAGGCACATGGACCCCATAACCGTGTACTGGAGAGGTTTCTGGAAACCGACCAAAAGGCCGGAGAGGTCGTGGCGAACCTTGCCGCTATCGTAGTTCGCCACCAGGATGACCTTGCGGCGGCGCGTTCCAGACCCTTCAGAATCGTTCGCCGGCTCGTATTTCGCGACAACGTTCTGACTTACGCCTTTCATGAAAAGCTGAGAGAGCACGGGCTTGTCGAACGATTCTGCAATATATATCGCTGCAGAGAGCACAGCCGCAACGACCGCCGGAATCGCAAGAACAGGAACGAACAGAGCAAGAATCGTCGCCACGATTGTGACGGCGTAACAAATCAACTTAGGCATGAGAGGATTCGCATTGCAGGTGAAATCCTCTATTGCCACCGGCAAATGAGATTCCTTCTGGAAGCGCTCCGTGATATAGAGAGCCGCCTGCTGCTCTTCCTCCGTGCCTGCTGGACGAGGCCCGATCTCCTGGGAGAGGTAGGCGATATGGTCTATAGGTGTGCTCATACTGACCTTCTTAATGTCGATATCAACTCGAATATAGGCATATTCGCAGGACAGTATAACTTATCCGATTGGCTCTCCTAGATATTCCCTAATAAACGCATCCGATTCAGCAGCCCGTTGACGAGCCTCGAAATAGAGAGCTCTCTCCTCTTCAACGTCTTCCTGAAAAGCGTCGAGAATCGGCTGTGCGGGCTTTTCCGGAAGACGCGACGCCAAATCGACGGCCTCGGTATCAGCCCGATTGTACTCCTCATTGAACGATTCCGCCGTTGCCTTGTCTTGCACATAGATAGCCTGGTCGCTTTGCACCGCGAATCCATTCTGCTCTATGCGCTTTGCGATGTATTCCCTCAAAACGGAGAAGTCGGCCTCGGGGTACAGGCCCGACGCTTCGTCAAGCTTCGCCGAAGCCCCCTCGAGAAGCTCTGTGGCCTGCTCGCTTTTCGCCTGCGATTCTCTCGTGTTCTCCACCGTCGTATCAGAAACCAGCGCTGCGGCCTCCTGCATCAAGCCATTCGCTTCCTCTACGACATTCCAGGCCTCTTCGGCCACCGAAACCGCTTCTAGGGCCTCGATGTCTGCCTTCATGAGAACTTCGGCGTGCTGCATCATGGCTCTTCTCGCATCCGCCGATTCGACCACCTTTGCGGCCGCATCCTTGCTTTCTTGGGATGCCATGTCCGCCGTGACTTCCTCGGCAAAGGCAGTGGCCGCCTTAAGATGAAGCTCGGCATCCTCCATCCCCTGCCCGACCGACGCCATTTCGTCACGAGATGCCTCGGTAACTTCTTGGGTCACGATCTCGTCCATCTCGATGACAAGTTCGTCCGCTCTGGATATCTCCGTAAACGCCTTGTCAAGCAAGCCCATGCTTCTCGTATATTCCTGATATTCCCTCGTGACATACAGGCCGCCGATGGCCAATGCGGCAACCGACACAGAAGACACAAGCGTCGCAACGATTGCGCGGCGTATCCTGCGCGCTCTCTTTCTTCTCTTGATTTCGGCATCGGATCCGCCAGCACGCGCGCGCATTCTCTCTTTGCGCGTCTTCGCCGATGCGTCTCTCTTCGGAAGCCTGAACGAAGGAACGAGGGCGGGTCGTGTCGCCCTTCTCGCCCGAAGAAGCTTTTTCCTTCCTCTTTCGCTTTGCGGCGCGCTTACTTTCCTGCGCAATACGGGAGGCGCCTTGATGGGAAGAATCGGCCGAGCTTGAAGAGGGCCTGTCTATAAAGGAGGCTTTCTTCTCCTTCTTCGGAGAAACCGTAAATATAGACAAGTCTCCCAAGCGGACTTTCTGGTCGGCCTCCCCCAATCTGTCGTCCGCTTGACTCTTCAACCCGTCGAGGACCGACAGGGAGATCTCGTTCGATCTGCCCGCCGTGTTCTTTTTAATATGAAGGCTCGTGGCCATGTCTTTGAAAAGATGGGTGCTTCCCTTTTCCTTGCGCGCCACTTCGCCTCCTTTGCTCTGCCCTCGAACGCATGTTTTCACGACCAAGGCATTTCGCCTCCGTCGCTAAGGGCAAGGTGTCTTTCCTACGCCCTGTTCTCGCGCAATACCTCCACTGCTTCGTCAATGCTGCAAAAACGAATGGTACGTGACGGCAGCGAATTCAAAAATACCTTTCCATACCCTTTCGTCAGAAGCCTCCTATCGGCAAGAACGAGAACACCCTTATCCGTGGACGACCTGATGAGCCTTCCCGCCGCCTGCTTTATTTCTATAACAGCCTGAGGAAGCGTGTAATGAGACCATGCCGACTGATCGCGAAGAGCACGTTCGCACGACAGGGGGTCCGTAGGCTTTGCGAAAGGAAGCTTCGGTATGACAACGCTTTTCAAGGTTGCCCCCGGAGCGTCGAACCCCTCCCAGAAGCTCTTCAGCGCAAAGAGCGAGAGGTGTTCGTCTTTCAGGAAATCGTCGCGAAGGCCCTTGGTCGAAACGCCCCATTTCTGGCATACCAACCTCAGCCCGCTCTCTTTCATGACGGGGTCCACCGCGTCGAAGCAGGCTTCCATCTCCCTGCGGTTGGTAAACAAAGTGAGCATGCTTCCTTGCTGCGCCACATGGGCTTGAGCGAGAAGCCTCTGGAGGGATTCGAGATACCCCGGCTGGTTTGGCTCGGGTATGTCGTTTATCACGAGAACCTGCATATTGGCATCGTAATCGTAGCTCGACCCTAAAAGACAGGTGTCGGTCTGGGATGATTCGCTCGAGTTGAGACCCATGGAGCCGATGAAGTTCTTGAAGTCCCTCCCAATGGTTATCGTCGCGCTTGCATAGGCGATACTCTCGGTTTTCTCGTACAGCGTTTCCCTCAACATCTGCCCGACATCGATGATTTGCGCCTGAAGAGCCTCGGAAACTCGCTCGGGCTTTTTCGACAGCTTCGCCGAATACACGAATTTCGGATCGGCCGTCTCCATGATAAGCTCGCTCGACTGGAGCATCTCCTTCGCATCTATGACGATCGTGGCAATGTCACGCTGGCAATCGGCAGCTCCATCCACTCCGTCGAGAAAAGCGACGAGTTCGTTTCCGGAGGTTATCAGCTTCTCGGCGGCTTCGCGGAAATCCTTCGCAAAGCCGCGGAGCGTTTGAAACCTTTCGTCGCTGCGAACATCGTCGTTGATCCATAGCTCTATGGTTTCGTAGCTTTTATTGCTCTTGTTGGTATCGCAGCCAACAAGGTCTTTCATATGATGGGCGAATTCGATTGCGCATTCGCTGAACGCCTTGCCGCGGACTCGGGCTTTCTCCGTCAATGCATAGAACAGAGTGCTCGCTTCGGGCTGGGAGCCAGAATCGAGCGGAGCACAGCGTTCAACGCGAACGAACGGATTACGCCTCGCCTCATCAGAAGCAAGCCTGTTCGCAAGACGCACTATCTCCGCCGCATCAAGGGTGACGGCAAGCGCGCGACGCGCTTCCGCCTCTGCGCCGTGGGCCTCGTCTATAACCCAGAAACGAATATCGGGAAGCAGGCCCCCATCGGCAGCCACATCGCAGAAGAACAAAGAGTGGTTCGTTACCACGACATGCGCCGTTTCGGCTTTCTTCCTCAGGCCGTGCACGAAGCAATACGTGCCGTAGTAGGGGCATTTCCTCTTCAGGCAATCCCTCGACGTCGTGGTGAACGCGTATCGAGGCAGCGTTTTGAAATCGAGCTTCAACCCGTCCATGTCGTCATATTCCGTCTGTTCAACGAAAGAGAGCAGCGCGGCAATGGAGGGCGCCTGACTCACCTGCTTCCCCATAACCATGACGCTCGAGGCTCCGTCGTTCATCAATTTATCGACCAGTCGAAGACAGGGGTAGTGAGAAAACCCCTTAAGGGCCACATATTCAAGCGCTCCGAAACCCTGCTGTTTCAATCCTTCGTTCAGCAGAGGAAGCTCTTTGTACACGATTTGGTCGAGAAGCGCATTCGTCTTCGTGGCAACGCCCACGGCGGTATTGTTCCTCAATGCGAGAAGAGCGCTCGGGAGAAGGTATGCCATGGACTTTCCCACGCCGGTCCCCGCCTCCACGACAAGGTTCCTTCCTGTCGAAAAAGACCTGAGAACCTGCGATGCCATGACATTCTGCTCAGCCCGCGGTTCGTAGCCTTCGTAAAGCCCGCCCACGATGCCTTGGGAAGAAAACGCCTCTTCCACCTCACATACATCGGGAAACTCCAAAACGCCGTCTTCCCTAAGCCGAGTCGAAGACGCGACCGTATCGTAAGCGGCAAGAAGCTCGCCTTTCGCCTCGGAACACAAAGGCCCGCCTTCTCGCGAGTCTCGAGCGGCCTTCTTCGCAAAACGCGCAGAACGAAGCCCCCTGATGGTAAGCGGGTAGCTCTTCCTCTGGATTCCGGGGCCCGTCTTCGCCTCCTCGAGCGCGGCCACGTGGCTCGCCATGCAGCCGAATACCGCTCCCGTCGGCCATTCTTCGACAGGAGCGAGCTTTGCGATGTATTCAACAAGATCGAGAGGCATAGCCTGGATGGCGGCAAGCAGGATCCTATACACGGCGCACAATGCCTCCACGTCGGCGTCGGCGCGATGCGTCGAAAGAGGAGCATCGAACGCCTTTACCAGGTCTATAAGCCTGTGCGATTTCAGGCGAGGAAGCGCAATGCGCGCCAGATCGAGCGAATCGACCCAAAGATTCTCAAGAAGAGGATAGCCGGATGGCGTTTTCGTCGCGAAGCCCTTATCGAAAGCAGCGTTATGAGCCACCACGGTCGCATCGCCAATAAACTCGACCAAACGGGCACGCGCCTCGTCAGGAAGAGGGGCATCTGCTACATCTTCGTCGTGAATATCAGTCAAACGGGCCACTTCGTCGGGTATATGCTTCCCTGGATTAACGAACGTTACGAACCACTCGGTCACAACGCCGCACTCAAGGCGGGCGGCCGCTATCTGCGTAAGTTCGTCATGATTTTGCGAGAAGCCCGTCGTCTCGGTATCGAGGATGACGACATTGCGATCGAGAACGCCGAAATCGGAGGTTTCCGCATCGTTTTTCAAAGCTACATAGCGCTCGACGATATCATCTGGAGTACCCTGGGATACGAAGTCGTATACACTCATGTTCTACATGTCCTCATCTTTCAATCAACCGTAGACAGTAAGCCTACCACGAAAGGAATATCATGGCGCCTCTCAACGCGTCCGACATCTATTTCGGCACGTATGCCACATTTCAGACAAAAGATAAGCGCAGCGGCGCGGCACTCGCAGGCCCCGATAATGCAGTAGGAGATAGGGGGTCCATCGAATGGAGGCTCGACGAGCACAAGCATCGCCAAGCTTGGCTCGTAAACCCTTACGGACAGGCCATTGGATTTCTCGACCAGAACATGTCGCACACGCTTGCCGTCCTACAGGCTAAAGACTGGGAAATAGCCTATGTCCTCAGCTTCACTGCCTATAGCGAAGCTCTTGGGGAAAACGCCTATTGGGGGCAGGTTGCGATTATGGCCTATTCGCCAAAGCATGCCGAATCGTTTCGCTCGTTTGCGTCATCATTCGCCCGAGAAGCCGCTCGAGGCCTGCGGCCCGACCCTTCTCTAAGCGCTCGGTCAGCTGAAGAAATTGCAAAAGACCCGTCAAGCTGGAAGCCTTCGAGCAAGGTGAAGATACCCGACAACGAAGTATCGAGCGTGATACTGAAAGACCATAGGAGCGTCCACGACAAAGTGCTCGATCTTGGAAGAAGCAAGAATATCGGATGCTACATCATAAGCTGGGCATTCATCCTGGGCGTTGTTGCATGTATTCTATGGTTCCTGCATTGCATGGACATCTTTTAGCGCTAAAAAAGGCGCGGTTTGAACCGCGCCTTGGAACCAAGTCTCTGCCAACCCCTTAAGAAAGAGCAAGCTCGATGAGCTTTTCGCAAACCGGGGAAATCCATGCCGACAACACGAGCGGCATCGGGAATCAAAGAGGTCTTCGTCATACCCGGCAAGGTATTCGTCTCGAGAATCCAGCAATCCCCTTCTTTATCCAGCATTATGTCGGTTCGGGAAATACCACGACATCCAAGAACCGCATGGGCCGCAATTGCCATGTCCTGAACCTTCTGCGTAGTGTCTTCGTCAAGCGGAGCAGGGCACAAGTGGGTGCTTCCGCCAGCAGCATACTTCGCATGGTAGTTGTAGAACTCATCGTCGTTCGGGACAATTTGGATGACGGGGAGAGCTTCGTAGCTATCGTTGCCCACGACGCCAACCGTAAGCTCAATGCCTTCTATGAATTGTTCCACCATTGCCTCGTCGTCCACCTGGAATGCGACGTCAAGTGCCGGCTGGATCTGGGACGCATCGCGAACGATGGTCATGCCCAAGGAGCTTCCCTCCGTCGTGGGCTTCACAACGCACGGGATTCCACACGTCTCCTCGATTTCCTTCAAATCCTCCGAATCAAGAACGTCGTTTCGACCGACGACAACAGACGCGGCTACACGCAAGCCCGCATCTTCGTAGCATTTCTTCGACTTTGCCTTGTTGACGGCGATGGCGCTCGAGAGTATGCCCGAACCCGTGTAAGGAATCCCGTCTCGAGAAATCCCGCAGCGTTCCGTCCTTCCTCCTTTGCCGGAAGGGCCAAGAACGCAACGTCGAACTCCTTCAACAAGCTTCTTCAAATCATCGCGAGACGCAGGATCGATCATCGTGACGGAAAAGCCCAGCTCCTTCAGGGCCTCCCCACAGCATGCGCCCGAATTAAGAGAGACCTCTCGCTCGCCGCTGGTTCCTCCATACAAAACCGCAACCGAGTAGTCTTTCGGATTTCCAGAATATGCCATGTCATTCCTTACTGTAACAAACCTACAAATCTCAGCCCGTTCTAAAAGCTTCGCCTCTAGGAAGCCATAATATATACCAACGATGTACGCTCGTTGGGCTTCGTTGACAGAACGCATCGAAGCAGTATCATTTATTTTGCTTTAGCAGCGCAAACTCACCATAGGTAAAGAGGTCTTCATGAAAATCTATCGTTGCAAAGTATGCGGTTACCTCCACGTCGGCTCCGCCCCCGAGGAATGCCCCATGTGCCATGCAGGCCAGGCAGCATTTTCCGAGTACCAGCCCGCTGATGTAACCGGAACCAAGACCGCCGAGAATCTTGCAGCCGCTTTCGCAGGCGAGTCTCAGGCAAACCGCAAGTACACCCTCTGGAAGCACATCGCTGAAGGGCCGGCGAAACCGAAGCTGCTGCCGCATTCGACCGCCCCATGGCGGAAGAAACCGCCCATGCACTTGCTGAGGCTGTCTATCTCGGCATGTTCGGCGGCGTCAAGGAGAACCTCGAGAGCGCTGCTGCAGGCGAACAGTACGAAGAGGAGAGCATGTATCCCGAATTCGCCAAGACCGCTCGCGAAGAAGGCTTCGAGGACATCGCTCACTTCTTTGAGATGACCGCCAAGTTCGAGGGCGCTCACAAGGCTGGCTACAAGAAAGCCGCAGAGGCTCTGTAGTCCTCCTTTCCTACAGTAAGAATGTTGCCAGCAGGTTTTGCGGCGGCGGAGACGCCGTCGTATCCTGCAATCGGGACCGCGTCGCAGCATCCTGACCCGCACTCCGATTGACGGACGGCCCGCTTCGGCATCCTGACCCGCACAGCGATCGACGCCATGTCATTCCCCGGATATGTCGGTTGCTCGGGGCGGTTCCGACGGAGGCCCTCGCCTCCCCGGTCCGTGACCCAAGAAGGGCCAGATGCCTGCGATGCATCCCGTTACTGTCCTGTCCGGCAGCCGGCTCGGCGAGGGCGCGCAAAGCACACCTTACGCTTAAGGAGCCGGACATGCAAAGACCGAGGCAAGGGCAAGTGGTCATCGGCGTCGACACGCACAAGGAGATCCACGTGGCGGCGGCGGTGGACTGGCAGGGGACGCTGGTCGGCGAGGAGTGCTTCCCCACGACCCGGCAGGGATACAGGCTGCTCGAGTCGTGGGCGAGGTCGCTGGGCGATGTGCTCAGGGTCGGGGTCGAGTGCTCCGGGTCGTACGGAAGCGGCCTGACCCGGCATCTTGCCAAGAACGGATTCACCGTGCTGGAGGTAGCCTTCCCCGACAAGACCGTGCGCAGGAAGCGCGGCAAGGACGACTTCATCGACGCGGAGATGGCCGCCGAGGCGGCGTTCACTGGCGCGAGGACCGTCACCCCGAAGAGCCGCGACGGCATGGTCGAGGCCCTCAGGATGCTGCAGAAGGCCAGGTCGACGGCCGTCGCCGCGAGAAGGGCGGCGCTGCAGATGATAAGGGCCGACATAATATCGGCGCCTGAGGAGCTGCGCGACCAGCTGCGCGGCATGACGCGCATGCAGCTGATAAGGCACCTGGTCGCGACGCGGCCGGACTCGACCGATTTCAAGACCCCGCTCGGCGCCACCAAGATAGCCTTGAAGCGCCTCGCCAAGCGCTACGTCGACCTGGACGACGAGATCTCCGAGCTCGACGACATGATAGACGCGATACTGGCCGACGCCGCCCCGCTGCTGGTCCGCCTCAAGTGCGTCGGCGCCCAGTCGGCGGCGCAGCTGATGGTCACGGTCGGAGACAACCCCGAAAGGCTCAGGTCGGAAGCGTCCTTCGCCATGCTCTGCGGCGTCGCGCCCGTTCCCGTCTCGTCGGGGATGACGTATCGGCACAGGCTTAACCGCGGCGGCGACAGGCAGGCGAACTCCGCAATCCACATCATCGCCATAGGGAGGCTCAGAACCGATGAGCGCACCAAGGAATATATCGCCAGGAAGATGTCCGAGGGCCACACGAAGATGGAGGCCATCAGGTGCCTGAAACGCTATATTGCGCGGGAGGTCTACTACGTCATAAAAAGGCAGAGCGAACTCGTGAATTGCTCTTGACGCTTAGAAGGGCATCCATGGAAGCTGAAGACGACCCGGATTTATTCCGGGTCGTCTTCTTTTTGCCGAATACGCGGATCGTAATTCCTACTTCGCGTTCTTTAGCTGCCCGCAAGCGCCCGCTATATCGGCACCTCTTGACTGACGGATCGTCGCTTCAATCCCTTTGCTCGTAAGTTCCTTCAGGAACAGAGCAGAAGCATCCGATGCACTCGGAGCGTATCCCGTGCCCTCAACTCCATTAACGGGAATCAAGTTCACATGACATAGCGTACCTCTGCAGAAATGAACGAGAGCCTTGAGATGCTCCGTGTCATCGTTCACGCCGTTGATCATGACGTATTCGTACGTCACGCGCCTTCCCGATTCCTCCTGGTATCTCTGCACCGCCCTCTTAAGCGCAGGGAGCTTCTGATTCATCAGGGCAGGCATGATATCGTCTCGGGTTTCCTGAATGGCGGAATGCAGCGATATAGCCAACGTGAACTGTTCCGACTCTCTTGCGAACTGATCTATACCCTGCAAAAGACCGCACGTGGAAATGGTGATACGGCGAGCTCCGATATTCAATCCGTCGGGAGAGTTCAGGAATCGCAAAGCAGCAAGCACGTTGTCGTAATTGAGGAGAGGCTCCCCCTGGCCCATGCCAACCACGTTGGATACTCGTTCGCCGAAATCTTCCTGAATAAGCATCACCTGGTCGACCATTTCCCCAGGAAGAAGGTTTCTCGTGAAACCCTCTTTCCCCGTTGCGCAAAACGTGCAGCCCATAGGACATCCGACTTGTGTAGAAAAGCAAACGGTAAGGCGATCCTTCGAGGGTATGCCCACCATTTCCGTTTCGGCGCCATCATGGAATCGAATGATGTATTTTCTTGTGCCGTCCGAAGAGACCTGTTTATCGGATATCACCGGCGGATGCAGCGGGGCTTCCTTTTCCAGCGCCTCCTTGAGACTTGTGGGTATGTTGCTCATCTCGTCGTACGACGAAGCACCTTTCTGATACAGCCATTGCACGATTTGCTTCGCTCTGAACTGAGGCTGACCTAATCTAGCAAGAAGCTTTTTAATGCCTTCGTAGGAATACGATTTGATTTCTTCCCCCATTGGCGATAACCCTTCCTATCTCATCGCATATGTTCGATTCGTCGCAAAAGGCCTCGCTCCTTCATGACGAGCGAGGCCTCTATCTTCGAGCTGGCAGGCGAACTGCGCTCTTATTGTTCCGATCCGTTCATGATTCCGAAAAGACGCTGGAGATCGTCTTCGTCCTTGAATTCGATTTCTATCTTGTTCTTTCCGTTCACGGATCTGATCTTCACCTTCGTATGAAGTTTCTCCCCAAGAGAACGCGCGGTTGTCTTGTACGCTTTGGGCGCCGGAGGCTTCGGCGGCTTTATGGCGGCGTTTTCCCTCCCCACCATAAGACGGGCGATGGATTCGGCCTCTCGTACCGAAATCTTCTCGTTCTTCAGTTTTTCGGTCAGCTTCAAGCGATTAGCCGGCGTCTGTACCGAAAGAATAGCGCGAGCATGACCTGCCGTGATTTTCTCCTCGAAAAGAAGTTGCTGGGCCTCTTCCGGAAGGTCGAGCAGACGCAGAGCATTCGCAATAGTCGAACGCCCCTTCGAAACCGCCGATGCAACCTCTGACTGGGTGCGGCCGCTGCGCTCCATCATCCTTTTGTAGCTATACGCTTCTTCGATGGGATTCAAATCACTACGCTGAAGATTCTCGATAAGAGCCAGTTCCAGGACCTTTAAGTCATCCGCTTCCTTTATCCTGACGGGAACCTTCTTCAACCCGACGAGCTTGCACGCTTGCCAACGGCGCTCACCCGCAATGATCTCATAGCCGTCCTCGGCTTCTCGCACGAGAATAGGCTGCAACAGCCCATCTTTTTCAATCGAGGCAGAAAGCTCCTCGAGTTCGTCTTGGTTGAAATGCATCCGAGGCTGGGTTGGGTTGGGGTGAATCTTGTCGATGTCCACTTCGTCGGTCGCTCGTACATGACCGGTCTCCTCGGCAGACGAGGTAGATACCGCCGATACGCGGGCCTCCATCCGCTCCGCAAAGGACGGAGACGAAGACGCGGAGGTTTCCGCAGAATACCGAGCTGCCGCTTCGGGATTGGCTATGCGTTCTACGACCCCCTTGATTGTGACGCCGTCGTCTTCCTCGATAAGTTCCTTCTTCGCTATGACGTCCTTGACCGCTATTTTCACACCGAGAGGATCGCTTGCTTTCGTTGGCGCAGAAAATTTCCTCTTTTCCCGGTCTATGACAGCCCGATCCTCTTGCGTGAGGTTCTCTTCTCTGATTACCTCTCGCTCGACGCTGCGGCGAGGGAGCTCCTCGACCGCTTTCTTCACCGCGGGAACAGCTTCGGAGGAAAGATTCTCCAGCTGCTCGCTCCTCTTGCGAGAAGAAGCTTCGGCCGGCGCCTCATAGCCGCCCATCAAAGAGTTGAGACCGCGACCGAGACCGCTTCGAGTGTTCTTAGCCACGCTGTATCACTTCCTTAGCAAGGGTTCTGTAGGCCTCGGCGCCCTTCCCTGTCGTGTCGTATTCCGTTATAGGAAGCCCAAAACTAGGAGCTTCGGAAACCTTGACCGAACGAGGAATCACAACGTCGAATACTATCTTGTCGAAAAAGCCTCGCACCTCATTCGCAACCTGTTTCGACAGGGTCGTACGTCCGTCATACATCGTCAAAAGAACGCCGAATATATCCAGACTAGGATTAAGGTAAGTCTTAACCCTCTTCATAGAATCAAGAAGTTTCGTAACACCCTCAAGAGCGTAGAACTCACATTGGATGGGGATGAGCAACTTATCGGCAGCAACAAGAGCGTTGACCGTCAGGAGACCCAATGACGGCGGGCAATCAATGAACACGTAATCATACTTGCCACGAATCGCACCGATGGCCTCTTTGAGGCGATTTTCTCGAGCCATCTCGGAGACAAGCTCCACTTCCGCTCCCGCAAGATTAATCGTCGCAGGAGCGACGTCAAGCCCTTCGCAAACGTCGGGAATGATGACGTCGGTCAAGGCGGCTTCTCCAAGAAGAACGTCATATACGCATTGTTCGAGCTTGTTCTTCTCTATGCCCAAACCACTCGAGGTATTTCCTTGCGGATCGAGGTCTATAAGAAGAACCTGCTTACCTAGCTCTCCCAAAGCGGCGCCCAAGTTGATCGTCGTCGTCGATTTCCCAACGCCGCCCTTTTGATTCAGGATGGCAATGACCTTCGTAGCCCCCACAACGTGTTTGACAGGCTTCTTGTCGGCATACGTTTTGAGAGGCGTGGCAACAAACACCGGGTCGCTCTGACGAGGTTCGGGAGATACGTCGGACGATGTTTCACGTGAAACATCGTCCACTTCGCGCTCCATTACCTCGATTTCTTCAGGGTCTATAAAACGCTCCTCCATTCGATTCTCGGAAGATGGCGTCAATTGGGCTTCATGATGATTGACCTGACGCTTAAAACCATCAAACAGTCCCACAAAATCCTCCTCAACGACAACGGCACAGGCTCGCCCTACCGATATATATACGCATCTGTAATAACGAGGTGTTTCACGTGAAACACTCTAATCACCATGAAAAGCCGAGCGGCTAATCTCGTTATTATAGCGTGCTGCAAGCCGACGCATTGCAATAAGCATCTGTATGCGTATTTTCTTTACGCGAGACACGCGAACGAAACCGAACCGGCGGTGACAACATCTCAACGTTGGCACCAGGCTCGCGCCCGTGCTCGCCCTTTTGCCAAAAATACCCGAATCGGGTATTTTTGGCAAAAGGGCGATGCGCAAGCCACGACCTAAGAAAATGTTTCACGTGAAACTTCCGCCGAAAACGAAACTTGCGCATCGAAAAAATAGCTTTATCGGAGCTTGCCTCATGCCCAACCAAATGCATGAGGCAAGCATCTTCCTCTTCTATTCGACGAGTATTATGTCGAATAGAATAATATCTGGCATTTTTGTATCACCCATTGTTACATGATGCGAGGGACAGCCGAATGCAATCCTGCCAGACCGGTGCCTTTCTTAAAAGCCCGCCCGGTCCACTGCGTGAAACAAGTCCACCCTGAACCCCAATCCGCTGCAACGGCCCGATCATGACCGGGGGCGTAGGGGGTCTTTCTGGGCAAGGCCGATTCTTCGAGGGAGCTTTATCCGAGGGGCTCCCGTTTTCTCGAAAACAAAAATCCTTCGGGTCGAACCATCGCTGAGACAGAATGTCTGGTCACACTTCAAACGAAGCCCTACAAGCTCTTGGATTCCCAGCGCATTCTCGACCTCTTCGTCGGTAGGCTGAGCCTTATAGCAGATAAGGCGGCCTCCCTTCTTCAGAAGCGGAGAGGCAAGCTCCATCAAAGACGGAAGAGAACTCAGTGCGCGTGCCGTCAACACGGAAAACTGCCCTTTTCTCTCCTTGGCGAGGTCCTCAATCCTTCCTGCGTACACATCGATAAGATTCCCGAGACCAAGATTGCCCGCAACACCATCAAGCGCAACGACCTTCTTCTTGACCGAATCGACAAGAAGGGTCTTGCGGCCCGTCATGATGCAAAGGGGGATGCCTGGAAACCCGCCGCCCGTTCCCAAGTCGGCATAAAGACCCTCGGGTGCGTCGTCGATGTAAGGAAGCCCCGTTAAACTGTCTTCGAGATGTAAAACAATACCGCCCTCTTCTGAAAGAATCCGGGTTAGATTCATGGTCTTATTCACGTCCATAATTGCATGAAGGTCATCCATGAGCAAACGCTCGCGGTCTTCCTTCACCTCAATGCCGTGGTATCCCTTCATCAATTCGGCTAAACGGCCCATGTTCACCTCTCATATATGCAGTCGATTGGCTTATTGTACGCGAAGAAGGCATACCAACAAAGAAAGCCGGGTCGGATGCCTCTATCCGACCCGGCTTCATCTTCGTTGTCGGCAAGCCCAGAAGGCCCAAACCCGCAATCGGGCTTTTGCAGACTCTCACGCTTTACGCTAACGAGGGATAACCACCACGTGACGAGCGCTTCCCTCTCCTTCGGAGGCGGTTTCCACGTCGTCGAAGTCACGCAAAGTCAAATGAACAATGCGGCGCTCATAGGGAGTCATCGGACGGAGCTTAACGTTGCGATGCTGAGACGCCGCGCGGTTCGCTGCCGAACGCGCAATAGACTCGAGCTTCTGGCGCTGGCGATTTTTGTAGCCTTCCACGTCAACCACGACGGGATAGCGGAACCCGAGCGTGCGCGTCGTAATGGCAGAGATGATGAACTGGAGAGCATCGAGCGTCTTTCCGTGGCGACCAATCAAGATGGCCAGATTGTCGCCGGTAATGTCGAGAATCAACTCGCCTTCATCGCCTTCGTACTCGTCGATAGTGACCTCCCCGACATCGAAGTGCTTCAGGATGCCCTGCAGCGCGTCTATGGCGGTGTCCGCCACGCGGTCAAGCTCCTCTTCGGTGAGCTCCACCATTTCGGTATGGGAGCTATCTGCCTGAATTTCCTGCTCGGAATCTTCTTCGACGCCTTCTACGGCCACGATATCCTCTTCGGTCATAACGCGTCCTTCCTTCCATCAACAGCGCATCCTCCTCAAGAGAACGCGCCCTGCTTCATTTAACGCTTCTTAGTGGGGCGCTTCTTCTTCTGCTTACGCTCCACGTTGACCTTGACCGGCTTCACGTCGATCGTTTCCGCCTCTTTGGCAGCTTCGGCCTTTTTCATCATACGCATGGTGATCTGGTTCTGAAGAATACCGATAACAGACGAAGTGCCCCAGAACAGCAAAACGCCGGCAGGAGATCCCCATGAAATCCAAAGCATCATCAAGGTCATGATGCCGCCCATGATGAGCATCTGATTGCGCTGGGCGCTATCGTTGTGGATGTTCTGGAGGATCATCGGCAAGAACGTTGCCAGAGCGAACACCAGCATGAGGACGAGGTACGGGAAAAACGCCGCGATGCCGTGAGAGAACATTTCAGACGGGGTCAGCGTCAAATCCGGAACCATCCCGTAAAAAGTGTAGCTCGTACCAGTCTGACGGCCACCAAGCTCGCGCAAGGTCTGGAACATAGCCAAGAAGATCGGCATTTGAAGAAGCATGGGGAGACAGCCCGCCAAAGGGTTGAACTTCGTCTCGGCATACAGCTTCTGCATCTCCTCGTTCATGCGAACGGGATCGTTGGAGAACTTCGTCTGAACTTCCTTGATAAGAGGCTGAATCTTTTGCATCTAGAAGCTCGACTTGATCTGCTTGTGCATGATCGGAGCAACGATAAGGCGGAAGATGACCGTGATGATGATAATGGCCAAGCCCCAGTCGCCCACAAAGTTGGAGAAGAATTGGATACAGCTGAATATCCAATCTTTAAACGCGTCCCACATACGGTTCCTTTCTACAATTCGTCAGGTACAGGGTCATACCCGCCAGGATGAAAAGGATGACACCTGCAAATACGCTTGATAGTCAGCCAGCCTCCCTTGATGAACCCGAATCTTCGGATCGCGATCATACCGTATTCTGAACACGTGGGAATATAGCGACAACATGCCGGGAAGAGTGGGGAGATTGCAGAGCGATAGAACATGACGAGCCCAAGGGCAGCCCTCGACGGCAACGTGCCCATGAAGCAAAACACCGATTTCAAAGACATATGCAACCTTCTCATATCCGCCCGGAGCATTATCACGAAGCAGACTGAACGATTCCGGCCTTTGCTAAGGCCTTTTCACACGCTTTGCTCACTTTACTATAAGAAGCCTTCAAGATGGGCGCACGGGCCAGAAATACCACGTCGTAGCCTTCCCACGGCCCCCCGAAATCATAGGCGAGAGCACGCATGCGCCTTTTTGCGCCATTGCGCCAGACGGCACCTCCCGACTTTTTACCCGCAATAAAAGCAACACGACCATGAAGTAGTTCATGGTCGTGTTGATTGTTTTGCTTCAGCACAATCACCGTAAGAAAAGGCGTGCTGAATCTTTTTCCTTGCGAGAAAAGAAGCGAGATATCGGCGCTCGACTTTATGGTCGATTTCACACCGATGCCTTTCTTCTACACGCAAAGACGCTTGCGGCCCTTAGCACGACGAGCGGCCAAGACAGCACGACCACCCTTGGTAGCCATGCGAGCACGGAAACCGTGGCACTTGGCGCGCTTGCGCTTATTCGGCTGGTAAGTGCGCTTCATATCGTCTCCCTTTCACGGTCAGCATTTGATAGTCCATTAGTGAATAGCCGTATGATTGTACCGCGCACAACCGAAAAGTAAACCCTTTTTGGAAACAATATCCCTGTTACTCCATGAAGAGCTGCAGATCGGTCTCCCCCGCCCCTTTAGCTGGAGGTTCCTTCTTCCATGGACGCCATCTTCGAAATGTTGAAAACGTTGAAAAGTGGCATAATCCCAGGAATTCGCGGTTGAAAAGTCTCTGGAAAACATTCCGCACCGTTCTTTCCGTATGGAAAATATCCTTGTGAAAAAAGGCGGTATGCAATCTTATACCTATCTGAGCAGGCATTATACAAAATAGCTTCAGTGTTTCTGCTTTTTGCCATTTTTCAGAACTGCCAGGCTTTTCCAGGCTTTTTCCAGTTTGAAAACATGGAGTTTTCCCTTCTCGGCAAAGCAGCCCGCAGGGTTTTCCTCATTTTTAAAAGCGTTGCCCACTGTTTTCAATCAACTTTTCAAGAATGATTCCTGACTTTCCACAATGGTTGAATAAAATGTTGAAAACTTATAAAAGGCGGGGTGATACTGCTTAAAATTTTCCACGTACCCTCGAAATGCCCCTTGGAAAAGTTTTCCACAATCCGTAAAATGGGGAAAACCGATTCGGGGAAAACTATCTCGCTTCCTGGAATCGTCGGAAAGTGATGAAAACTTCGGAATTAAACGGAAAAGCGTTGGAACCCATATCAAACACACCACAAGACGCTCCAGAAACCGTCGGCTCGTTGAGCGACGATTTTTCCCATGCACTCACTTCCGCGCGCATTGCATGCTACGACGATTTCCGCAGCGCACCGCGTGTTACCGAAATCGCACCGAACACAACAACGGAATTCATCGAGAGCCTCGCCTCCACAGTCTATACGCAGGCGCAGCAAACGGGTGGATCCATCCCCTACACCGTTATCAGAGAAGTGAGCGAGAACTTCATTCATGCCCGATTCTGCGAAATCGTCGTTTCTATATATGACGGAGGAAACACCATCAGGTTCTCCGACCAAGGCCCGGGCATTCCCCAGAAAGAGAAAGCCCAGATGCCGGGGTTCTCTTCCGCCACAGACCCCATGAAGCGATACATTCGAGGGGTTGGAAGCGGATTGCCCCTTGTCAAGGAGTATCTTTCCTTTTCCCATGGGCGCATCACCATAGAAGACAACCTCAAGGTGGGAGCGGTCGTCACTATAAGCGTCGCACCTGGTCAAGACCGCAGCCCATCGAAACGTCACACGAGCACGCCCCGGCGTAACGACTCGGCCCCGCGTCTCACCGACCGGGAGAAGGACATCCTCCGCCTCCTCATGCAAGAAGGATCGCTCAGGCTCACGGACATCAAAAACGATCTCGGCCTAAGCCCTAGCACCGCGCACCGAACCCTCGGGAACCTCGAAGAGGCTGGGCTTGTGGAATCGGTCGGAAAGATGAGATGCCTGACCGACTTTGGCCTGGGCATTGCGGAAGACCTGTTTTAACCCCTCTAGACAAGGTACGCCGCACCTACAGCAAGAAGACAGCGGCATTACGCATATATGACACGGCTATTTCGTTAAACAAGACGACGAAGCAGCCTCTATCGAACGAAAGAGAAAGTGCAACCATGGTAGACTCCAGCAACCTCTACGAAACCTGGCAGCTCGTCTGCGCCCAGGTAAAAAGTTACGACACGGTCAACGCCATCCAGGTCGACGCTTTCTTCGGTCGCCTCCAACCCCAGGCCATATCCGACGGGTTTTTGATCGTAACCGCCGATACCGCATTCATAAAAGACCAGGTGGAGAGAAGGTTCCTTACCACCATACAGCAGGCTCTCAAAGACCTGTTCGGCATAGACTACCTTGTCGAGATAGAAGTAGACCCCACCGCAGGACAGCCCCTCGTCGCCGCGCAGGCAGCGCCCGCACAAACCGTTTCGCCCGCCGCGCCCCATGCTCCGCACCCTTCGGCCCCTACGCCCCAAAACGCTGCGCCTCAGCCTGCCCAGCCCATATTCGCAACTCCTCCGATCGACGCAACGACGTCTCCGACCCCGTACGCGCCGCAAGCGCAACCCACGGCCGAGCAGCCCGCCACACCTGCGCCGACCTACGCGCCAACGCCAGAATCTCCCGCCGCGAACAACGCGAATCAAACCGTCGCGGCGCAGGAGAGCATTTCGCTCGCACAAAACCACGCCGTCGAACAGACCAACCCGGTCGATCGCATGCCGTCTTTCATGCCCGAGGAAGACTCCTCGTTCGAAGAATTCATGATGGAAAATGCGAATATCGCCAAGCCGGAACGCATGGAAGGTTCGCGGGAAGACCAGCAAAGCACAAATCGTGAGCAGGGAAAACACGGCGTCAACTCCGCGCTCGCATCGTCCCTTACGTTCGAGACCTTCGTTGTGGGAAATTCGAACAGGCTCGCCTACTCCATGGCCGTCGCCGTAGCTGAAGAGCCTGGGAAGAAAAACCTCAACCCCCTCTTCATCTACGGGCGAAGCGGCCTTGGAAAAACACATCTGCTTCGCGCCATTCAAAACTACATCCTCGCCACGAACGAGCACATGCATGTCGTCTACATCGACTCCGCCGAGTTCCTCTCTGACTACACCGCAGCCGTTGCGGCGCATGACAAGAATAAGGACAGCTACCAGAATTTCCAGAACCGCTATCTCGATGCCGACGTCCTCCTCATCGACGACGTCCAGTACTTCCAGGGAAAATCGGCAACGGTCGATATTGTCTTCCAGCTTTTCAACAAGCTCACCGACATGGGAAAACAGGTGGTTCTCTCGGCAGACCGTGCACCGAAGATGATCGACATTGACGAGCGCTACACAAGCCGATTCAACTCCGGCGGAACGTATGACATCCAACCGCCGGAGGTCGAAACGAAGCTGGGAATCATCAAGGGCTTTATCGAGGAGTATCGAACCTCCGAGAACGCCTACGACCTGTACGTTCCCGAAGACATACAGATGTACATAGCGGAAATCTCCAGCTCGAACGTTCGCGAGCTTAAAAGCGCTGTGACGAAGGTCATCTCTCAAATCACATACTTCGACAACCCGGACATCTCCCTTGCCGACGTCCGCTCCTTGCTGGAAAACCACTTCTCGTCGGGTGCCATGAAACGTCTCGACGTGGGTTCGATCCAGCACGAGGTGGAACGCTACTATAAAGTCAGCCACGCCGATCTGGTAGGAAAGAAAAGATCGCGCAACATCGCTTACGCACGCCAGGTTGCCATGTATCTGTGCCGCCAAATGCTCGATATCCCCTACAACGACATCGGAAAGAAGTTCGACCGAGACCACTCCTCCGTCATGTATTCAGTTGGGCAAGTGGAAGAGAAGCTCACGAAGAGCAGAGACCTCCAAGAAGAACTCGAATTGATCATTAAGAACATACGGGAAAACTAAGGTAAAGATCGTGCAATGCCGCGGAATGATAATATAGGCAATAATTCCGGTGGGATCGTGTGCAATACTCGATACAGATATTCATCCGATAAAAAAGCACGATGACATGGCGTTATCCGGATTTTTCCCCAATTCCACCGCCCTTATTATTACTACTATTCTAATTACTTTACCTTTACTGATAGAAGGGATAGAGGCGTGAGATTCAACATAAACAAGAGCGAGCTGCTCAATGCCCTGACAATCGTATCGAAAGCGGCGTCTTCTCGTTCGACGCTTCCAGTGCTCTCGGGTGTTTACGTCAAAGCGCAAGGATCGAATCTCGTCATGCAGACGACGGACCTGGAACGTTCGATTCGATACACCGTCCCTGCACTCATTGAGGAAGAGGATCCATCGTTATTCCCGAGAAACTTCTGCTCGATATTGTCAAACAGCTCCCCGAAGCCGCCGTGGGATTTGAAACCCAGGAAGGCACGGTGTCGGTATCGTGCGATAAATCCTCCTTCGTTCTTAAGACTCTCGATCCGAACGACTTCCCCGAATTCCCTGTCGTCGATGTAGACAACCGTATCAGCGTTCCCTTCGATACGTTTTGCCATATGATTAAACGCGTTGCGAAGGTCGTTTCGAAAGATCAGAGCCGCGCAGTTCTTACGGGCGTTCTCATCTCCACAAGCGAACAGTCGCTGAAAATGGTCGCAACCGACTCTTATCGTCTTGCGGTATCTGAAACCGAAGTGCAAGGAATAGAAGAAGGATTCGAAGCCATTGTTTCCGGAGCCTTTTTGCAGGAAGTAGCTTCTCTTCCTAAAATCGGAGACTCCATTGAAATCGGCCTTTCGGAAAACCAGGTCGTGCTTACCTATCAGAGCATGGTTTTCATCAACAGGAGAATCGAAGGCAACTTCCCCAACTACAAGCAGCTCATCCCCGCAACGTACGTGACGAAATCGTGCTTTGCCACGCAAGATCTCATTACGGCGGTTAAGCGCGTAGGCCTGGTAAGCAGTCTTTCCTCCCCTATCAAATTCGACATCAACGAGGCGGCAAAAAACGCCATCATCAATACAACGTCGCAGGATGTCGGGTCGGCGGAAGAAATTCTGCCTTGCGAGGTGGACGGCGAAAGCACCAGATCGCGTTCAATCATCAGTACGTTCTTGACGGATTGATGTCGATCTCTACGCCGCAGGTGCTCCTTGAGACGCAATCTCCCTTGAAGCCTGGCATCTTCAAAGCGGCCGGTGAGGACAAATTTCTATATCTGGTCATGCCTGTTCGCATTGCGTAGGGTATGCGTCCATGGGTCTTCATATAGACACGGTACGATTCGAAGACTTTCGAAGCTACGCGTCTTTCGAGCTGGATAACCTTGCAGGCACAACGGTACTTGTCGGACCTAACGCCGCGGGGAAAACGAACGCTATCGAGGGGATGCAGCTTCTGACGGCATGCGGTTCTTTCAGAAACCCACGTTCTGCCGATTTGATACGCTGGGGTAAGCAGCGGGCGCGCCTTCGCGCCCGCTTCGTCTCCGACGCGCGCGATCTTTCCGTCTCTCTCGAGATCAGGCCCGGGGTACGTTCCTATGCCGTGAACGGCAAGAAAAAGGCCGTCCAAGACCTCCAGGGTGTATTGCCGTCGGTGACGTTTTCTCCCGACGACCTTTTTCTCGTGAAAGGGACCCAATCGGCCCGCCGTGCCGCGCTCGATCTCGTTGGGTGCCAACTTTCTCGGAACCACCGCGTTATCAAGCGGGATTACGAGAAACTGGTCAAGCATAAAAACGCGCTTCTTCGCGATGAGGCGCCGGCTCTTCTCCTGGAATCCGTGAATGACATGCTTGTTCCAACGGCATTGCAGCTGTTTCTGTACCGCCAGGCCCTGGTTTTGAACCTGGCGAAACGAATGGCGTCCGCCTACGAGGCGATTGCGGGCGGCGCCGAGCATATAGAGGCGGTGTATGTCCCCTCCTGGGAAGAAGAACATGTCAAGCAGGCGTCGCGAGTGCAGCCCTTGGGTCTTCATTACGATAAGGAATCGGCGGAGATTTCGCTTCGTCGGGTCATGCAACGCCGAGGAACAGAGGAGCGCGCGCGTCGAAGAAGCGTCGTGGGCCCTCATGCCGACCACGTGGAATTCTTCATCGACGGTCGTAACGCATCGATGTTTGCGTCTCAAGGGCAGCAGCGCTCCCTGGTCTTGGCGTGGAAGATCGCCGAGGTCGGGATTGTGGAGGAAATGCTCGGGGTTCCCCCCGTCCTGCTTCTGGACGATGTCATGAGCGAGCTCGATGCCTCACGTCGCGCCGCCCTCATGGCCCTTGTCTCGAAGGATCCCAGGTGTTCGTGACAACCACCGATACTTCTTTTTCGAAGAGGCCGCGCTGGGTGCAGCCAGCGTCGTGGAGCTGAAAGGCGGGTTGCGGTGAGCTCGATGAAGTCGTTTTCTTCTGTTCTGCAGAATAGCCTCAGGTCGACGGCGGCCTCGAGCGAGCTTGCCGCGAAGGCCGCGCGCGCGAACAAGGTGAAGCAGATGTGGCGTGAGGCCGTTGATCCCGTTTTTCTCGACCACACGAACGCTGTCTACATCGTCCGCGAGGGCGACGAAAAGACGCTTATCGTCTATGTCGACGACAGCATGTTCGCCGCCGAGCTCAATGCGCGAAGGGAATTGATCAAGCTTAAATTCCTGCAGAAATTCAACGAGGAAATCGAAGAGTTCAAAATTCTCATTTCCCGCGGCAGGTACAATCAGAATTACCCGTTCCGAGACCAAGGCGGCGATCCGTTTTACGTGGAGCCTGCTGTTCGGGTTCCTTCCCGAAGAGAGGAGGGCGGAGTTGGAGGAGCAGTGCTCGCTCATTTCCGACGAACGTCTTCGCAAATCGCTTTTGAAAGCGATGATTTCCGATTTGGAGTGGAAATCTGGCATAGAAAAAAGAAAAAGCAATAATCGAGCCTTGTAGGGGATGTGAAGCATCTCAAACGCGCTGTTTAATGAATCTATGAAACAGCAGTTTATGGTAGAATTTATAGATTGCTGGAAAACGGATTTCGCCTGCAGTCGCAGCGTGTTTGCCCGCGCGGTGCGGGAAGTTTTCCGTCAACCCCTAGCCCGTCAACAGAACCAGAAAAGGAGTACGCACGTGGCACAGAAAAACCCCGGCCATTACGATGGTTCGGATATCCAGGTGCTCGAGGGCCTGGAAGCGGTCCGCAAACGTCCTGGCATGTACATTGGCTCCACTGGTCCGCGTGGTCTTCACCATCTGGTCTATGAGATCGTCGACAACTCCGTCGACGAGGCTCTGGCC
>JBKTHK010000004.1:0-65800 GCA_047240885.1 Slackia sp. | reverse complement strand
GGCCCAGGGCGACGACGTGGACATCATCGGCCAGTTCGGTGTGGGCTTCTATTCCGCCTTCATGGTGGGCAAAGAGGTGCGCGTGACCTCGCGCGCCTTCGGTTCCGACGAGGCGTGGTGCTGGGTGAGCGACGGCGTCGAAGGATACACGATTGAAGCCGCCGAGCGCGCCAGCCACGGCACCGACGTGGTGGTCGTCCTCAAGGACAACGCCGACGAGGAAAACTACGACACCTACCTGTCCGAGTGGGGTCTGAAGAACCTCATCAAGAAATACAGCAACTACGTGCGCTATCCCATTCAGATGGAATGTGAAAAGACGCGCGAGCTGCCTAAACCCGAAGATGCCGGCGATGACTACAGGCCCGAATTCGAGCACTACACCGAAACCGAGACCATCAACTCCATGATCCCCATCTGGAAGCGTAGCAAGTCTGACGTGACCGAGGAGGAATACAACGAGTTCTACAAGTCCGACTTCCACGATTTCGCCGACCCGGCACGTACCATCAAGGTGCATGCAGAAGGCGCGCTGACTTACGACGCGCTCATGTTCATTCCTACGCGCGCTCCGTACGACCTGTACAGCAAAGACTTCAAGAAGGGTCTGGCGCTGTACAGCTCCAACGTCATGATCATGGAGAAGTGCGAGGAGCTTCTTCCCGACCACTTCAATTTCGTGCGCGGCGTCGTGGATAGCCAGGACCTGCAGCTCAACATTTCGCGTGAAACATTGCAGCACAACAGCCAGCTGCGCGCGATCGCCAAGAAGCTCGAGAAGAAGATCAAGGGCGAACTGGCCGCTATGCGCGACAACGATCGCGAAGCCTACGAGGCGTTCTTCGAGCAGTTTGGCCGCGGCTTGAAGTATGGCATCTACACCAGCTACGGTATGAACAAGGGCGAATTGGCGGATCTGCTGCTGTTCTATTCCGCCAAGGAGCAGAAGATGATCACGCTCGACGAGTACGTGGCCGCCATGCCCGAGGGTCAGGATTCCATCTTCTACGCGGCGGGCGAATCGGTGGAACGCCTGGCCAAGATGCCCGTGGTGAAGGCTGTCATGAACAAGGGTTACGACGTGCTTCTGTGCACGCAGGACGTGGACGAATTCTGCTTCCAGGCCATGATGGGCTATGGCAAGCCTGTCGCCGAGGGCGAAGAGTTCACCGAGAAGCCGCTGAAGAACGTGGCATCGGGCGATCTTGGCCTGGAGACCGAGGACGAGAAGAAGGCCGCCGAAGAAGCCGCTAAGGAAAACGAAGGACTGTTTGGCGCCATGAAGGATGCCTTGGGCAATCATGTGTCGAAGGTGGGGGTTTCCACGCGCCTTGCTTCTGCGGATGATGCGCCGGCGTGCATCACGGCCGAAGGCCCCGTGTCGCTTGAGATGGAAAAGATTCTGTCCCAGATGCCTGACGGCGGCGAAGAGATTAAGAGCCAGCGTGTGCTTGAAGTGAATGCGCAGCATCCGATTTTCGCAACGCTGAAGGCGGCGCAGGAATCGGGCGATGCGGACAAGGTGGCAAGCTATGCAAGTCTGCTGTATAACCAGGCGCTGCTGGTGGAAGGCATGCCGCTTGAGGACCCTGTGGCATTTGCTAACGAGATTGCCAAATTGATGAAGTAGGAGACGACGGCCTTCCGGCCATCGCAATCAGTTCGCTTGACGGGTGTGTCTTGCGCTCGTCAGATACAAGGAAAGGGAGCCTGGGGCTCCCTTTCCTGCGTTTGCGTCACGTTGGTTGACGCGTGTCGTTGCTTCTGCGGCCTCGCGCGCAGCGCTATTCGATGACCTCGAACTCAAGCGTCGCTTCGAGCGGAGATACAACCCCGTCGGCGGTTTTCGCGCGCACGGACAGGTTGTAGTTGCCGGCTTCGGCGAACGAGGTGGTGAACTGCCAGTTCACCCATTTGTCGGCCGTTGCACCTTCGGTAGCACAGCTTGTCCAGGTGGCGCCGTCATCGAACGAGAACTCGATTGCGGTGATCGGAGATCCGCAATCATCGGCTACGCCTTCGAAGGTGATGTCGTAGCCGGCCTTGAAAACGCATCCGTCGGAGGTGTTCTGAATGTCGATCTTGTTACGGAACTGCGGATCCATCTGCTGCACGCCGGGCTCTTCGGTCTCGCGGGTCAGTTCGATGTTTACGATGTTGCGCGTGAAATAGCGCGCAACCGTTTCAGGCAGCCAAAGCTGCACGGCGGAGCCATCGGTGGACTTCAATGCCTCGCCGTTCACCTCATATACCAGGAGCGCTTTCTTGTCGAGCGCGTACTGCAGGGGCAGCGCCTGGCCAAAGCCGTCGGCGCCATAGGCGGTCACAGTATTCACGCCTTCTTCGAGGTTCGCCATGCTGACGACCGACTCGAGCGGTACGCCCACAACGGCGGCCTGGCCGAAGGGTTTGCCCGTCGCGCACGAGCATCCCATAAGGGCCTGCTGCTCTGCTTCCTTCATCTCGGAAACGTTGACGGTGAAATTCTTTTCGATGTTGCCGCCTACGTTCACGTAGTAGTTCGCAACGCCCTCGCCGTTATCCAGCATTTCGACGGAAGGCTTCGAGCACATCGAGGTCAGCGCAGCGCCGAACACGTTGAACAGCTCGTCGTTGGGGGTCACGCCTTCCTGGTTGAAGGTGAAGGTGCCCTGCACGTCGGCCACATGGATGAAATCCTTGTCAAGCGTCAGACGGTGCGAGTCGATGGTGTTGCCGTCCACGTCGTGCGAAAGCCCTTCGGCTTCGGGGCCGTTTTTGGCGAATGCCACGGTGGCTCCCGATGCGATTAGGGCTACACCCGCCGCTCCGGCTAAAATCTTTTTAGGTGCGGAAAACTTCATGCTAGGCCCTCCTATTCTTCCTCTTTGGCGGCGTCCGCTGCGGCCTGTGCGGGAACGAGGCTTGCGGTTTCGAGGACGGTGGTCTGCTCGGGAGTGGGCATGACGTCCTTGACGTTGACCATGACGGTCTGGGTCTCGAAGCTCACTTCGCCGTCTTCAGTGGTTGCGCGGACGGTCAGGCAATAGGCGCCTTCTTTCTCAGGTGTCCAGGTGAAGTTCCACCAGACCATCTTGTTCACGTCGGTTTCGGGCAGATCGAACTTGGTCCACGTTTCGCCCTGGTCCATGGAGAACTCCATGCTGGCGATCTTCTTATCGTAGGCGTCGACGTAGCCGTTGAAGGTGAACGGTTGGCCGTTCTGGATGAGCAGACCGTCGGGCACGCCGAGAATCGTGGCGTTGGGCTTGTTCATTGCGTCGCCGTTTTCGTTGTGCCAGGCGTTGGGATTGCCGGCCCACTTGTCGGTGTAGTCGATGTCTTCGTTGGTCACCTTGTAGCTTGCAACCTGCTTGGAGTTAATCTGGGCGTCAGCGCCTTCGACCCAGTTGGTGCAGGGATAGCCGCGCGTGGCGTCGAGGTATTCGCCGCCGATCTTGTAGACGAGCAGGGCCTCGTTGTCATCGAGCTTATCCTTCGGGAAGGCGCGCTTGGAGCTGCCGTCGGCACGCAGGACGCGGACGCCCGTGGTGTCGTTCAGGTAGCCGCCGGCCTTCTCGACCAGCCAGCTCACCGGGATGCCGGTGACTTCAGTGTTGGTGACGCCGCCGCCGCCGACCGGGTTCCAGTCGCAGACCATCTTGGAGGCCTTGGTCACAATGACGCCGGCTTCTTCGGCTTCAGCGATCAGTCGGGAAGCTTGGCGGTATAGGGGTTCGGCACGTTGCCCTCGATGGTGATCTCCCAGTTGTCGAACAAGCTCTGAGGCATTTCGAGGTTCAGGCCGTTGACGCCTGCGCCATGGCGCATGTTGTCGTAGTAGGCATGCATCCAGTCGTAGGAGAACACTTCGTCCTGGCTATGGACGGTGTCTTGCTCGACGGCGAAGTCGCCCTGAACGTTTTCGACCTTATTGATGCCCCAGAGGCGATCGTATTTGGTCAGGTCCCACAGCTCCATGTTCTGACCATTTTCGGTGGCATTGTGGCAGGACATGCAGTTGCCCTCGTAGTCGCCCTCGAACTTGCCCTTTCCAGGGCCGGAGTAGTGGATGCCGTGCATCAGGGTGCCGAACTCGTACTGCTTGGCAATATAGCCGGGTGCGTAGGAGTGGCAGAACAGGCACTGCTGGAGCGTGGTCTCGTTGTTTAGGGTTTCGTTCCAGGCAACGGGATGCTCGTAAGGAAGGCTCTTCAGCAGAGCGTCCAAGTCGGCGTGGCACGACTCGCAACCGCGGTCGTCGGCGCCGAGCCAGTAGGTGTTGTATGAATTGGATCCCGCCTGGATCTGCCAAGCGTCGGGGTGCACTTCGTATTCGGTGGGAGTGCGCTGAACCATCTGGCCGTTCGGCAGGGTGCGGATTTCGGGTGCGTGCTCCTCGCCAAGGGTCTCCCATCGATCGTACAGGCCGTCCAGGTATTCCTTGCCCGGATAGGCGTCTTCGTTGATGTCGGCGTTGGTGATGCCCTCTTCGCCGTCGATGACCTTTTGCTGCTCAGGCGTGACGGCGGTTTCTTCTGCGCTTTCGTTTGCGGTCGGCGCGCTTGCCGGCGTTTGGTCGGGCTGCTCTTGCGGCGCGCATCCCGCTATGCAGCAGAACGCGCAGGTAAGGCAAGCCGCGATTATCGCGATTTTGCTTTTGATAGACATATGTCCCCCTTGTTGTATCACGTGACGACGGTTTTCCGTCCATGCCTTCGTCTTGTAGATCCCCCTCCTTTCTCCCTTTAGAGACGAAGGCGCGCGTAGAGCGGGGGCAAGGTAGGAGGGCGCCCCGCGGCCTCTGCGCGCGCATGCGCGACCATAGTAGGAAGCCGTAGGGGAGATTCGTATCGCCGCGAAATACGATTTTATAAAACCCCAGTTCATCGGCATCACCCAGAAGGGTGATTCTCACATTTGTTTTCTTTCGGAGAATAATTGGGATAAAATCAGTCGGAACGTCTTTTGCTGCAAGAGGGGATCAAGGGGGTGCGCATGGGCGTTTCTTCAGTGCGGCCGAACGCCTGCATCGTGCTGTGTGCGCTCGGCTCTTGTCTCAATCTTGTGTGGTGCACTCTCATGGGGCACACTCTTGGCTTCATGCCCGCTTCGGACGGCATGCAGGGTTGGACAAACCCCCGTACGTTTTTCTTGGCCGGAATCTTGATCCTGAGCCTTCTGTTCGCGATTTTTCCGCATGGGATGCGCAGGGGCAACAAGCTGTTTGTTACGGCACTGCCCTTGCTTGCGTCAATGGGCACGGCGTGCTTTGCCCTGGCCTATCGGCAGGACCTCTTCGATCCGGGGTCTTTGGCTGCGTTTGGCCTCTGTGTTTCGGGCGTGGGGTATTTTTGGCTGGTTGCTCGTTATAACGTGCTTCTTGCCCGCACTCAGTTGTTTTCATGTGCAGTGTGGAGCATTGTAGCTGCGCTGTTTGCAAAGCTCATGCTCGTAGAGGTCTTCGGGGTTTCCTTGGGCTCGGATCTCCAAGTTGCCGTTGCTGTTGTTCTTCCTGTTGTTTCGGCCCTGGTTTTCGAGGGCGCTCGTGTTGCAGCTAGGCTCCAAGTGGAGCGTAATCCGTGGATAGATCCCGGGGTCGCGGCGCGCAAATCTCGTACGCACACCGAGTTTGGCATCCCTAGCCGTCCGCGCGTGGTAGCTATGGGTCGCTCTGAAAAACGTGACCTTATGGCGATTATGGCCGTGGCGGCAATTCTTCTTGCCGTCGTGCGAGCTATGAGCTTTCTTGGCATGTGGGGAGACACTCACACAAGTCTTTCTGAATCTATTGCATGGATGGCAAGCCTCGCTCTTGGCGGCGTTTGCCTGGTCATTTTCGGACGCTTTGCGCTGATTGCCGCGCAGGAGCGTCCTGTTTCCATGCGTTTTCAGCCTGCCATATTGGTGACATTGGCCGGCATGTTCGCTATGGCCTTGCATGTTGAGCCGAATAGCGTCGAAGCAATGTTTTTGAGCACGGTTGTACAGCTTGACGAGCTGTTTGCCCATCTTTTGTTCTGGTGCGTGGTTATTGCTGCGCTCGATGCGCTTGACGTTCCCTCGTATCGCGTGGTCGGGTTTGCCTGCGCGGTGTACGCGGGCGTGTCCATTGTCTGGGTTGTGCTTATGAGTCGCGCCACGGTGGTCGATACGACGCTCGTGCTCTTGGCGGCTTATGCCGTGGTGGTGTTTGCCATGCGGGCGAACTGGAGTCGAGGTTCGTGGGCGCAGGGCGCTTCCGCTTCTGGCTCGCAAGAGGTCGCATCTGATTCTTCGAACGTTGCCGCATCGATGGAGCAGGTTGTCTCCGACGAAGCCGATGAAGAGGAATTCGACGCGACGGAGCGTCTCCATACCCTGATTGCTCAGCGCTGCGAAGACCTTGCTGATGCCTATGGTCTTTCGCCGCGTGAGCGCGATGTGTTCGCGTGCATGGCGCGCGGGCGCACCCGTGCGGGCATCCAGGAGGATTTGGTCCTTTCGGGCAACACGGTAAAAACCCACGTGGCCCATATATATGCAAAGCTCGGCGTGCACGACCGCCAGGAGATGATGGCGCTTTTGCTCGGGCAGGAAGAAGGGGCGGTGCCGCGTGGTGAGTGACGGCGTTTCGTTCAATCTGCGTGAGAAGTTCGGTTTGCGTTTGTGTGCTGGCCTTGATGGCGGAGGCGGCCTGCCCACGTTGTTTCGCTCCCGCGCCCTGACCGAAGCGACGGAAGAAGATGTCGAAGCGCTACGTGCGTTAGGGATAGAGGTTGTGTACGACTTGCGCAAAGAGGCGGAACGCGTGGCGAATCCTGAGCCTGCGATGGTCTGCAACGCCTTCGAGGTGCGCGTATGTCCGGTCGATTTGCAAGACGATGAATCTCGAACGCAGGAAACCAAGTCAAGCCATGTAAAGGCGGCCTATGGCCGCCCTGGAGAGCGCATGCGTTTCCTGTATGGCGTCATGGCCAACCATGCGGACGCGGTGCAGTCCATTGCGCGAAGCATCATTGCCGATGGCGAGCCTGCGCTTGTCCATTGTGCGAACGGGAAGGACCGCGTGGGCGTGGTGTGCGCAAGTGTGCAGCTTGCGTGCGGCGTTTCGCACGATGTGGTGATGGCGGATTACCTTCGCACCAACGAGTACAACGCCGAAATGAACCGCCGCGATCTTGCCCATTATGCGGGCCTTATGCCGCCCGATGCCGTAGAGGTGCTTGCCGCCATGTTCGAAGCGCGCGAAGAGTATCTTAAGGTCTTCTTGGGGTCGATAGAGGCCCGATTCGGCTCGTTTCACAGGTGGGTCGGGTAGCTCTATAATTGCTTCTAAATATGTAGAAATTATGAAGTAGATACCCAGGAGATTTGGTTCTGGGGGTTATCTCACACTTTCGAAGCTGACGAAAAATATAAAAGTGATAAAAACAGGAAAGGGATTCTCTGGATGATTTATGCACTTCCCTTGAGTCCGTTTATAATTGGAAATTTTTATTTCAGGGAGGCAGCGTGCTTTTCCGCAAAACCATAGTAGCCGCACTGACGTTTTCGTTGGCGCTTGGTTGGTCTCCGACGAGTTACAGGGCATATGCCAACACGCAAGCATCCGCCGAGGCGGATGCCCATTCTCAGCCCGTTGAGCAAAATACCGCATCGGGGGGGGGTCTCTCTGAAGTAGAGGGCTTCGACCTGTCGTTTTTCGATAATGTATTTTCTCCTATAACCTTCTTTGACGAGGCCCCGGTTGACGGGGGGCCTTCTGGCGAAAACGGCTCCAACGGTGGCGGGTCTGACGCCACCGCACCCAATGAAGGCGCTCCTGACAACAGCACTTCCAATGGCGAAGATTCCAGCGAAGGTACGTCCGACGAAAACGTATCTGGCGAAGAGTCTCTCGAAGGCAATGCGTCTGACGAGGTATCGGACGCCGAGCAGGATGCCGCGCAGATTGAAGGCGCCGAGGTCCTGCAGCAGGGCGATGGCGAAACAACGGGCAACGTGCTGGTGGCCGACCGTGCCGCAGTCGAAGCTCTTGGTGGCCGCGACTTTGCGGGTCAGGTCGTCAAGGAGATTAACGGAACAAAATACATCCTTATCGGCAACGAGCAGCAGCTGCGCGCGATTGGGTCAGGCAAAAGAGTGTATACGCCCGTTTACCAGGCCATTTATCATGATTTTAAAGGCTGGGAGGTCGATAAAGACGAAAACGGCGAGCCAATCATGCTCTATGGCGGCGATGCCGATCTTCTTGCGCTGCAAAACGGCAAGAAGGACTTTACCTTTGAGAAATCGATAAAGCCGACGGCGGCGCGCTCGAGACCGTTGGACGTTGCGGCGTCAATCAGGAAACGGGCGAAATCAACCCGAATATGGACATCGAAGACAGCGGAGCAACTTACTCCGTCGACGCCAATTACATCATCTTCCGTGATATTTATTTGAGCGCCGGCGGCAATTGGGAGCCCCTTATGTTCTCGAGCACCATGCTTGGCGCAAAGAGTGATACGCCCGATACGGCGGGCAGCCTCTGGAAATGCATCAAGGAGGATGGCTCGGGCATTGTCGATGTTACTGCGGTGGCCAACCCGGTCATCTCCAATGTGATTGTGGTGCAGTCTGATGCCAAGCTCGATGTGAGCAAATATACGGGTATCGGTTTTTTCGGCACTATCTCCAACAAGATTGACGAGCGGGACCCCTTTGCGGTGCCGACGAAGGCAACCGTAAGCAACATCACGCTTGAAAAGGTGTCGGTGGAAAACCACGCCACCGAAGTGCGTGTCGACCAGTCGCTTATCAGCGGGCTGCTTGGTGTTTTGGGCGTCGTTGTCGGCGGATTGCTGAGCACTCTTCTCGAGATTCTCACGCTTGGCAAGCTGAGCCTTAATGGCCTGATTGAAAACCTCCTTAATGTTCGTGCGGCAGACCCCTCGTCGTTGGCGACGGGCGCGTTCGCGGGTCGTGTTGTGGGCGATGTTGAGGTGTCGGGCTGCGAAGTGCACGAGGCTTCGGTATCCTCCGTCGCCCAGATGAATGGTGGATTTGTTGGATACGCTCAGGGCGATACGGTCTATAGCATCCTGTCTGAGGCTCTCGACGACATCGTGAAGCTGTTGACGAATATCCTGAACATCATTCCCGGTCTTGGTTTGGGTGACCTTATTACCTTGTTGCTTGATAGCAATATCATCAAGGCGGGCGAGCTTCTTCCCGTGGATTATCTCAATCCTATGATTTTGCACTGCTCGGTACACAACTTTGCCGAGGGCGAGGTTATTGGTTCAGCGGACAACGATTATGCGGGCGGCTTTGCGGGCGTCATGGTGGGAACCATCGCACAGGAGTGCTCGGTAGAGAGCATTAATCCTTATACAGTGACGGGCCGTTTGTATGCGGGCGGCTTTGCGGGCCTTATGCGCAATGACGTGATGAAGGGCGCCTTGTCTGAGGTCGGCGTTGAGCTGGTGCGTGTTGCTCAGCCACAAAGCGCTGCTGCCGGATGCACGGTTCGCTCGGGTGTAACGGTAACTGCTGCCAGCTATGCGGGCGGCTTTGCAGGCGCCATGGCGAACAGCTATGCGGTGGATGCGTCTGTGGAAGGTGCGGCGAATGTTTCTGCCACCGGCCACGAAGAGGAACATGATGGCAAGCGCTCCATCAAAGCGTTGGCCGGCGGCTTTACAGGCGCGGCCACGGTTGGTTGGGCGACCGACCTCGGCCAGGGTGAAAACAAGAACTCCGATCTTTTGACCGGCGTCAATGGCCTGCTTACGGGTCTTCTGACGAGCGATCCCGAAGCGGCGCAGAATCTGCTTTCCCTTGTAGGCGTTGAGGAGTCGAAGCTTCTTGGAGTGCAGATGAAGGGTGAGTTCACTGTGCATTCCGCCAACGACTTCGCGGGCGGCATGGTAGGCCGTGGCGACGGTACGGTGATCGCGGCGTCTGATGACGCTCATGTGAGCGATATCAAGCTTTGGAGTCAGGGCACCGTTGAGTATGAGGCGACCGGTCGGGGCTCGAGCATCGAGGGGCTTCGCTCAGTTACCGCCGACGGCTCGTATGCCGGCGGCATCGCCGGCGGCCTGGGCACGGCCTCGGTCGGCGGCGTGCTGAATACCACCATCGGCTTGGGCGGATATCTGCCCTTCAACGTGAGCTCGACCACGGTAAGCGGTGTTACGGATGGCTTTACCGTGACGGCGGGCGATTCGTGCGCTGCGGGTGGCATCGGCAAGGCGGCGGGTGGCAAGATCGGCCGTGCGGATGATGCCTACGAGTCGGCAGCTGTGGCTCCGACGACCAGCGTGGTGAACATCTCGAATATCAAGTCGGTTGCGGCAAAGAACAATGCTGGCGGTTTCGCAGGCTTGGTTGGCCCGGGCGACCTGGCATCCACGGGCGGGCTCGACCTTCTCGGCCTCGGCGCGCTCAAGCTTAACGGCTTGCTCTCGGTGGCAGATGGCCTCGAGGTGAAGATGGATGGCGTCACGGTTGCCGGCGTACCCGCAGGTATGACCGTGGAGGCCACGGGCAATAACGATGCCGACGGAGGCACCACGCGCTTTGCGGCGGCGGGCTTTATCGCCTCCGCCAACAGCGCCGAAGTTACCGACGGTCATGTAAAGAACCTCGCGAGCGTCACCGCCCATCTGGAAGACGGCATCGCGGGCGGCTTCGTGGGCGTTTCGCGCACGGGTGGACTGGCCGATGTTGCGGACGAGGCTGCCATTAAGGGATTGCTGTCCGTAAACAACCTGCTCAATGCCGTGGGATACATGATTCCCTCGTACACGAATGTCGACGTTTCGTATATCAACGGCGGTACGGTTTCGGCCGACATGGCTGGCGGCTTTACGGGTGATTTCCAGAGCGGCACGGTCGAAAACCAGGGCAACCCTTGGGCGGTCTATAACATCGCGCAGGTCACAGGCGGAAGCTATGCCGGCGGCTTCGGCGGCAAGGTGACCTCCGGTGCGCTTGCGGCAGCCGATGGAGGCGTGAGCATTCTGGGCGGCATTGCCGATTTGAACATCGGCGTTGAAGAGCTGCTGGGTGTGGTGGGTGCCTATGTTCCCTCTATTACAAATGCCGGCGTGAAATCCGATGTCTCTACGGTTGAAGCAACCTCCGGTGTGGCGGCTCCCGATGAGAAGAATCCAGGTCTTATCGTGACCTCGACGCGCATGGATATGCTTGATTCCCAGTCCGGTTCTGCAGGCGGCTTCATCGGGTACGGCTCGGGCGTGCAAGTTTCCAATTGCGACGTGACGCAGCTGCGCCACACAGGCGTAGTTGAGCCTGCCGAGCTTGAGGGCGCCGACGGAAGCTCGTACTTCAATGGACAAAGCGCATACGCAGTCAAGGCTCCGCGCTATGCGGGCGGCTACATGGGCAAGATGGACATTGGCTCCGCCGCTTCGGTGGGCAAGGGCCTCAACGTGTTGGGCCAGGCCATAAAACTCACCGACATCGCCGGGGCGCTTTCCGTGGTGGTTTCTACCGTTGAGCATTCCGATGTCAATGGCGGCACGGGCGGCTTTGCTGTGCTGGCAACCGAGACAAGCCTTCCCGAGGGCGATTTGGGCGACGGTTCGGCCGATCCCGGCAGCGCAGCCAACCCGGTGGGCAGCGCCGGCGGCTTCGTGGGCGAGGTCAAGGGCGGTCACATTCAGGATTCGAACTCGTACAACTTCTCGTATATCGTTGGTCAGGTTAAGGCGGGCGGTTACGCCGGTGGCATTGCCCCGGGTGATGTGGCGAGCGTGCTTGCCGATAACACCTCCATCCTCAAAGGCTTGATAGGCACCAATGGCACGCTGGCATCTTTGGTGCAGGATTTCGTTCCCACCATCCGCAATAGCGAAACCACCTGCGTTCCGTGCGGCGGTGCAGTGCGTGCCCAGGCCGCATCCGACAAGCTAGCGCTGCGCGGCATGGCCGGCGGTTACGTGGGCCATAACGAGGGCGGTCATATTTGGGGCAACAATAATGCCTCGTGGAAGAAGGAAAACGACGGGTCGAACCACTACACGGGCACGCAGCGCATGGCTTCCGCCGAGCGCATTCGCAGCGTCTATGGCGCCGAGTTCGCAGGCGGCTTCACGGGCCTGCTCGAGCCCGCCGACACGGCAAGTACGGGTAACCTCAGCCTGCTCTTCGGTCTGGTTGAGGTGAACAACCTGCTTGGCGCTCTTGAGGTGACCTATCCTACGCAGGAGAACACTGAGGTCACGGGCCCGTTGCGCGGCATGCCCTTTGAAAGCTGGAACGCATGGGCCGAACACGTGGGCTCGCAAGGCGGCTATGGCCCGCAAATCGGCGATGCCGCGAACAACGTCTTCGGCTCTCAGGAAGAGTTCGACAATTTCGTTGCATCCTATATATACGGTACGAACGTGGTGGCTGGCCGCACGGTCCATTCTACCGAGGCCAACGCGTCGCGCGGCGGCATTGCCGGCGGTTACGTGGGCCTCATGCACGGTGGTGTGATCACGCACGGCCAGGCGACGGATACCAAGACGGTTTCTGCCTTGCGTGCTGCGGGCGGTTTTGCCGGCTCCATGGAGACGGCCGACGCGGCAAGCCTGGGCAGCGTTGACCTGCTCAACCTGGTCAGCTTGAATCTGGACAGCTTGGTCTCAGCACTTGATGTTCTGGTGCCGGTGGTGAAGAGTTCCAGTGTTACGGGCTATCGCAAGGGCATGACGGTAACTGCCACGGGTACGGATACCGAGCTTGAGCAGGGTTTCGCTGGCGGTTACGTGGGCTACGCTTCGGGCGCTCAGATTTGGGGCGACGCCACCTTCGCGGATGCGGCCAAGGATGGCGATCGCTGGACGACGGGCGCCACGCATGAGGGCGCTCAGGCTGCGGGCTGCAACGTCGAGAATCTCCGCAACGTCTCCGGTGCCAACTGCATCGGTGGCTATGCGGGCATCATCACCGCTGCGGGTGTGGCCGACGTGAACACCAACAGCGCGTCGAGCGGCCTTTTGCAAAAGCTGCTCGACAAGCTCATTGAAACCCCGAGTAGCGTAGCCTCGGTTTTGAACGCCACGGTTTCTACCGTGCGCGGCGCTTCGGTGTCTGCCGTCGATGAAGCGGTCGATGCAGCGGCGGGTGCGTGGGGCTTCATCATCGAAGGCGCGTACGGCAATGCGGATGCGCGTAAGTATGCTCGCGCGGCAGGCGGCTTTGCCGGTTCTGCCAAGGCGGTTGTGGTCGGTACGCAAGAGGGCGGCACCTCCGGGCTCGACACCGTTTCCGTCAACGGACTGCGCGGTGTCGAGGGCGGCCAGTACGCCGGCGGCTTTGTGGGTCAGGCCGATGTGACGGGCGTTGCCAGCGTTGCCGGCTCTACCGAGGGCGACCAGAGCACCAACCTGCTGCTCGGCCTCATCAAAGCGGGTAACATTGCCGCAGTGGATGCGTTCCGCCCCTACTTCTATCACGCGAACGTGGACGGCGTGGCCGATGGCTTCCAGGTGCGTGCGAACGATAGCTCCACGCAGGGCATTCTGAGCTCTAAGCGGTTCACCGGTACGGCGGGCGGCTTTGCCGGCTCCGTGGTGAACGGCTCGGTGAAAGACTGCTCCGTGACCGACCTTATGAGTGTGTTCGGCGTGAACTACACGGGCGGCTTCGTGGGCCATCTGGGCAAGGCCGGCACGGTCGATGTGGATAACGCGCAGTTCAGCAGCCTGCTTGGTGCCACGGTGGGCGTGCTCGATGTGTGGGGTGCGCATGTCGAGCGCTCCACGGTCACGGGCGTGGCCGACGGCTACACCGTAACCTCCACCCATAACGGTGCCGATTATGGCTTGGGTACCGATGCGGCATCGGGCCGCGAGGTTGCGGGCGGCTTCGTGGGCTATGCCGACCTCGCGCGCGTCAAGGATTGCGACGCGGGCAACCTCAAACTGGTCACGAGCGGTGAGGTCGCGGGCGGTTTTGCCGGCGAGGCCGAGCGTGCCTACCTGGTGGATGCCGATGCGAGCTCTCCGCTGCTCGATCTGGTGCTCTTCATTGTGAATGCGCTGCTCAAGGTGCTCTATATTCCTGGGCTTGAAGGCCTCGGCCTTATCAACTTGGGTGATTGGTTTGGCATCGGCAAGATTTTCGATCTTAAGGTGCTAGCCGATGGCGACGCGGTGTACGTGAATCTCTTCGGCTTGAAGATCGGAGTGTCGCTTTCCAAGGCGAGTTCCGAGAATCAGCAGGAAACCGACGTGGCCATCATCACCATCGGCGACTCCACCATTAAGCTCCCTTGCACCGAGGCCGGCATCACCGATACCGAAAACGCCAGGTCCAACCTCACTGTCGAGCTTATCAAGGGCAACCGCGCTCGCGTTGAGGGCTGCTCGGTCACGGGCGTCGTCAGTGGCTACGACGTCTTCGGCGGCGGCGCATCGCAGAATGCGGACGGCGCGGCCGATCGCGCCACCGGTTATGCGGGCGGTTTCTCGGGCCTCAACGACGAAGGCGTGCTCTATCACAACGACATGTACTACGCCGACGTGGTGCGTGGCACGGCTGAAAAGGTCGATCCGTTTGCGAACATCAAGCTCAAGAGCGTGTGGGACTTCAACAACATGGAAGACATCGTGGGTGCCGACGATGCGGGCAATTACAACGTCTATCGCATCTATAGGCCTCATGTTGACGGCGCTACCAACGCTGTTGTCCGTAACGGTGTTGGCGGTCGCGAGACGCTGGCTTCTGCTGTGCTCGATGAAGGAGCGGGCACATTGAATACAGCTCTCGACCGCTACGATGTCGATTTCTTCGAGCTGGTGAATTGCTATGACCAGAATGTAGCCTCGAGCGGAGCTGCCGGAGATGACGATACCAAGTGGGTAGGCGTAAAGGATGCGATTCGTCTTGGCGCTGCGGGAACGGGCTTCCAAGAGCCGCTCGGCGTGTATGCAAGCCCGGCTAAGGCCGTGCTCATGCTCGATGCCGCGCAGACCGGCAACGGCGGCGCGCTCACCCCCGAGCCTGACGAAGGCCAGGACCCCTGCGAGGCGCGCGTGGATGTGACCATCCAGAAGATTTGGAACGACGCCGGCGATAAGGAGGGCCTGCGCCCTGACGCCATTCGCGTGCAGCTGGTTGGTTCCTATACCAACGATGCGGGCGAGAAGATCGTGCCGAACGGCCTCATCGTGCAGGACGGCAATGGCGCCACGACCGAGACCATTGCCAATCCTCATCAGGTCGACCTGACGGAGGCAGACAACGCATCTGGCTGGACGGAGACCTGGCGTCGTGTGGTGGCGGGTCTGCCCGTGGCTTTTGCGGACGAGAACGGCGCCATTCACTACTACACCTATGAGGCAACCGAGGTCCAGGTGCTGGTTGACGGCGCATGGAAGAGCCTGGAGGAAGCGGGCTATACCGTCACCTACCGCGTTGATGGCACGGACCGCGTGATTGAAATCACCAACACACATCTGCCCATGCTGCCCG
This sequence comes from Slackia sp., assembly GCA_047240885.1. Lineage (GTDB taxonomy): Bacteria > Actinomycetota > Coriobacteriia > Coriobacteriales > Eggerthellaceae > Slackia. The sequence continues at coordinate 50,365 of JBKTHK010000004.1, read as the reverse complement.
AGACGGGCGGTTCGGGACTGTGGATGCTAATCCTGCTGGCGCTGGCTCTGCTGGGCGGCGGCGCGCTGTGGCGCAAACGGCGCAGCATGATCGCCGCGCAAGAGGCTGCATTTGCGCAGTCGCTTGGAATGCAGCCGGTGGGGTCGTTTGCCGCATCGCCCGTGAAGCCGGCAGGCGCGCATGCTAGGCAGCCAGAACGGGCCTCGCTGTTCAATCTGCCACGCATGTAAAGATGTAAAGCGGGTGCGGTGTCGAAGCGCTGCACTCGCAACGAACAAGGTGAGACATCGACGTAGGTCGGTTTCTTCATAGAGAAAAAGAAGCATGACAAGAGAAAGGAAATGAGCATGCAAGCAACAGCAAGAAAAGCCGTGGCGCTTTTCGTCGCGGCAATGATGGCGCTCGCTATGGCGTTTGTCATTGCTCCTTCGAAGGCCTTCGCGGCCACCACGGGCAATCTGACCATTACGAATCAGAGCGCCGAGTTTAACGGCAAAGAGGCCAAGGCGTGGCAGATGTTCTCCGCCACGGTCACCGCTGACGGCAAGAATGCAAGCTACACGCTCAATACTGCGTGGGCACCGTTCTTTAAGACCGTAATTGGTGGCGATATGGCCACGTTGGACGGCGACGCGCTTTCTCAGAAAGCAGTCGAATACGTGAGCGGTCTTGGCGCCAACGACGATGCTAATGTTATTGCTTTCGCCAAGAAGGCTTCCGACTGGGCGAAGCAGCAGAGCATCAATGCGACTGCTACCGCTACTGCCTCTGCAAGCGGCAATAGCTATGTTGCCACGTTCACGGGTCTCGCTCTTGGCTACTACGTGGTCTCCCCCGAGGGCGGCTCCACTGCCAATCGCGGAACCGACGCCATCCTGGCGAACGTGGTCAAGGCCGACCAGAATGTGAACCTCAAGAGCGAATATCCCACCATCGAGAAGACCGTTGACGGTCAGAACCATGCAGACGCCCAGGTTGGCGACACGCTGAACTTCGAGCTGAAGTCCAAGGTTCCCAACATGGCCGAGTACGCCACCTACGTGTTCAATTTCGTCGATACCCTGTCCAAGGGCCTGACGCTTGACCAGAACAGCATCAAGGTGACCATTGGTGGTTCCGAGCTTCAGAAGGACGTCGATTACACCGTCTCTGCCACGGGTGGCAATGGCGCTGCTACCGAGCTGAAAATAATCATGACCGACTTCAAGACGAAGCATGGTGACAAGGCCGGCCAGGAAATTAAGGTGACCTATTCTGCAAGCATCAATGAGCATGCCGTCGCTGGCCAGGATGACGCAGGCAACAGCGCGAAGCTCGAGTACAGCAACGACCCCATCAAGGGTGGTACGGGTACTTCTGTTCCCAGCGTGACCCACGGTTATACCTTCGACTTCGACATCAACAAGACCGACGGCACGGATGGCTCCGCCCTTGCCGGCGCTGTCTTCCAGCTGCAGAAGAAGGGTGAAGGCACCCCGGTCAAGCTGATTGTTGAAAACGCTGGCGACGAGACCCAGCCCGCTGTCGTGCGTTCCGCAAAGACTGGCGAAGGCAATGCGGTTGACACCATCACCACTCCCGAGAGCGGTAAGATCACCTTCAAGGGTCTGGATGCTGCTGAGTACCAGCTCGTCGAGACTAAGGCTCCCGATGGATACAACAAGCTCCAGAAGCCTGTCGATGTGACGATTGTCGCAAACTACGATCAGGATGGCACGCTCAATAACTGGACGGTGAACGGCGGCGGCAATGACGTTGCCCTCAGCATCCAGAACAACAAGGGCACCCTGCTTCCCGAGACCGGCGGCATGGGCACCATCATCTTCACCGTTGTTGGCGCTCTCGCCATCATCGGCGGCATTGCCTGGGCTGTTCGTCGTAAGCACAGCGTCCGTTAAAGGAGCACGTGCGCATGCGTAAACGACTCGGCGATTTTCTGCCGTTGATTTTGGTGGTGGTAGGGCTGGGTATTCTGCTCTATCCCACGGTGAGCAATTTCTTGGTGGAGCGCAACGCCAGCCGCGTCATTTCCAACTACGACGCGGCGGTTGCCAATCTCACCGAGGAAGAATACGCGCAGATGCTCGACGATGCGCATGCTTACAACAGCAAGGTTGCAGCGTTGGCCGGAGTGCAACCGACCGATGGCAGCATTGGTGTCTCGGGCATTTCGGCCGAAACGCTGCGGCAGGAGTACAACGGCCTGCTGAACCTCAACGGCGACGGCATGATGGGGTACCTCACCATTCCGAGCCTTGATGTCACCATGCCGATCTATCACACGGTGGAAGAGCCTGTGCTGCAGGTGGGCGCAGGCCATGTGGAAACAAGTTCGCTGCCGGTAGGCGGCTCTTCCACCCACTCGGTGCTTTCGGGCCATCGCGGCCTTCCTTCGGCGAAGCTGTTCACGGAGCTCGATAAGCTTGCTGCGGGCGACCAGTTCTACATTCGCGTGCTGAATGAGACGTTCGCCTACGAAGTGGACAGCATCCTGACGGTGCTGCCGCACGAGACCGAAAGCCTCGCGATAGCCGAGGGGGAAGACCTCTGTACGCTGGTCACCTGCACACCGTACGCCATCAACTCGCATAGGCTGTTGGTGCGCGGCCATGCCATTCCTTACGAGGAGTCCATGGATGAGGCGGTGGGCAAGACGGGCAGCTTCATCAACATTCCGCTGCCGTATGCGTTGCTTATACTGGCGCTTGCGGTCATAGCGGTGGTGCTGATCGTTTTGAAGGTGCGCTCGAACAAGGCGCGCGCTGCCATGCAGGCAGCGGCGGTTTCGGGGGCTGTTGCTTCTCGTTCGTACGAAGAGCTTTCGCGCGCAGCGTATGGACGTCCCAACCCGCCCGGCCGCCCTGCGGCGCCGGGTTCGTACGCATCCTATAGATCAACGCAGGCAGGGAGCCCGCATGAAAGGAAAGGAGGGGCACATGCGAAAAGACGTAATCACTAGCATGAGAAACGCAGCGGCGGTATTGCTTGCGTGCGCAATCGTGCTGCTGTGCTTTGCGTGGCGCAGCCCCGCCTACGCGTCCGTTTCGGGGTCGATCGAGCTTTCGTGCGGCATCGAGCGCGCGGGCGAGCACGTTGCCTTGGCGGGTGATGGCTATGCGCTGACCAAGGTTGCATCGGCCGAAATTGACGGGACGTCCGCCTCGGTCTCATATGTTACCGAGAAGGCGTTTTCGGGCATCGATTGCAATTGGGCGGCGCTTGACGGCGCGGGCCTGCGCACGGCGGCGCATGAGGTGTTCGCCCATGCTGAAAAGCAGGGGGTCAAACCGCAGGCGACGGCGTATGCCGATGCGGCGGGTAAGGTGACGTTTCCTTCGCTTGAGCCCGGCTTGTACCTTATCGGTCGCTTCGACGTTGCGCCCGCCAATGCCGAGTATTCCTGCGATCCTGCGCTGGTAAGCGTTCCCGCGACGATTGGCGGCGTGCTTACCTATACCGTGGAAGTTACGCCCAAGTTTGAGCATGACCCCTTGATTCCCGGCCCCGGTCCTGGCGAGGGTGGCAAGCCTGCCGATCCGCGTGATCAGCTTGCTGACAAGGTGGCAGGCGCGCTCGGATTCGCGAAGACCTCGGACGGCATGTTCGCGCTGGCATGTGCAGCTGCGCTGTGCGCCTTCGCGGCGGTCGCCTTGCTGATGTGGAGGCGCCGCGCCACTGCTCTCGCCGGCGCTCATGCGGCCGGCGCGAAGCGGTTCGACCCCTCCGCAGCTAGCGCGAGCGACGCTTCCGCTGCCGCAAAGCGCGCCGAGGCCTTCGCTGACGATTGCGGTTCCGATAGCGAGCCGCATACCAAGGCGTAAACCGCCCGCGCTTGTGCGGCGACCTATGTGACGTCCCGCACTGGGGCACAGGACGATTCGCGCCAGGGTAGTTCGCATCTGCGCTTCGCATACGCAATATGCTTCAATGGAAAAGGCACCTTCGGGTGCCTTTTCCATTGTTTCGACCATGGATCGCGGTGTACGGAATATGCGCGTCATGCTCGAAAGACGCCTTCGGGCGCTCTGCTTTCTTGAAATCTATGCTATCTCGCCCGTGATGGCGGGAAATCCATGCTGCTTCGTCCATGATGGTAGGAAATCCATGGTATTTCGCACATGAGCCCTGGTAATCCACGCTGCTTCGCGCACAGACCCCGGCAATCCATGCTATTTCGTGCGTTTGTGCAAGGAAAATGCACGCATCGACGAAACAGTATGGACGGCGCGCCTCCTCTTCTTCGGGAGAATCGAGAGCAAGCTTCTGACCTGGCGTTTTGCAAACATCATCGCCGATGGGGGTCGAATGCCCCGAGTGAATCCATGCTATTTCGTCGCAACGTGCATTCGGGCTGGCAAAAGCGAACGAAATAGTATAGATGGGCTTTCCGGCTGCTTCATTTTATCGTTGGTCTCGGTCTTGCGGTATCGTTCCCTTATTCGCTCGTGGGCGCTCGTCCGATTTTCGCCACTCTTCGCTTGTCATTGCTCGCAACAGCCATGACGAAGCGGCTTTGTGGCCCGACCACCAACAGAGCGTGCCGCGTTTCCAGACGGCAATGCGCGTAAGCTCTTCGGTGTTGTCGTAAACACGCACCTCGTCGCAGAAGTCGAGGCACTGCGCAAAATTGAGGAGCGAGCGTTCGAAGCGGCGTCTTACGTCCTTTTCCTTGATGAAATGTCCGCCGAGGTCTGCCCTGTGCCGCACTCGCTCGATGGCGACGTCGGGGGTTTCGACCCCGACGTAATGGAGACGCACCTCGTATCCCAGCTCATGCGCTCGCTTCAAGCGAGCCAGTGCCGATTGGCCCGTCAGCGTTGTCTCCTGATTGAACGACACGCGTTTTTCAAAATACCTTTCAACGAGATCGACGGCCTTTCTTCCTGCTTCGAGCTGGGATTTAATCGAATCGGGATTCGCCTTTGCTGCCTTGAGTATCTCATCGGGATTAACTCGCGCCAAGGCGTTGTCGGCTTCGTCTCTGCGCCAGAATCCTGATTGATAGAGCGTTGTCTTTCCCGCGCCGTTGACACCTGCGAAAACAACGTATTGGGGTCGCGAGGGCATTGCGCAATTGGCGGCATTTTGCACGGAGTCGTTTTCGTTTCGGGGGATGTGCTCCCGCGCGCTCATCAGTACACTCCCTGGGCAATCAATTCGCGCTGCTTGTACTGCATGAAGTAGTCGGCGACCGCCATATAGAACCCCGCTTCTTCCTGGGTCCTCGCTTCTTCGATGGCTTGGAGCGACGGTTCGAATTGAAATGCCTGCTTGCATTCAAGGTAAAGGCTGCGCAGGTCGTGTGCTGGGGCTTGTTTGTCTGCGGGCGTGTTATCGGTTGTGCGTGCGGGTCTTCCTGCGGCGGGCTTTTTCGAGAGCCTGTCGTATACCGACGCTTCCTGCAGCGCCCAAGTTCCGCCTATTTTCACGCCGTCGAGAGCGCCTTCGCTAACGAGCTTGCGCACGCGCGCGGGAGAGATGCCGAGTATTTCGGCGCTTTGAGAGACAGATAGCATGACGGACTCCTAACCGAGGCGTTTCCGAGACGCTTATCATAATAAATAGTTGCGAAATCGCAATGAATTCTTGAATTGCATAACGTTTCTGTTGACGAGCGTAATCTGCCTGTCGAGCGTGTTAGACGAAAACGCCACCATATTGCCCAACATGTTCGACAGAGGAAGCTTTCGGCTGCGAGACCTTGAAGGGCGCGCCCCTTCCGGCAGCTATTCGAGAGCGGTCTTTCCCTGCTCCACCTTGCTGATTAGTTCTTGTTGGGAGTGCACGTCGAGCTTCGTGTAAATGTGGCGCACATGGGTTTTCACGGTGTTGCGTGAAAGTACCAGCTCTTCTTGAATGAAGGGGCTTGTGCGTCCGCGTGCCAAAAGGCGCAGAACGTCCGTTTCACGATTCGTCAAATTGCATGCGCATGCGACTGATGAGCATGCTTCGTCAATTGGATCGACAACGGGCTGCGTTGCTGCGGCTGGGCTTACCATGCCGAGCTCATTTGCCTTGTCGCTCGTGCTTGCTGATTTGACCCGGGAAGGTTTCGCTTCAAGGGCCATGGTATTTTCCGAGGCGTTTTCGTCGCTTATATTTTCATCGGCATGGGCGGGCAGCACCGTTTCTACCGCGCGATCGAAGCTGAAATTGCGCAGCCCTATATAGTTGAATGTGAAGAAGATGATTGCCATGGCGGCTGTGGCCCATAGCGATGAAAGGGCGCCGAGGGCGGCTGCCATCTGCGCGATTGGGGCTCCTATTCCTATGCCAAGCCACTGGGCGGCCAGAACAGTTGCGGCAACGAAGACTGCTCCAAGTTTGTTGCGGTATCCGACGGAGGCCACTATGCAGTATGCCAGCATATTGAACAAATCGGATCCGGCCGAAAGCAGTGCGATATAGGCCTGCTCTCCTGTCTGGTCTTGCAGCGCAGGAAGAGCAAATGGCGCGCAGAGCAGTCCTGCGATAATGCAGAGTACGGCTGTGCGATACGATGCGTCGAGAGAAGGCGGGCGGCGGATCGCTGCAGCCGCAAAAACCACGCAGACTGGAATGCAAGATGCCATAGACGCGGTGAAGGAAGGTTCTGCCTCGCTGCTTGCGAGTGAATACCCGCAGACAATGTTAAACAGGAGAATCGATACGAATATCAGGCTGGAAAAGGGAAGATACGACGATGGGCTTGTTATGCTCAGCACATCGGGGGCGTCGGAGTCTCTCATGTTTTTCATGACCGAACGGGCATCGGGTCGCACGAGAAGGCATGCTGCGGCCAGCGAGGTTGCATACAGCACAACGGACGCTTCGATGGGTAAGCTGTTTAAGAAATGAACCCCTGCCTTGGCGGCGTATTGCACAACGAACGCCGTGGGAACAACGACGAACGCGTGCTTCGGTCCGCGCTGCGCTAGCGAAACCCCCACAAGAACAGACACCCAAGCGCCGCCGATTCCTCCAAAGGGGCTGCCGATAGCCAGCATGAGGCTCGAATGTCCGTCGATTCCTCCATAGAGGCTTGCTGCCGCAATCGCGGTTGCTGCGAGGCATGCGAAAAACCAGAAACGCTCGCGTAAAAGGGAGGGTTTGCGGTAAGCCGCAACAGCCAGAAAGACGGAAAATGCCACGCCTCCATACGTTGATATCTCACGAGCAGCGGGCAAATCCTGGGCAACGGCGGGGAAGATGTCCGCGTTTAGAACATGGGAGGAGACGAGTACAAGCGCCAGCGCGAGGCAGGTGCGCGCTGCGTCTTTGCCGCTGCTGCGGTCTTTTCCATTGGCGATGAGCTCCTCGCCGCGTGGTTTCATGGCTTTCCTTTCGTCTAGGGTTGCGCGATTCCATATTTGCGGGTGGCCATTGTGCGGCTTATGGCGGAAAAATCGTAACAGAATACGGGCTTTCAATAAGGGATGGCTCTCACCCTCTCAAGGCTATTTTTTGTCGAGAACACCCGAAGAATACCTGGTCGTTCATGGTGAGCGTTCCTTTTCGCATCGGCGGGGTGACGAAACGAGTGCGTTGCGGCTGTAGTGTTTGCGACATCGAAAGGCACGGACAAGGAGGGTGCTATGAGTAAAAAGAATCAGGGGAGCGTCGCACGCATGACGCGTCGCAATTTTGTCACGGGTGCTGCTTTGGCGGGCGCAGCTGTTGTCGGGGCAGGAATGACGGGGTGTGCGCCGAAGGGCGCTTCCGAAACGGTCGAAGCAAAGGCCGATGTGGTGGCCGATGCTCCTGCATGGCTTGGCCAAGAACCCGAAATCGCCGATGCCGACATCGTGAAGACCGAAGAAACGGACTTTTTGATTATCGGCGCAGGCACGGCAGGTTTATGCGCGGCGGGCACTGCGGCCGATGCGGGCATGAAGTTCATCGTGGCCGAGAAAAACGACAAGGTTCCCGAAACGCGCGAATATTGGGGCATCGTGAATTCCAAGCCTGCGCTTGCCCAGGGTGGCGAAGTGGACGGCATGAAGCTTCTCAACGAACTCACTCGCTATGCGTCGGGCAAATGCAACCAAGGTCTTATTAAGATGTGGATCGACGAATCGGCCGAGACGTTCGATTGGGTCGACGCCATGATGACGGCGCAGGGCAAGCAGGTCGTCGTCGATATGCCGGGCGATCACGCCACGGGCGGCACCGACTACATGACCCCGGTGCTTCAGCATATTTTCATGACTCCGTATCAGCCTCCCATGCGCAACGACGTGCTTCTTGAGCATGTGCAGCAAAAGGCGGCCGACAGCGTTCGATTCAAGCATGCGCTCGTCAAGTTGGACCATGCCGAAGGTGCTGTTACGGGCGCGGTGTTCGAGACGGACGAGGGCTACGTGCGCATCAAGGCGAAGGACACGTTGCTTGCGACGGGCGGCTATCCCGCGAATCCTGCCATGATGAGGTCCCTCCAGAGCGCCGCCGTTGGATGCTGCACGGCATCGAGCTATTATCTTTCGGATGACGGCTTGGGCCTGCGTGCGGGCATTTGGGCCGGCGGCGTGAAAGATGCCGACCCCGCTCCGATGATTTTCGATCGCGGCGCGGTTGATGCAGGCGTGGATTGCGGATATCTTGGCGACGGCGATGATGCGGCGTTTCCCGGGACCATTTTCCAGGAGAACATCGGCAGCCAGCCGTTTATGAAGGTGAATCGCAGGGGCGTACGTTTCTGCAACGAATCCACCCCGTACGATTTCCTGTGCTTCCAGGCGGGCCAACAGCCGGGCGGCGTATGGTGCGAAGTATTCGACGCGAATGCCCCCGAAGATATCTTGCGTTTCGACACCATGGGATGCTCTGGCTTCGCGAAGCAGATGATGGCCGCCGGCATGCCTCTTGAAGAATTCGTGGCGGCGTCGAAGGACGCCGGCATCTTGAAAAAGGCCGATACCCTTGAAGAGCTTGCCGATCAACTTGGTTTCGAGGGCGAGGCGAAGGAGGCATTCCTCGAACAGGTGGAACGCTACAATGCTCAGTTTGACGCTCAGGCTGATGACGATTTCGGCAAAGAGGCCTACCGCCTTTCCGCTCTTCGCACTGCGCCGTTTTACGGTTTGTGGTTTGGAGGAACGTTGCTCACCACGCTCGATGGCTTGAAGATAGACGAAGAGTGCCGTGTTCTCGACGCGAAAAACGAGCCGATTCAAGGCTTCTATGCCGCAGGCGATGTGTCGGGCAGTTTCTTCTCGGGCAATTACCCCGAATACATTGTAGGCGTGGCATCGGGTCGCTCTTCGGTTCAAGGTCGCCATGTTGCGCGCAAGCTTGCGGGTGATTTGTAAGCCGCGCGTTCGCTCGGCGAGGTTTTTCTTGCATCGCGCACGGACGCGCCTTTGGGCGCCGTCTTCTAACTGAATAACGATTGGCTTCATGGCCGTAGCGCCCGCCTTCCCCCTCCCTCTTTTGGGCGGGCGCCCTTGCCGCCGTCTGCTGGTGTTCCTGCAGGCGGCGGTTTTCGTTTAGAGAGGGGTGAGCCGGCTGGTTCGGGTTTCCGCTGCGGCATCTTTGGCAAATTCCGCTCGGCTCCGTCTGCGGCGTTTTCGGTGAATCGTTTCTGCTTCCTATTCTTCTTGCATGTGCCTCCGCCTTCCAAATTATCAGCGAAAATGACGTTTAGGTAACATGCCGAATTAATTGTGAGATAAGTTGACAACGTTAGACTTAGATTTTATATTGGCAATCGTACCGAAAGGGTTAAGCCCCGAAGGTGCAGGCCCAGCGTCTAGCCCGCCATTGCGCGGCGGCATCCGGATGGGCCGCTCAAACGAGGCAATAACAGTCGGCGGGAAACCGCCACGCGGAACCGCTTGAAGCGCACGTCGGACAATCGGCAGGGTGAACGCCTGAAGCCGAAAGAAAGTTTGGCGTAGCGCCAGGCGGTTTCGCACCAAAGGAAGGACTGATACATATGGGTAAGATTCTTGGTATCGACCTTGGCACCACCAACTCCGCCATGGCTGTTATGGAGGGCAACGAGCCCACCATCCTGGTCAATGCCGAGGGCGATCGCACCACCCCCTCCGTTGAGGGCTTCCGCAAGGACGGCGAGCGCGTAGTCGGCAAGGCCGCACAGAACCAGGCGGTCACCAACCCGCAGAACACTGTTTCCTCCGTCAAGCGCTTTATCGGCCGCAACTTCGCCGAAACCGCCGAAGAGCAGAAGACCGTCGCGTACAAGGTTGTTTCCGGCAAGGACGGCCGCGCTGTCGTAGACATCGATGGCAAGGACTACACCCCCGAAGAGATTTCTGCCATGGTTCTGCAGAAGCTGAAGGCTGACGCCGAAAAGCAGGTTGGCGCCCCCATCACTGAGGCTGTCATCACCGTTCCCGCATACTTCAACGACGCTCAGCGCCAGGCAACCAAGGACGCAGGCAAGATCGCCGGTCTTGATGTCAAGCGCATCATCAACGAGCCCACCGCAGCCGCTTTGGCGTACGGTATGGACAAGGTTGAGAAGGACCAGAAGATTCTCGTCTTCGACCTGGGCGGCGGCACCTTCGACGTGTCCGTGCTCGAGCTGGGCGACGGCGTCTTCGAGGTTCTGTCCACCGCGGGCGATAACCACCTCGGCGGCGACGACTGGGACCAGCGCGTCATCGATTGGATGGCTGACAAGTTCAAGGCAGACAACGGCGGCATCGACCTCAAGGCAGACCCCATGGCCCTGCAGCGCCTGAAGGAAGCGGCGGAAAAGGCCAAGATGGAGCTTTCCAGCACCACTCAGGCAAACGTCAATCTGCCCTTCATCACCGCTGATGCAACCGGTCCGAAGCATCTTGACTACACCCTGACTCGCGCGGAGTTCGAGCGCATCACCAAAGACCTGCTCGATCGCTGCAAGCAGCCTGTCGAGCGCGCCCTCAAGGACGCCGGTCTTTCCACCGGTCAGATCGACGAGGTCATCCTGGTCGGCGGTTCCACCCGTATGCCCGCCGTGCAGGAGCTCGCCAAGACCATGACCGGCAAGGCTCCTAACATGTCCGTGAACCCGGACGAGGTTGTTGCTATTGGCGCGGCTGTTCAGGGCGGCGTTCTTTCCGGCGACGTCGAGGGTATCCTGCTCCTGGACGTTACCCCGCTTTCCCTGGGCGTTGAGACCATGGGCGGCGTCATGACCAAGATGATCGAGCGCAACACCACCATCCCTACCCGCAAGACCGAGGTGTACTCCACGGCGGCCGACAACCAGACCTCCGTTGAGATTCACGTTCTGCAGGGCGAGCGCCAGATGGCAAACGACAACAAGACCCTGGGCCGCTTCCAGCTCACCGGCATCCCCGCAGCTCGCCGCGGCGTGCCCCAGATCGAGGTTACGTTCGACATCGACGCCAATGGCATCGTGAACGTTTCCGCTAAGGACCTGGGCACTGGCAAGCAGCAGCAGATCACCATCTCCGGCTCTACCGCTTTGTCCGATGACGAAGTCGATCGCATGGTGAAAGACGCCGAGGCTCATGCCGACGAAGACGCCAAGCGCAAGGAAGAGGCCGAGGCTCGCAACAACACCGACTCCTTGGTGAACGCCACCGAGCAGACGCTTTCCGAGCTGGGCGACAAGGTTCCCGCCGACACGAAGGCTGCCGCCGAGGCCGCCATCGCCGAGGCCCGCACCGCGCTTGAAGGCACCGACATCGAGGCCATCAAGGCCGCGGGTGAGAAGCTCCAGCAGGCGGGCTACAAGCTGGCCGAGGTCGTCTACAGCTCCCAGCAGGCAGAAGGCGCTGCGGGCGCAGGTGCTGCAGGTGCCGCAAACCCGGCGGACGACGGTCCGATCGGGGCTGACTACGAGGTTGTCGACGACAAGAACGAAGGTAAGTAATCATGGCTGCCGACGAGAAGAACACCCCCGAGCACGACGCTCGAGAGATTCCCATCGAAGGCGCTGAAGAGAAGGAGTGCGGAGGCACCGAGTGCGCTTCCGCCGCTCCCGAAGCGCCCGAAGAGGCTGCTCAGGCTGAAACCGCAGCTGCGGAGGACGAGGTTTCCGAAGAGGCTGAAGACATCGCGGCAGAGGCCGAAGCCGTTGTGGCGGATGCCGAACGCGTTGCCGCCGCAGAGGCCGAGGCTGCTGCCATGAAGGATCGCTATCTGCGCCTTCAGGCCGAATGGGACAACTACCGCAAGCGTACGGCCGAAGAGGCTGCGGATATGAAAGTCCGTGCGGCGGAGAAGCTCATGGAAGACGTGCTTCCCGTGCTCGACGATTTCGAGCGTGCGATTGCCCATGCCGAGCAAAACGGCGAAGAAGGCCTGCTTGATGGCGTGAAGGCCATCAGCTCCAAGGTCACGCAGGTGTTTGCAAAGCACGGTTTGCAGGCGATCGATCCCGCCGGCGAAGCCTTCGACGCGCTTGAGCACCAGGCCGTAGCCACGGTCGAAGACGCAAGCGTGCCGGACGAAACGGTGGCTCAGGTTTACCAGAAGGGCTATCGCTTGGGCAAGAAGGTCCTTCGTCCCGCCATGGTGACCATCTCCTCCGGCGGCCCGAAGCGCGAGGCGGAAGAAGAATAATACGAGTTTCGAAGGCGGGCGCACAGTCCGCCTTCGTTGTAGAAAGCGCCTGGTAACGATGCAATAACGAAATCGTTACAGGCGCATGAACGAATAAGAAAGGAAGGTGGCCGGTCGTGGCAGCAACACCGGATTATTACAAGATTCTCGGCGTGTCCAAAACCGCCACCGCCGATGAGATAAAGAAGGCGTACCGCAAGCTTGCTCGTACGCACCATCCCGATGCCGGCGGCGACGAGGCCAAGTTCAAAGAAATCAACGAGGCCTACGAAGTGCTGGGTGACGAAAAGAAGCGCAAGCTCTACGACCAGTATGGAACGGCGGACGAAAACCGCATTCCGTACGGATGGGGTGGCGCGGGCGCTGGCCAGAATCCGTTTGCGGGCGCCGGCAGCTGGGCAGATATCCTCGAGAGCATTCGTCGCGGTGAAGGCGCGTTCGGCAGCAGCTGGGATATCAACGATATCTTCGGCGGCGGTTTCGGAGGGTCCGGCTTCGGGCAACAGCGTACACAGCGCCCGCAACAGGGTCGCGACATGAACGTCACGCTGAACGTGAGCTTTGACGAGGCGTTTAGGGGCTGCACGAAAAAAGTGAGCGTGAAGGTTCCTGGCTCTTCTGCCGCCGAAACGCTTGATGTGAAAGTTCCTGCTGGTGCCGTGAGCGGCGGCCGCGTTCGCTTCCGCGGCAAGGGCGCCGCTGGCGCAAATGGCGGCGCGAACGGAGACTTGCTGGTCACCACGAAGATTAGCGATCACCCAATCTATTCGCGCGATGGGGCGGACGTCCTCATGACGGTGCCCGTCACCGTGTCGGAGGCGGTGCTTGGCGCAAATATCGTGGTGCCCGCGCCCGACGGAACCAAGATTCGCATTAAAGTTCCTGCCGGTTCGCAGGAGGGCACCCAGCTGCGTGTGGGGGCAAGGGCGCTCCCGACGTGAAGGGCGGCCCGCAGGGTTCGCTGCGCATTACGCTGCATGTGGAAATGCCCAAAGACCTTCGCCCGAGCAGAAAAAGGCCATGGAAGATTTCCAGGCTGCGTGTGAGGCGAAGGGCGTCGATGTTCGTGCGGGATTGACGGCGTAAAGGAGGCAACGAGCCATGGAAGACCGTAACAGGCCGCTGTACATGATCGGCGTTGCCGCCGAGCTTGCGGGGGTTCATCCGCAAACGCTGAGGATTTACGAGCAGAAAGGCCTTGTGTCGCCTCAGCGTACGCGCGGAAACACGCGTATGTATTCGCAGGCGGACATCGAACGCCTCGAGCTCATCAACGAGCTCACGAGCGAAGGCATCAACCTTGCCGGCGTTATCCGCATTCTTGACCTCAAAGGCAGGCTTGAAGAGCGCGACGAGGAAATAGACGATCTGCACAAAAAGGTTCGTCGTCTGGCGGACCGCGTGCACGAGCTTGAGACCAGGGCGAGTGTGACGGCGCTCATGCTGCCTGAGCCCCAGGTTGTAAGCATTCGTCGCATGAACGATTAGGAACCATTGGAACTCCAACGAAGGAGACAGCCATGAGATTGGACAAATTGGCAGTGACTGCCCAGGAGGCATTTCAGAGTGCCATGGGCGTTGCGGGCGATGCCGAAACGGCGTCGGTGGATACCATTCACCTGCTGAAGGCGTTGCTCGATTCGGGGGAGAACAACCTCTCCGCCATCATCAAGCGTGTCGGCGCCGATCCTGCCGCGCTGAAAGCAAACGTGGAAGACGCCATCGCGAACGGACCGAAGGTCACGGGCGGCGTCATGGGCATGCCCCTTCCCACCCAGAACCTGATTTCCGTTATCGATAACTCGGTGAAGATCGCCGAGAAGATGGGCGATAGCTATGCGACGAGCGAGCATCTGCTCATTGCCCTGACCGAAGACAAGGGTCAGGCGGGCAAGATTCTCACCGGCGCAGGCGTAACGCGCAAGAACATCGAGGAAGCATACGACAGCCTTCGCGGCGATACGCGCATCACCGACCAGCAGAGCAAGCCTGAGCTTGACGCTCTCAACACGTACGGCCAGAACCTTACGCAGCAGGCGCGCGAGGGCAAGCTCGATCCCGTGATCGGTCGTTCTGACGAGATTCGCCGTACCATCCAGGTGCTTTCTCGCCGCACCAAGAACAACCCCGTGCTCATTGGCGAGCCCGGCGTCGGCAAGACGGCTATCGTGGAAGGCTTGGCGCAGCGCATTGTGGCGGGAGACGTTCCCTCCAGCTTGCGCGACCGCGACATCGTAGCGCTTGATTTGGGCGCTATGGTTGCTGGCGCGAAATATCGCGGCGAATTCGAGGACCGCTTGAAGGCCGTGTTGCGCGAAGTGAAGCAGAGCGATGGGCGGATCATCTTGTTCATCGACGAGCTGCACACTATCGTGGGCGCGGGCTCGACGGGCGATAGTTCCATGGACGCGGGCAACATGCTCAAGCCGGCATTGGCTCGCGGCGAGCTGCATGCCATCGGCGCCACTACGCTTGACGAGTACCGCAAGTACATCGAGAAAGATGCTGCGCTCGAGCGCCGCTTCCAGACGGTGCTGGTGGGCGAGCCTACGGTGGAGGACACCATCGCCATCCTGCGTGGCCTGAAGGAGAAGTACGAAATCCACCACGGCGTTCGTATTACCGATTCGGCCATTGTGTCTGCCGCGGAGCTTTCCAACCGCTACATCTCCGACCGTTTCCTGCCCGACAAGGCCATCGACCTCATGGACGAAGCCGCCAGCCGCCTTCGCATAGAGATCGATTCCATGCCGCAAGAAATCGACGAGGCACAGCGTAGGTATACGCAGATGCAAATCGAAGAGCAGGCGCTTATGAAGGAAAGCGACCCCGCGAGCGCAGAGCGTCTTGAGGATTTGCGCCGCCAGATGGCAACCTCCAAAGAGTGGCTGGATGCTCGCAAGGCCGAATGGCGCAACGAGAAAGACGTCATCGAAAGCGTGCAGCGCCTGAAGGCCGATATCGATGCCGCGCACGTAGAAGAGGAGCAGGCAAGCGAGTTTGACCTGTCCAGGGCTTCGAGATTCGTATGCGCGCATTCCTGAGCTGTAGCATTGCTTGCTGGTGCAGAAGCGCTGCAAGCGCCGCTGCGCGATGGCGCCATTCTGAAAGGAGGTTTCCGAGAAATCGCCGAGGTGGTAAGCGCATGGACGGGCATTCCTGTCAAGATGATGCAGGGCGAGATGTCTAAGCTCATGGACTTGGAAGTCAAGCTGCACGAGCGCGTGGTGGGCCAGGACGAGGCGGTATCCGCTGTGGCAAGCGCCATCCGCCGCAGCCGCGCGGGCCTGTCCGACCCCGACCGCCCCATCGGCAGCTTCCTTTTCCTCGGTCCCACGGGCGTGGGTAAGACGGAGCTTGCGAAGGCGTTGGCCGAATACCTCTTCGACGACGAACGCGCCATGGTGCGTATCGACATGTCCGAGTACATGGAGAAATTCAGCGTGCAGCGTTTGATCGGCGCTCCTCCGGGATACGTGGGCTATGAGGAAGGCGGCCAGCTGACCGAGGCCGTGCGTCGCAGGCCGTACAGCGTCATCCTGCTCGACGAGATGGAGAAGGCCCACCAGGACGTCTTCAACATTTTGCTGCAGGTACTTGATGACGGCCGCCTGACCGATGGCCAGGGTCGTGTAGTCAGCTTCAAGAACACGATCATCATCATGACGAGCAATGTCGGTTCTCAGGCTATTCGCGAGTTCAGCCGCCAGAACGAGAGCATGGGCTCCATGGTTGAGGATATGATGCAGGGTGACATGGCTGCTATGGCGAAAAAGATCGCCGAGCTACAGACCCAGGTTGACGAGGCGTTGCGCAACACGTTCCGCCCCGAATTCCTCAACCGCATCGACGACGTGATCACGTTCAATGCGCTGACGTCTGCCGAAATCGAGCCGATTGTGAACCTGCAGCTCGTCAAGGTGCGCGAGCGCCTTGCTGAGCGTCGCATCGACCTCGAGGTCAAGCCCGCCGCTGTCGAACAGCTTGCCATCGACGGCTACGATCCCGTATATGGTGCACGTCCGCTGAAGCGCCTGGTCCAGCGCGAGGTTGTCGATCGCGTTGCCAACGAGATGATTGCGGGCCATGTGTTGGAAGGCTCCAAGGTCGTCATCGATATGGACATCATGGACGGCTACACTTGCACGGTGGAGGCGCCGCAGGTTGTGGAAAGCGTGCATGAGGATGCCGCCGACGGCTCCTACGAGGTGCCTGAGGCGTAAGACGCGCGAATGGCGAGCAGTTGTCCTGGGCAAAGGCCGCTTAAGGCGCCGCATGCGTAATCGCAATAAGGCAGTATGTCGCGAAGTCCTTGAGCAGGGGGCGTTTCCGAAAGGAGCGCCCCCTGTTTGCGTTTGCGCCTGCAGCGGGCCTTTCGTGATTCTCCCTATTTTGGAAAGCGCTTCGAGGTCCCGATTTCTCGGCGCTTGTTCAATATACCCTCAAGGGGTATACTCCTTTCAAAAATCCAATACCCTAGAGGGGCATAGGAGGACGCTATGGAGGCACACGAGCAGGATTTGTGCTGTATGGGCAAGCAGAATGCGGCGGCATCGGGTAAGACCCAGCAATGCGGCGCATGCAGGCATAAGGACACCGAACGAGCGGCAGAGCTTCAGTCGGACATCCAGAAGCGTCTCAATCGCGCGATCGGCCAGCTCAACGGCGTGAAGGCCATGATTGAGGATAATCGCTACTGCGGAGACGTGCTCATGCAGCTCTCTGCTTCGGAGTCGTCAATCCGTCGCATTTCGGAAATCATTTTGCAGGATCATCTCGAAACATGCGTGGTCGAACAGATTCGCAATGGCAACGTCGAAGTGGTCGACGAAGTCATGCAGCTCATCAAAAGGTTTGGCTAGGCCATGAAGCAAACGTTCGACATTACGGGAATGACCTGCGCGGCGTGCTCGGCACGCGTCGAGAAAGCGACGCGTGCTGTGGAGGGCGTACAGGATGTTGCCGTCAATCTGCTCAAAAACAGCATGGAGGTTTCGTATGCGGACGAAACGCCTGCGGCAATGAGGCGCGTAGATGATGCCGTGTGCGCGGCGGTGAGCCATGCGGGCTACGGCGCCGAGGTTCGTGGAAGCGGCCTTGCGGCCGCGGGCTTGTCGTCAAGTGGGGCTTCGTCTCGTTCGGCGCAACGAACCGGCCCGCAGCAGCGCGCCGAAGCGGAACGCAAGCAGATGCGCACGCGCCTCATCGTGTCCTTTGTATTTACTATTCCTTTGTTCTACCTTTCCATGGGCCACATGTTCGGTTGGCCCATGCCGCCGTTTTTCTCGGGCGCGGAAACCGTCTTGCCGCTTGCGCTGACGGAATTTCTGCTTTTGCTGCCTGTTGTCTTCGTCAACTTCAAGTTCTTCAAGGTCGGCTTTGCCAGCTTGGCACATGGCGCTCCCAATATGGACTCGCTCATAGCGCTGGGCTCTACCGCCTCCACGCTGTATGGCGTTTATGCGCTGTATCGCATGGGCTATGCGCTTGGCGCGGGGCAGGTCGAGGCGGCGCACGCTTTCGCCCTGGACTTGTATTTCGAATCCGCCGCTATGATTCTCACGCACATCACGTTGGGTAAGTATTTCGAAGCGCGCGCGAAGGGAAAGACGACCGATGCGGTGACGTCTCTTATGGACCTTTCCCCTAAGACGGCGGTGCTGCGCGTGGACGGGGAAGAGCGAGAGGTCCCCATCGAGGATGTGCAGGTGGGTGACGAGCTGGTTGTGCGCACGGGCGCGAGCGTGCCCGTGGACGGCGTGGTGATCGAGGGTTCTGCTGCCGTGGACGAATCATTACCACGGGCGAGAGCAATCTGGTTTATAGAACGGGCGACCGCGCCATCGGTGCGACGGTCAGCCGTTCGCTGATGGTTCTTCGTGCGGAGCACGTGGGAAGATACGGCGCTGGCGGGCATCATCCGCATGGTGGATGAGGCAACAAGCTCAGCGCCCATCGAAAGATTGCCGACAAAGTGAGCGGCGGTTTTTGTGGTCATGGTCGTTGCTCTCGTGGCGAAAAGGGTGGTTGCAATGGGGGCCGGGTTTGGACGGCGCTTGCACGCCCTCTCGGTGCTGGTCATTTCGTGTCCGTGCGCGCTCGGCCTGGCACGCCCACGGCCATCATGGTGGGCACGGGGCGCGGGGCGGCATGCGGCATCCTCATCAAGTCGGCCGAGGCGCTGGAAACCGCCCACGACGTGAAGACCGTCGTGCTCGACAAGACGGGGACCATTACGCAGGGACACCCTAGCGTTGTTTCTTTCACGTGCGCTGAAGGCGCAGACGAGCGCGAGCTTGTAGCGTCTGCGGCGGCGGTCGAGCGCTATTCCGAGCATCCGTTGGCGAAGGCTCTCGTCGATTATGCGGGTAAGCAAGAGGTGGCTATTCCTGAAGCGAAGGAGTTTTCCCAGTTCGAAGGGGGTGGCGTAAGCGCTGCTGTCGGGTCGTCCCGCTACATGGTGGGCAATGCGCGTCTTATGGAAAGTTGCGCTATCGCTTTGGGTGAGTTCGCTCTTGCGGGAGAGCGCGCGGCAGACGAAGGCGCTACGCCCCTGTTCGTGGCGAAGGATGGCTCCGTTGTGGGCATGGCGGCAGTGGCGGACGCGGTGAAGCCTACGAGTGCTCAGGCCGTGAAGGCGCTTTCCGCCATGGGCATTGCTACGGTCATGATGACGGGCGATGGCGAAAGGACTGCCCTTGCCGTTCAGAGGGCATGTCCCGTCGATCGCGTGATAGCCGGCGTATTGCCTGCGGATAAGGAGCGCGAAGTTGGCGCCTTGCGAAGAGGGCTCGCGCCGTTGCCATGGTGGGCGACGGCATCAATGACGCGCCCGCGCTCGCCCGCGCCGAGGGGATAGCGATTTGCGCCGGCACGGGTATTGCCATGGATGCGCCGATAGGTGCTGATGCGCGACTTGCTGGACGTGGCCTGCGCCATCCAGCTTTCGCTAACCATGCGTAATCAAACAGAACGATCTGGGCGCGATATACAATGCCGCCACCGCATCCCCATTGCTGCCGGCGCGTTGGCCTGGCGGGAGTGACGCCGACCGCCCCATGATGAGCCGCGGCCATGAGCTAAGTTCGGTGTGCGTGGTAAGCAACGCCCTTCGTCTACGCAGGTGGAAGCCGACGGAATACTCGGCGCATGATGAGATTGGGGCCGATGGCACGTTGGGCCGTCGCCAAAACGATGAAGAAGTCGAAAACGACGAGAAGGAGAAACCCATGGAAAAGACGTTGCATGTCGAAGGAATGATGTGCCCCCGTTGCGTGGCCCATGTGAAAAAGGCGCTCGAAGAAGTGCCGGGCGTCGAGCGCGCCGATGTCGATTTGGATGCGAAGCGCGCCGTAGTGACACTCTCCGAAGACGTTGCCGACGAAACGCTCATCGAAGCCGTGGTGAAGGAAGACTACGAAGCCTCGATGGAGGCGTAACCCACCCGCGGCTTTCTCTGAAATTTATAAGCTCGCATTGGGCAATACGTTCAGAAGCACAAAGGGTATCGATACATCGCGATGCCGTTTTAGAGTATGCTCGAAAGAACGAATGGCGCAATGGGCGCAAAAGACGAGCGTTGCTGACGTTGCGCCGCAGGCAGAACCTGACGAGACGCGGGGAGGACTCATGGAAAACGATTCCGAACGCATGATGATGCAGATGATGGCGAACATGATGGCAGGCAAGCGGGACGAAGAGCCCGAGTGCTGCTCTTCATGCAGGATCGACTTCTTCGAACGCGAGAACGCTGTGGACAATCAGGCGGAAGGCGTGTTTTCGCGCATGGTTTTCAAAGGCTGCTTCGCCATTGACGGGTATGTGATTCAGAACGCCGAAGGCGAGCCTGTGGAGTCTGGGCTTGGCGCCGATTTCGACGAGGCGAACGGCCCTACTGCGGCGTGGGTGTGGTTTTGCCGTCCCGCCAACGACGCGGTGAAGGAGAAGTTCCAGGAATTCTTCGGCGGTTCTTTCGACGAAAGCGGGCAGCGTATGGATATCTCTGCCGATAGATTTGTTGCATTTTCCGATTCTAAGTCGTGGGGCTCCTACGAAGAAGCGTTCGGCGGTTCTTTCGACGAAGACGAAAACGACGCGCTTTGGTAGTCCGGACCAATAGGGCCGTTATTTTGCAGGCTTCCTGCGGAAGAGCGTGATCATCACAATTACGAGGGCTACGGCCGCAACGGCGGCGGGTCCCACTACAAACGGCAAAGCGGCCATCAGGTCGCTTTGTTGCCCTTGGCCTTCCTCCGGGCCTTCGAGGATTTCGAAGGTTGCATGCTGCTGTCCGGTGCAATTGCCTATTCCTGCCACGATGAGCATGGCCGTTCCTTCTTCCACGTTGTCTTCGTAGGAGACCGTGTAGTCGACGTCTTCGACAAGGATTTTTCCTTCGAGTTCAACGGTGGGCGCGGGGCAGAGGGGCTCTCCTGTTTCGGTCTGGTCGGCAATGACGTCGACGGTGGCGTAGGCAAGGTCTCCGGGGAGAATGGTGAATCCGGTCTCTATGGTTCCGCCGTAGGCCCCCTTGCCGGCGATGGTTACGGAGACGGTGCCGGGGTTTATGTTGTCGCCCTCGAAGGCCACGTCGAAGTCTTTTCCTTCGCGCAGCGCCTTGTTTTCGAGCTTTAGCGTGATGGTGGGTTCGACGGGGCTTCCGTCGTACATGACGTCTTGCAATCCCTGGACGCGCGCATTGCTGATGTCGATGCTGCCTGTGACGCCGCGTTTCTTCTGAAGATTTTCATAGGTGAGCAGCATGGGGCTGAGCTCGTTGCGAAGCGCTTCGGCCGCTCCGTCAATGCCCGAACGGCCTTGCGTATCGGCCGCGAAGGCGGAATGGGGAACCCCCGCGAACAATGCGGCTGCGACAGCGAGTGCTACCAGCGCATGTCCTTTTTGCATGGGTTCTCCTTTTTTGCAGAATACTGGGTGGTTGCAACGGCGTTTTCGTCACGCGATGTGTTCGGTCATCCACGGGTTCGTTGCCCGGGAAATTTCGCTATGCACACAATTCACGCTCACTTGCCGGCTCTCGCAGTTCTTGCGAGCATGCCCGATTATAATCCAGGCATGTCGAGATTGAACTCTACACAGCAGAAGTCCATGGCCGCCGCAATCGTTTTGGTGGTTGGTGTGCTGCTGTCATACGCCAGCGGAAAGGCCTTCATTCCTTCCGAGGTGTTGACCGATCAGGTGCTTTCCAACATTCACCATGCCGAACGGCAGGCGGCGACGCTCGCTCCGGGCGATGAGGTGGCTTCGCTCGGGTTACGCCATACGGTGCCTACGGCGCTTGAGGAAGCGGTGCTTGTTGATGTCGTCGACGGCGACTCCATAGACGTGCTGGTTGGCGGCAAAGAAAAGACTGTCAGAATGATTGGCATCAACACCCCTGAGGCAGGTGGCGACGGCCAGGAGAAAGGCACGGCCGAAGGCGCCCAGGCTGCAAATCACCTTCGTATGATCCTTCATGTAGGCGATGTGGTGTATTTGCAGAAGGACACCACTGACAGCACGAAGAGCGGCCAGCTGCTTCGCTTCGTCTGGATTGCGAAGCCGACAAGCTTCACGGACGTCAACGAGGTTCGCGCTAAAATGCTCAATGCGAAAATGTTGGTAGAGGGCTATGGCGTCGCT
Source organism: Slackia sp. (assembly GCA_047240885.1). Taxonomy (GTDB): domain Bacteria; phylum Actinomycetota; class Coriobacteriia; order Coriobacteriales; family Eggerthellaceae; genus Slackia. Next base: position 28,204 of record JBKTHK010000004.1, on the reverse strand, counting down.
CACAAGGATAAGCCGAACGATGCGTATTTCACCATTTTCAAGGCGTCGCAGCTCGAGGCGTACCACGCCGATAGGGGCCTTTGGGCAGAGGGCGCTGACTGGTCCTACGCAATTTAGGGGCGCATTCGCTTTGCGTGCGGCATGGCGCTGCGTGGGCGATCAGCCGCCATTTCTTTGAAAGATGGCACAAAGCAAACAGGAGGAACTATGTATTCGTATAAGACGCGTGGAACATGCTCCCGCTCCATTCAGTTCGATGTCGTTGACGGCGTTGTGCACGATGTTCGTTTTGAGGGCGGTTGCAATGGGAACTTGAAAGGTATCGGCAGGCTCGTTGAGGGCATGCCGGCACAGCGCGTTGTCGAGCTGCTCGAGGGAACGTCATGCGGACCGCGCTCTACGAGCTGCCCCGATCAGCTCGCTCAAGCCTTGAAACTTGCGTTGGAGAATCAAAGATAGTTTGCAGAGAAGTGGGCTGTTTCGGCCGAATTATCCTTGATGCGGGGCATTTACTGTGTACCATTCACGGTAAAGCGCGCATTACGTAAGCAGGCCGTTCGTAAAACGAACGGTGACCTGGGCGCTGATGCTTTTCTTGGCGAACCGGTGTGCTGCGTGTCTTGTTATCGGAGGCAAACAAGGAGGTTCGGTATGAGGCAGGAGAACAGAAGGGGCAAAGCTCTTTCCGTTGTGATGTCAGCAACGCTTGCGGCAACGTTCGGCGTGCCGGCGTTGGCCGTGGCGGACGAAGCGGCGCCTACGCCTGCGGTTATTGAGCAGTCTGCGGCGCATAGTGGCGTCCAGCAGAGCGCTCCCGCGGCTGCTCCGACGGAGCAGAAGACTTCACAGGCTCAGGCGGAAGGCGCCATCAAGATTGGAGAAACGTCTTATCCAACTTTGCAAGAGGCCGTTGACGCCGTGTCTGCCGGAACGGCGTCTGGTACGGTTGTCGCTCTGACGGGTGATGTTTCTGGCAACGGAGTGGTGGTCAAGAGCGGAACGGATCTTACGCTTGACCTTGGAGGAAATACCTATACGGTGGATGGAAGCACCGTCGGATCGACGGGAACCGAGACGAACGGATTCCAGCTTCTTCAGGACAGCAACATTACGTTCAAGAACGGAACTATCAAGTCCGATAAGGCTGCAATTTTGATTCAGAATTACAGCAACTTGACCCTCGACGGTGTGTCTCTCGAGGGCGGTGAGCATACTCAGTACACGCTGTCAAACAATAACGGCAATACAGTGATCGGTGCGGGCACGAATGTGAAAGCCGGCCAAGCCGCTCCCAAGGTCGCATTCGATGTGTGCGGATTTTCGTCCTACAAGCAAGTTAGCGTGACGGTTTCTCCCGATGCCGGCGCTATTGTGGGCGCGATCGAGCTTTCTTCCGGAAACGATGCGGATCTTTCTCTCTCGATTAACGGCGGAGACCTTTCTGCGGCCAGCTTGAGCGTTGCGTCCGGCGGCGATAAGGTGAAGGTCGAAAAGAGCGAGAACGTGGCGCTTCCCGCCCCCGGCGGACATCAGTGGTGGACGGCAGCCTGGTTGCAGTCGGCAACAACGTCGCTGCGATTAAAAATGCAGACGGCTCCGTTGTAGATTACGAAGCGTTTCCGAGGCGATCGAGAAGGCGTCGGACGGCACGGTTGTGTTCCTGCTCGCCGATGTCGAAGAAGACGTGGTTATTCCTGAGGGCAAAACCGTCTCCATCGATCTTTCGGGTAAAAAGATTGCCAACCTGACGGGCAACACCATTACGGTTGGCGCGGACGCTAACTTCTCCGTTGTCGATTCCGTTGGCGGCGGCGTTGTGGACAATGTAACGCATGGCAAGGCGGCTCTTTCCATCGAGGAGGGCGCAAAGGTCGTGCTGAATGGCGGAACGTTTGAGCGCTCCAAAGAGGCTGGAACCGCTTCGGGCGCAAACGGCAACTCCTACTACACGATCCTTAATAAAGGCGATCTTGAAATCAACGGCGGTACTACGGTGAAGCTGCTGCTGGCAGACGGCTCTCCCGCCGGCTTCTCGAGCGGCATTGCCAACGGCAGGTATTCGGGCTCGCCGAGCACGCCCGGCTATACGGCGCAGCTCACGATGAACGGCGGCGTAGTCGAGGGCGGAAATACCTTAAGAACGACTCCTATGGAACGATGACCATCAACGGCGGAGAGGTTAAGAACGGAGCCGAAGCTTCTATTCTCAACTGGAACGAGCTGACCATCACCGGCGGAACGTTCGATCCTGCTGACGCCGCGAATGGCGTTGTGTTCAACGTAAAGGCCGGAGACCCCGAGCAGGGCAAGACCGTTGTTCTTGGCGGAACCTTTGTGACCACGGGCGATCAAGAGGTCATCTTCACGAGCGATGACGCCAATAAGTCGGAAAATGCTGAGGTTTCTGGAGGCGTATTTGAAGGCAATCCTCCTGCAGATGAATACATCGCCCCTGGCTTTGGATTTGAAAAGCAAGAGGACGGCTCTTTCGGCATCGTTGCTGCTAAGCTTTTGGCGAAGGATTCCGTCATCGACGGTGTGTATTCCTACGACGTAAAGGGCGGCAAGGCTGCCGCGCTCGCCGAGAGCGACCTGCTTGCTCTTGTCGAGATGAATGTCGAGCAAGGCTATACGGTGAAGGTGGACACGAAGCGTCTTGCAGAGCTGAACAAGGCTATCGCCGCTGCCGATACGAGCAAAACGTTCGACTTCGTTTTCACTGCGGTTAAAGACGGAACGGTCGAAGGCGACGAGAGCGGGGTCGACCCCTGACTGTTACGGTGAAGCTTTCTGACTCCGCTGCCGGTTCTGGCTCCGAGGGAGGCTCGGCTGCTGGCAATGCGGGTGGCAACTCCTCTGACAATACGAACCAGGCTGCGAAGGCCGACGGCTCGAAGGACTCCGCAACGTTCGCTAAGACGAATGACGCATCCAATGCCGCGGTTGCCGCAGTTGCGCTGACTGGCGTTGTGGCCGCAGGTGCCGCTGCCGCTGCGACGCGGAAGCGTCGCGAAGAGTAACGGCTTCGCTGAAAAGGCGAGGTCGTTGGAATCGAGGATTGCTACCGCCCTCGAGAAGACGACGTAGCATTTCGCCCTGACGCTTCCGCGAATTGGCGCATACAAAAGGCTCCGACGAATCGAGCCTTTTTCTTGCCTGTTTAGGAGTTCGAAGATGGTGCAACAATTTCTAAATAAATTCGCACCTAAGGGGACGCTTCGTCGTTAAAGAGGGTAGGAGGTGAGAAACGTTTGAAGACAGGAAGCACATCGTTTGACGAGAAAGCGATGCGTCTCATGGTTGAGCGGCACTATGAAGATGTGTTGGCGTACTGCAGGCGCCACGCCCCCGTGTCTGCGGCGGAAGATTTGACGCAGGAGACGTTTCTTCGGTTCGTTCGTCGTGCCGAAGCGTATGACGAACGGGGCAAGCCCCTTGCGTTGCTTTTAACCATAGCGCGCAATGCGTGTATCGATGCGGCGCGATCGGCCGGTCGAGCACCGAGTTTTGTCGAACTTGACGAAGGCCTTGAGCCGTCGCAGAGCGATTCGTATGCCGTAGAGCTGGAATCGGCTTTAGCTTCGTTGCCGCCTGACGAGCGTGAGGCTTTAGAGCTGCGTTTCGATCAGGGTCTTGGCGTGGCGGAAGCGGCTTCTGTCATGGGGATGTCGCGTTTTGCGATGAATAGGCTCCTCAAACGTGCGCTCGCGCACGCGCGCAGCGCTCTTGCCCCGGAACCGAAAGGGAGGTTGAAGTGAGGACTCTCGAAGACGATTTGAAGGCGTATTACCGCTCCCGCCGCGTTTCCGCAGACCCGGCGGTAAAAGCGGCCGTGGCGGACAGAGTCGCCCATGAATGTGCCGATATTCGCGCAGAGCGGGATGTTGCGTTTGATGGGATGCCCTTATCCGTCGCCGAAAAGATTCGATGCGGACAAGTGGCCGATTATGCTGCGTTCGTTGCGGGGCAGGCGCGTTTCATGGGCGTCCGTTCATGGCTGCTTCAAGCGGCTGTTGTGGCGCTTGTGGTTTTCGTTTCCTGGACTGACCCGTCTGGGACGATGGGACTTTTTGCCTGCCTTGCAGGTGCGGCTATTGCCGTGTGCGGCTTGCCCGACATATTCGCATCGCGTATGTGCGGCCTCATAGAGCTCGAACGATCGTGCAAGTTCAATGCGCGGTCCGTTGCGTCCGCGCGCATGACGGTGCTGGCATGCGCAAACGCCGTGGCGCTTTTCGTCTCGTCGTGCCTCATCGCCGCAGAAGGTGAGATTGCTTTAGTCGTCGCGCAGGTCTTCGCGCCGTACTTTCTTACGGTGGGCGGATGCCTTGCGGCGGCACGTCGCATGGGCGCATCGGGCGCGCTCGCTGCTTCGGCGGCCTGGGGTTCGATCGTGGTGGCGGTTGCCTATGGTTTGGCAATCAAGTGCTCCTGGGTCTACGAGATAGCTTCCTGGTGGATATGGGGGATTATCGTTGTTGCTGCGGCGGCATGGATGCTTTTCGAGGCGCGCCGTTGGCTTTCCGACATGCGGTTCTCTCCCAGAGTTCTTGCTTTCGATTCCTCGTATGTAAATCGATGAGCTTAGCGGGTTTGGAGAAGTCTTAGATGGTAAAGGAGGAAACCGTGGAGCTTTCTCTCGAAAATGTGACAAGGCGCTTTGGGCAGAAGGATGCGGTAGCAGGGGTTTCCGCTGTGTTGAAGCCGGGAGTCTATGGCCTGCTTGGGGCGAACGGAGCTGGTAAAACGACGCTCATGCGCATGGTGTGCGATGTTTTGCGACCGACGAGCGGGCGCATTGCGTACAACGGTGTCGACGTGGCCTCGATGGGTGAGGAATACCGTGCGCTGCTAGGGTATTTGCCGCAAGATTTCGGCTATTACCCAGATTTCACGGCGATGGATTTCATGCTTTATATGGCGGCGCTGAAGGGCGTGCCACGTCGCAAGGCGCGTTCCCTCTGTGCGGACTTGCTGGATGAAGTTGGGCTGGCAGACCACGCCAAGGCCAAGATCCGCACGTTTTCGGGCGGTATGAAGCAGCGTTTGGGAATTGCCCAGGCCGTGCTGAACAATCCGGAAGTTTTGGTGCTCGACGAACCGACGGCGGGTCTCGATCCCAAAGAGCGCGTGCGTTTTCGCAACCTAATAGCAGGGTTCTCGCAGGATAAGATCGTGCTGCTCTCCACGCATATCGTGTCGGATGTCGAATACATCGCCGACGAGGTTCTTCTTATGAAGAGCGGGGCGCTCATTATGCGCGGTGCTCCCGAATCGGTTGTTGCCTCCGTTGCGGGGAAGGTGTGGGAGTGTCGCGCGTCGGCGCAGAAGGCGGCTCGCATGGCAGAAGAGCTGTGCGCAAGCAACGTGCATTACGCGTCGGATGGGGCGGCCGTTGTTCGTGTTGTGTCGGACGAGGCGCCCACCGAAGAGGCTCGTTCCGTAGAGCCGACGCTGGAAGACCTGTATCTCTACACGTTCAAGGAAGGTAGGTAGTCATGTTCGACCTGGTGAAATTCGAGCTGAAGAAAATCATCGCGCGTCCGTCTACGCGCTATACCTGCCTGGCTGTCGTTCTGGCGCTCTGCGCCATCATGACCCTTAATGTGCTTCAGGCCAAGACGACGAGCAATACCGAAGAAATCCTGAGCGGCTTCGACGCTATCCATCAAAGGCAGGCGGCCGCCGAGGAACATGCGGGTGTGCTGAGCGGCGATCGCGTTGCCGAGGAAGTGGCGGCCTATTATGACTCGGCATTTTCCGAGCTTGACCCCTCGGAAATCGCGTCGATGAGCAACGCGGCTGCATACGATGCGGTCTCTTTGGCATACGACGAAGAGACGCGGAGCGAACTGTATGGCGCAGGATATTATCCCTGGCTTTTTTCGGCATGGAATTCGGGCGGCAAAGAGCCCATCCAGGTATCGGCGCTTTTGGGCCCTGACCCCGAGGTTCCTTTTTACGACGCGATCGAAGAAAGGGTTCAGGCGACCCTTGATGACGGGCAGGAAGGGTCGTGGGTCTACTCCGATGCTGAGCGTGCGTTTTGGACGAACAAGCAGCAGCAGGTGACCGAACCCCTTTCGTACGGCTACGCAGGCGGATGGGAAAACATCATGGACTGCATAGCGTTCGCTGCGTTCGCGATGATTGCCGTATGCGTGGGCTTGGCTCCTATGTTCGCGGGCGAATATCGCGAACGCACTGATAGCGTGCTGCTTGCATCGCGCTATGGCAGGACGAAGCTCATCGGCGCGAAGCTTGCGGCCTCGTTCGTGTTTGCAACGGCGGTGTTCGCGGTATGCGCGGGCATCATCTGCGGTGTTTCTCTCGGGGCATACGGGGCGGGCGGTGGCGGTCTGCCTGTCCAGGTGATGGCGCTTTCGTCGCCGTATGCGCTCACGATGGCGCAGTGCGCTGGAATCATGGTGGGTCTTGCGTACCTGATAACGCTGGGTTTCGCGGCCTTGACGCTTCTGCTGTCGTCGGTGCTTCGTTCGGTGTTGTCTATCTTCGCAATAGACGTGGCGCTGGTGCTGTTGACGGGTATGGTTCCTACGGGAGGACTGGGAATTCTCACGCATCTGGTGGTCCTCTTTCCGACATCGGGGCTGGTGGCGTCTACCATGTTCTGGCGCTATATGTCGTACCCCCTGGGAGGGCTTGTGCTGGACCAGCCCGCTATGATGGCGCTTGTCTACGGTATCATGGTGCTTGCGTGCGTACCGCTTTCTGCGTGGGCGTTTCGTCGGCATGAGGTGGCGTAGGCGTGCCGTCTCCAGGCGTCACGCCTGGCTCGAGGCCTCCTTCTCGAGGCGTTTCTCTTCGGAAAAGCGCCGCCGATGTAACGTAGTGGCACAAGTCTCGTCTTCTGCGCGCGCAGTTACCTTTAATGCGGCACAATGGAGGGCAGTGGCCAAAAGGTATTCGACCGAACGAAAGGGAGACCGTCATGAGCTTGTGGGACGATCTTGAGAAATTGAAGCGCTGCCGATGGGTTGATCTGACTCATCCACTGACCAACGAAAGTCCGTATTGGGGCGGCATTCCTGACGGATCGGTCGAGCTGTGCAAAACCGTGTTCGACTATGACGAGGAAATGCTTTCGTGCCGTATTCATACGTACAAATTCCCCGGCCAGTTTGGCACGCATGTAGACTTTCCCATGCATTTCGTACCGGGACGCCCTACCGCCGAGGAGTACGGCGTAGAGCAGGCTGCTTACCCTCTGTGCGTCATTGACATTTCGGGCAAAGTTGCAGAGAACCCCGATTACGCTGTGACGGTCGATGATGTTTTGGCGTATGAGGAAGAGCATGGCCGCATTCCCGAAGGGGCTTTCGTTGCCCTGCGCACCGATTGGTATAAGCGCTGGCCTAACTACGATGCGCTATGCAACTTTGACGAAGAAGGTGGCGAGCATTGTCCCGGATGGTCCATCGAGACGTTGAAATTCTTGTTCGAGGATCGTGGCGTTGCAATGAACGGCCATGAGACTTTCGATACCGATGCGTCGTATCTGGCGGTAGAGGCTGACGACCTGGCGGTCGAGCGTTACGTGCTGGATACGTGCCATCTTCAGGTCGAGGTCATGGCCAATTTGGACAAGGTTCCTCCTGCGGGCGCGATCGTCTTTGTGGCGTGGCCGCGTATTGAAGGGGCAACCGGGTTGCCTGCTCGCGTATGGGCCGTATGCGAGGAATAGTCTGTCGCTTGATGAGGCCTCCAGCGATGGGGGTGCCTTGCGGCGATTGAGAGCGCTTGCAACGTGGGGGCGGCAACGCCTGTAGTGATTAAAAATGCCCGCAACGATGCTTCCGTTGCGGGCATTCGTGTGCTTGGGCGGTTCTTTCGATCTTATCTTGCAAAGAACTTCGGCCCGTTCGTGCCCGCAGTGCGGCTATCAGCAAAGCGGCGCAAATCGCCTCTTCTCGAATTCGTTATTTCGTCTTTCCGTCAACTCCTAGCATGTCGAAGAGCTCCTGCCTCGTATGGATGCCGAGTTTTTGATAGATGTGGCGGACGTGGGCTTTTGCGGTGCCATTCGCAATAAAAAGCTCGCGCTCAATGCTGCCGACGGTCTTGCGCTGCGCAAGCAGAAGAAGGACTTCTTCTTCACGGGCGGACAACTTGTGTTTGCGCGAAACGTCGGCAACACGAGAGGAGAGTTCATGCTTGCGTGCGGTGAGCGATGTTTCGCTGGGGTTTGTTTTACCCACCGTGACGCCCCAGCTGCTTGAGAGCTCGCGCTCCGACATGATGATCAAAGTTGCCGCCATTACCGCAACGACGGTCAATGCGGCCAAGAACACTTCTCCGTTGCTTCCGAGAAGGTGCGCTTGGTCGTTCACTGCACGCCCTGCAATCATGGAAATTTGCCGCACGCCGCGCTCGATGCCGAAAAGCAGAATGGCGGATGCTCCGTAGCGATAGCACAGGTTTGCGATGATGACCATGATGAGGATGGACTGTGCGGTGTAGCCTGCTGAAACGCAGAAGCTGCTGACGGGCTCGCTTAGGATGTTGAAAGCCGGAATGAGCAACAGGGCGGCAACGGTAAGGGGAAGTGCCAACCTATAAATCATGCCGAAGTCGAAATGCTTGCCCTGCGCGGCAACGGCGAAGAATACAACCGCTCCGGCGGCAAGCGTGCCTGGCGCCGAATGGGGGCCGAAGTATCCTGAGTACGTGGTACGTTCCATAAGTCCATAAGCAAAGGCATAGATGGACATCAAGACGATTACTTTCCAGGGAATGGAAAGGCGGGTCTTTGTGTTTTGCGGCCGTTCCTCCGAAGGTAGCTGGCGGAAGCTTTCGTGTACGCAAAGAATGGAGACAAGCGGCAGCAAAGCGGTCATCACGAAAAGCCAGGGAAACATGAATCCGTGCCATATGTATACGATAATCGCTCCCACGACAATGGAGAGCGAATAATACGTTGCAACGCGCAGCGGGTTGAGGCACCCGTACAGCTCGCTCCAAAGCAGGATGAGAAAGGCTATTCCTGTGCCGCCCGCTACAGCGGCAAACGACCCTAGGAATAAGGAAGATTCGGGGAAGAATCGTGTTGAGAAAACAAGCACGGTGGATAGAACCAGGAGCAAAGAGCTTGCGACGTAAATCGGTTTCTTGTCGAAAAACGGACCGATTCGTTTTGCGAAAAGCGCACAGGCGAGAGAGACTGCCACCATGCTTCCGTCGAAAAGGTCGCGCACGCCAAGGCTTCCTCCGAAGACGCTTTGTGCATGCGCTGGCAAGCCCGTAAACGACCCAACGAAGGCGATTTCTATCCAGGCGCGGTAAATTCCAAGACCCAGAAAGGCCAGGGGAACTAGGGGAATGAATCCAAGGACGAGTGTCGGTCGTCCGGTGTTTTCTTGGATGGTTTCTTGCGAATCAGAAGGTTGCATAAGGGTCTCCGAGGGCGGAATTTCTTTCTGGACGAATCTTGCGGGGTTTTCTGCAGGGGTATTGTAGCGAAAGCGGGCTTTGTCGGAAACTGCAATTCTTGCGAAACTCCTGGTAAACAGGGGGTTATAGAAAGGGGTTATAAGAAATAGACCGTCATTTATGCACGTGGGTCGATGGAATCTTTCGAGTTGCCGAGTAAGGTTCGCCTCAGTTCGGCGCAGCTAGAGCTTTTGGCTAAAGCGCCGAAATCACAGGAGGGAAAAAGAAAAGAGGAATCATGGAACTTACTCGTCGTGATTTGTTCAAGTTCGGCGGTGTTGCCGCAATGGGCGCTGCGGGCGCCGGTATGCTTGCTGGTTGCGCCCCTTCTTCGGCAGGCAAAAACGGACCGGCTGAGGGCGATGCGTCGAGCGATGGCCTTCCGAGCTTCTTCCAGCAGCCTGAAGCCATTACCGATATTGCTGAAACTAAGGAATTCGATATCGTGGTCGTGGGCGCCGGCGCTGCGGGCGTTCCGTGTGCTCTTGCCGCGGCCGAAAGCGGAGCCAAGGTCGCTCTTGTTCAGAAGGAAAGCAAGGCTATCTCCCAGGGCAACACCTGCGACTCTTTGCTTGCAGACCAGACTGACGAAGCGGGCCGTGCTGCCGTTGTCTCGTGGGTGACCGAGCAGTGCGCTTGGCGTTCCCATCGCGATCAGGTCAATCTATGGGCGAATAATTCTGGCGAGGCTTTGAAGTGGCTGTGGGACAAGTCCACTGAAGCGGGATGCCAGATCGTCGATACGACGGCGAAGTGGACTTCTTCCATCAGCACGATTGACGGTCAGCCCATCACTTATTTCGCATTCGACTACGGCCCGAAGCCGTATAACACGGGCACGGGCATGCAGGATCTGTGCGATTATTTCGGCGGCAAAGACGGCTTGGAGATTTTCTACTCCTCTCGTGCCGAGCAGCTTGTTAAAGATGACTCCGGCAAGGTTATTGGTGTGATTTGCGACACCGATAATGGCTACGTTCAGTTCAATGGCTCCAAGGGCGTCGTAATTGCCACGGGCGACTACACCAATGACGACGAAATGATGGCCTACTACAATCCCGACATGGCCAATATTGCTCGCAAGCAGAACAACAAGACGGGCGACGGCCAGAAGATGATGGTATGGGCAGGTGCTCGTATGGAGCCGGTGTGCGGCTCCAAGGTTCAGCATGACTTCGACGCAGGCCCGGGCTCCATGGCCGACATGCCGTTCCTCTGCGTGAAAAACGACGGTACGCGCTTCTGCAACGAATCTCGTTCTGCAATGGCCTACATGGGCAATTTCCTCACTGGTCCGCAAGACGAAGGCTATTACACGCAAGTCTTCGACAGCAACTATATGACCGACTGCGCTGACTGGCCCGGTAAGCTCTACGACCCCGAAGCTCTGAAGGCTTACATGCCTGAAGAAGAGGGCGAGAAGGCGGGCGTGTACGAAGACCTCATTGCGACGTTTAAGGCGGACACCATAGAGGAACTTGGCGAAAAGCTCGGCCTTACTGACGTGGCCGCTTTCGCCGAGACGGTGAAGCGCTACAACGAGCTTGTCGATGCCGGCGTAGATTCCGACATGGGCAAAGAGGCGAAATGGCTCAAGCCTATCAAGCAGGCACCCTTCTACGGCATTCATCGTCACATTCGTCTTTCTGCAATCGTGCATGGCGTGAACGTGAACGAGGAAATGAGTGTTCTTGATGCCGAGGGCAATCCGATCGAAGGCCTTTACGCCATTGGCAACTGCGCGGGCAACTTCTTCGGAAGCCCCGACTACCCGATGGATCTTCCCGGTCTTTCGCTTGGACGCTGCCATACGCAGGGCTACGTGGTTGGCCGCGCTTTGGCTGCGAAATAGCCGACGATGACGTGCGGGCGCCTTTGTACGGCAGTGTGATGAAGCAATCGTCCATGGCGGTATATGGCACCTTAACGCAGCAAGGCATTCCGGCGCTTCTATTCTTTGAAGCGCCGCTCCTCCTTGCCGACTTTTCACGATATATTGTCGCGCGGTCCCTCCCCTTCGCGTGCGGCAAGCTCTTGGCCCCGAGTCGCTTGTCTTTTGCTTCGAGAGAAGTAAGACGGACGGCTCGGGGCTTTTGCATGTCGAGAGAAAGGTGCTACGCTTTCAGCTCGAACGAGTCCAGATACGCATCCGCAATGCGCCTGATTTCCGCTTCGTCGCTTGCCGACGCTGCTTCGTACACGGCAATGGTTGGAAAACCCGCATTTTGAGCTGTTTCTATGGCATGGAGGGAGTCTTCCATGACGAAGGTCGTTTCGCGCGGCGTTTCTAGGTGGGCCAGGGAAATGTCAAAAATGAGCGGCTCGGTTTTACTTGCCCCTACCTCGCTGCAGGTGAACAGCGCAGAAAAGTAATGCATGATGTCGCAGCGTTCAAGTGCTGCTTGGGCGCAATGGTATTCTGTGGCCGTGGCAACGCACATGCGTACCCCCTCCCGAGCGAATGCCTCGAGCATCTCGACAACTCCGGGCTTCAAGGGGATGGAGCTGCGATAGGCATGTTCGATTCCGTCCAGGATTCCGGCAGAAATTTCCGCGATGGACTCTTCGAGGTCGTACTCTTCTTTCATATAGCGAGCAGAGCCTTCAAGCGTGAGTCGCTTGAAGTGGTGGCGTATGTCGTGCGCGGGCGTTTTCCGCGAGGATCGGTGTAGTTTTCTCCAAGGTTTTCCCACCAAGGCATAGAGTCAAGAAGCGTGCCGTCAAGGTCGAAGATGACGCCTTCGACCATGTCGGGAGCGCCGGGGCGGATGTCCGCATGAGCGAATGAGGCGAGCGGGAACCCGTTACGCTCTCGACTCCTAACAGCGGCGGCGTGCTCCTCCTTGTTGCTTTCTGGGTCAAAAGCGCATCGTTCTCCGTAGCTTTCGATGTAGTCGTTCATAACGGTCCCTTATCTTTGCTCGATTATTTCTCCTTGTGGGTGGTTTGCCATGACAGTGTATAGGTTGCAGCGGCATGCACCCGGAGGAAAAGCCCGGTAGCAAGGAGCCGCATTGCGCCATGTGGGCGATTTTACGCCGCAGGCGGCTTTTCAGGCGAGAACATGTGAAGAGTCCGTCTTGTCCGATCAACCGATCGGCAAAACAAACGAAAGCGGCGGCATCGTCAAGAGGGCTCTGCCTATACTGCCCTGAGTTTGCTGACGAAGTCGACAATGCGTCGATGCAGTCGTTGCTCACGACGATGGTTATTGGCGGGTGCGACGGGTGGCGTTCGCGTTGGGCCTGCCTGCTGCGCGCTCTGCTGGTTTTCTTGTCGGCTGTTGCGGTTTATCAAGATGAAAAGAGGCGAAAATGGAGCAGCATGACGGGTCTCTGGTGCTTGTTGTCTATGCGGCGGCCTCGTTTTATCTGGTGGTTTCAGCTCTGGCAAGCGCGCTGATAGGATGCATTTTCGGCGAGCAGGCAGGGATGCTTGCCATGGGTGGGCGGGTGCGTTTCTGCTTGCTCTTTTCGTTGCGGGGCTGTGCATTCGCAGGAGTCATTCCGGGTAATGCGATACATCCTGGCAACGGCGGGGCTGCTTAGGGTTCGGGCGCGGTATCATGGGGATGCGATAGCTTCAATCAAAGGGGGTCCTCATGAAGGCATTGCTTATCAACGGAAGCCCGCATCGTCGCGGCTGCACGTACACGGCGCTTGGCGCGGTCGAGGCTGGTTTGCAGGAGCAGGGCATCGACGCCGATATCATGTGGATTGGCACGGGTGCTATCTCAGGATGCCTCGGTTGCGGGAAATGCCTCAAGTCGGGCCGTTGTTTCATTGATGACGCGGTGAATCAATTTCTCGATGACGCTTCGCGCTACGACGCGTTCGTTTTCGGGTCGCCGGTGCATTTCGCCAGCGCATCGGGTGCGCTCACGTCGTTTATGGATCGCGCGTTCTATGGCAGGGGTAACCTGTTTGCCGGCAAGCCGGCTGCCGCTATTGCCAGCTGCCGTCGCGGGGGCGCAACGGCAACGTTCGACCAGCTGAATAAGTACTTCACCATTTCGAATATGGTAGTTGTTGGTTCTCAATATTGGAACCAGGTCCATGGAAACACGCCCGAGGAAGTCATGCGCGACGAAGAGGGCATGCAAACCATGCGCACGCTTGGTCGCAATATGGCGTGGATTATGAAGTGCATCGAAGCGGGAAAGAATGCCGGAATCGAAATGCCGCCGCGCGAGCCCATTGTTCGCACGAATTTCATTCGATAGCCACTTCCGAATGCGAAAGGGGTTTTCACCTTTCGCCCGGTGAAGGCTTGTCTTCTCGGCTGGTAAAACAGTGAGTTTTTCGCATGGCGCCCACAGACTTCGCGGGCGCCATGCTTTTGTGGGCACTTAGCCGAAAAACGCCTGCGCGCCTATGACTATAAAGCAGGTTAGAAGCCCCGATACGGCAATGGCAACGCCGCTCATGGCTCCTTCGAGCTCTCCCATTTCGAGAGCCTTTGTCGTTCCTATGGCATGGCTGCAGGTGCCGATGGCCACGCCTTGCGCAATTTTGCTGCGGATGCGGAACAGCTTCGCCAGTGAGGGCGAAAGGATTGCACCAAGCACGCCGGTGGTGATGACGGCCGCCAGAGTGATGGATGCGGTGCCGCCGAGCTCGCCTGTAATGGAGAGCGCTATGGGGGCAGTGGTGGACTTCGGCAAGGTGGAAAGGGCTACTTGGTCGCCCAATCCCAGTAGCTGGCACAATGCATAAGCGCTGACCATGGAAGTAGTCGATCCGGCAAGACAGCCGAGCATCACGGGCAGGAAGTGGCTCTTGAGCACGCGGCGCTGCTGGTAGATGGAATAGGCAAGCACGGCGGTTGCGGGGCCGAGCATGGCCGAAATGGCTTCCGCGCCCTGCTCATAGGTCTCAAGGGGAATCTGAAGCAGAACCAGTACGGAGATGATGACCGCTACCGACACGAGCAGCGGGTTGAGAAGGGAGGATTTCACCTTCCTGTTCAGCCATACGGATCCCGCAAAAGCTCCGATGGAAAGAGCAAGGCTCAGGATTGTCGCCAAAATGCTGTGCACGTCCATTAGTTGGCTCCTTCGTTCGAAAGCGGCACGGAGGTATCGAATTCAAGCCCCTTTTTCTCTGCGATTTTGGCCTGCATTTTGATGACGGCCGTGACGGTAAGCGAGGTGACAAGAAACACAAGAACCGTGGTGAGGAGAACGACGAGTGCGAATTGGGGCAGATGGTCGGCAATCATAGGGAAGCACCCCATGACGCTTACGCCTGCGGGGATGAAGAATACCGGCATGTATTTCAGCAAGAAGCTAGATACAAGGTCAATTTTCGTAGCTTGCAGCATTCCCGTTATAAGCAGGCCGAGCAGCAGCACCATGCTCACGATGTTGCCGGGTATACCAAGGGGAATCGCCGCTGCTACGGTGTTGCCGATGTAGCAGACGCCAATAAGGAAGGCGAGCTGTATAACGAACTTTCCCGCGGTTTCGGCGGCGTGGCGGGCGCGCTTCCTGCGAGATTGCGTGGCTGCGTGCTCTGTCTTCTTTCCTTCGTTTGAAAACTCGTCGACTTTTGCTGCTTCGACGGAGCATTGAGTGTTCGGCATGGCTGCTTTCCGCGTGGCTTCCTCTTGGTTGCGACATATCCCGCTTCCGTTGAAACGACTCGTTGCGAAGGCCCGGAATGCGGCATGCGCGAAGCGACGTTTGCGCGGAAGCGACAGATGCCCCATGGTACACCCGTCGCTTCCAGGTCGTTGAATTATGGACAAGTCTTCATGTTTCTCTTTACGAACGGCGCATGTGTTTACAAGCGAGCAACATGCGCGCTATGAGGAACCTGCCCGGATTCGTCTAGAAGGCCCAATTGCCGTTGCGGAAAATGGGTACGCGTTGCCCGTCTGCCTTGATGCCGTCGATGTTCAGGTCCTCGGTGCCGATCATGAAATCGACGTGCGTGGCGCTTTTGTTCACGCCGCCCTCGAAAAGTTCCTCGGCGCTCATCTGCAAGCCGCCTTCGTAGCAATCGGGGAAGCCTTGTCCGAGCGCAAGGTGGCAGCTGGCATTCTCGTCGAAGAGCGTGCTATAGAAAAGTATGCCGGAATTACGAATGGGGCTGTCGAAGGGAACGAGGGCCACTTCACCAAGGCGGCAGGAGTTTTCGTCGGTTTCCACGATCGAGCGCAGCACGTCTTCGCCTGTTTCCGCATGCAGCTCAACTACGCGGCCGTCTTTGAACGTAAGGCTGAAGTTGTCTATCAGGCTGCCGTTGTGGGCAAGCGGCATGGCGGAGACCACGGTGCCGTCCGCGCGCATGCGATCAGGAGTGGAGAAAATCTCTTCGGTGGGCATGTTCGGGAAGAACTGCACGCCGTCGACGGTGGTGTCCCCGCCACCGTTGAACAGATGTTTTTTCGTCAGGCCCACCGTGAGGTCGGTGCCGTGGGCGTTGGTGTAGTGCAGGGCGTCGAAGCGCTGTTCGTTAAGCCATGCGCAGCGTTCGGCAAAGCTGTCGCGGTGCGTGCGCCAAGCGGCGACGGCTTCGTGGGCATCGGCGCTCTTCAGGCGGACGGTGGTGAAGATGGCCTCCCATAAACGCTCGACCGCTTCGTCTTCGGGCAAATGGGGGAACACCTTGCGAGCCCACGCGGGGGATGCTCCGCCGACGATGCACCATACGCAACGGCCGAAGTCGAGCGCGTCGTAGAATTCCTTGCATGCTTCGTGGCTTGCTTGGGCGCGGGCGATCAGTTTGCGCGTGTCGATGCCGGACATGGCTTCGGGGTCGTCTGAATCAATAGTGAGCACGGCGGCTCCGTTGCGGGCCATGCTGTTATTGAGTTCGGCAAGCCAACCGGGCACGTTCTCGAAGACGTCCATGGGGCAGTTGTCGAAGTGCATGCGCTCGATTGCTTCGTCGGAGAAGCGAACCGTGACGTGATGCGCGCCCATGGCGTACGCCTCTTGCGTGACCAGACGAACAAGAGGGGCGTTTTCAATATGGGCGCGTACGAAGAGGTCTTGTCCTGGCTTGAGCGCACATCCGGCTTCGACGATGAGGCGGGCGTAGGCGCGTAGCTTCGCATCGAACTGTGCGCTGCGCTCTTCTTGCGTAGGGCTTGCGACATGGTTTGCCATGGGGGTCCTTTCTCTAAAGCGGGCGAGGCCGCGCGGGATTCGCTTGGTTGAGGCAAGCTGCGAATGGCGCGTTTGCAAGCGCGCTTGTAGCGGATGCGCGCTTTTGCTGCGGGCTTGCGTTTTCGTTGCGAACGCGTGCCTTCATCATGAGTGTACGCCTTGGTCGTGCGGGTTGCGCGTGGCGCACAAGTTTCGCGCATTTGTCTTACGTGTTTATTGTCGGCTTATCGCTATTTTTAGATTCATTTTGGGCTCAGGAACGGAAAGCCTTGCAAGATTCGGGCGTTCTTTCGCCTTTCGTCTTTTCGTCGGCTGAACCCGTCTTCCCTTCTGCGAGTACAATGGGCTCAAGAAGAGATAATGGCGGTCTTCGCAAGCGGGCTGCGCAACGACTCGGCGTGGTGCCTCCAACGTTGCGCTTTCGCGAAAAGCCGTCCGCGAGAAGGGATGTGGCATGTTCAGGACAACGGAAACGTCGCAGGGAGGCCGTGTAGTGCTTGCCGGCAAAAGCGTCGTCAACCTTGCGTCGAACAATTATCTCGGTCTGGCTGACGCCCCCGAGCTGATCGCTGCGGCGAAATTCGCGCTTGACCAGTATGGTGTCGGCCCGTGTGCAAGTCGTAACATCGTGGGCGATTTCCCCGTGCACGGGCAGCTTGAACGCGAACTTGCAGATTTCAAAGGCACCGAGGCGGCGCTGGTGTTTTCGTCCGGCTACGCGGCAAATGTCGGTGTCATTCCGGTGCTTGTTGGCAAGGGCGACGAAATTTTCTCGGACGAACTCAACCACGGCAGCCTCATTGACGGATGCCGTCTTTCTCGTGCGCATACCACGGTGTACAACCATTGCGATGTGGCCGATCTTGAGCAAAAGCTCGCCGAATGCGAAGCCGAAAATAAGCTGGTCATGACCGATGCCGTATTCAGCATGGATGGCGACGTGGCTCCGCTCGATGTCATCGCCGACGTGTGCGAGCGCTATGGAGCCACCTTTCTTGTCGACGACGCGCACGGCGACGGCGTCATGGGGCCCATGGGCCGCGGTACGGTGGCTCATTTCGGGCTCGAGGGGCGCGTGCAGGTGGAAACGGGGTCGCTCGGGAAGGCTTTCGGCGTCATGGGCGGTTTCGTTGCCGGCAGTCAAGAGCTGATCGATCGCGTGCGTGTTGGCGCCCGTTCGTTCATCTTGACGGCGTCGCCTTTGGCTCCGTCTTTGGCGGCAGCGGCGGCAGAGGCGTTGCGGATGATTTCCGCCGATGACTCTCGCGTTGTTCGCCTGTGGGAAAACCGCGCGTATTTTGCCGAAAAGATGGCCGCGGCCGGATTTGATACGGGCATTTCAACAACGCCCGTAATTCCCGTTATGATTGGCGACGAAGCCCTTGCTGTTCGCATGAGCGATGCACTGTATGGAGAGGGGGTCTATGCGCAGGCTATCCAATATCCCCTGGTCGCGCGTGGCAAGGCCCGAATTCGCTGCATTCTTTCTGCTGCGCATACGAAAGAAGATTTGGATTGTGCGGTCGACGCGTTCGTGCGCGTTGGTCGCGAGCTGGAGGTGTTGTAGATGGATCTGCCTGTTTTGAAGGGCGTCGAGCAGGTGAGCGACGGTTGGTTGAAAAAGTACGTTCTTGCCTATGACCTCCCCGACGGCCGAGAGCTGAATTACGAGGTTGTTTCACGCAAGGGGCTCGAACAGTACGGCGCGGAAATTCGCGGCGAAGCAGCGGCGGAGCCCTCGACGGATGCCGTGTGCATCGTGGGGCATACGGCAGATGATGCGTTTCTGCTCATTCGCGAGTTTCGCTTTCCTATGAATCGCATGTGCGTGGCATTTCCTGCCGGCTTGAAAGAGGCCGATGAAGATGTCATCGAATGCGCGGCGCGCGAACTTCGCGAGGAAACCGGCTATGACTTGGTGCGCAACGAAGACGGCTCTCCGGCGAACGCTCGTACATGCCTCCAGCCTGGCTACTCGTCGCTTGGAATGGGCGACGAAAGCATCGCCATGGTGTTTGCCGAGGTGGAGCGCGTGTGCGAACCGAGGGCGGAGTCGACAGAGTTCATCGAGTCGTTCGAGCTGCCCCGTGCGGAGGTGGAGCAATTTTTGCGGGAGAACACCGATCCCCTCTCCATTCGATGCCAGCTTGTATTGGAAATGATTGCGAATCCCCTGTTCGTATAGACAAACCCTTCTGTAAGGAACTGCATGACACCTTTTCATTTTGCACAAGAGTACGTGGCCACGATCAAGGTGGCCAATCTGGAAACAGGCGCGGAGATTTCCGTTCCTGTGCGCGACAAAGGATCTGATCAGTTTGCCGCGCGATTCAAGAAGGTGGCGAAAGACCGTCGGAAGTGGGCGCGCAAGAACGACGTCTCGTGCTATCGCATCTACGATGCCGACCTGCCCGACTTTGCCGTGGCGATCGACCGCTATGACGGTGTTTGGAAAAGCGAGGGGCAGAGCTGTCTAATCGTTGCCGAATATCAGGCGCCGAAAACCATCGATCAGGCGAAGGCAGAGGCGCGCTTCGAGGACGCAGTTGCTATCGCGTCTGCGGTGACGGGCATTCCGTCGGGTCGCGTGTTCGCGAAAACGCGTCGTCGCGAAAAGGGCGGCGGTCAGTATGTCGACCAGCAAAAAGAGGGCTACCTCATGTTCACGCAGGAGACGGGCAATATCTTCGAAGTGGATATGGGGAGCTATCTCGACACGGGCATCTTCCTCGACCACCGCGTAACGCGCGAAATGGTGGGAGAGATGGCCGACGGCAAGCGTTTTCTGAACCTGTTTTCATACACGGGCACGTGTACGGTACATGCTGCCGTGGGCGGCGCGGCGTCAACGTTGACGGTGGACTTGTCGCAGACGTATCTGAATTGGGCGCGCCGCAACATGGCCCTCAACGGTTGCGACGGTTCCGAGCATCGTTTCGAACGAGCGGACGTGCTGCAGTGGATGGTTCGCGCGGTGAAGGGCGATGAGCGTTTTGATTTGATCTTCGTTGATCCGCCTACGTTTTCTAATTCTAAGGCCATGGGTAAAAACACCTGGAGCGTGCAGCGCGATCACGTGAAGCTTCTTTCTCACGTGGTAAGGCTGCTTGCCCCGGGTGGCGTTGCGGTGTTCAGTTGCAATCTGCGCAATTTCAAGCCAGATGTGGAGGCGCTTGAGGCTCAGGGCGTAAAGCTCACGGACATAACGAAGAAGACCATTCCGTACGATTTCGAGCGCAATCCGAAAATTCACTGTGGTTATCTGGTGGAGCGCGCATAAGGCTTTCTGTGTTCGCGTCGCCGTTGTAGTCAATACGGCTTCTGCGTTTGTGCGGTGCCGAAAAGTCCGCACGTTCGCGCAATGCCGCCTCGGCCAAGACGATTCGTGCGTTCGCGCAATGCCGCCATGGACAAGCTTCAAGGTTTGCCCATGGCGGCATGTTCTTTATGGGCGGACAATGAACGAGTCAGTGCTCGCCTATATTCTAGGAGGTTGCCATGGTTGATGCGGCGCTTATCGATAAGATGAAATGCAACATCCCTCCTCTTGCGGAGTTTAGGGATAACATCGAGATTCTTGAGGTCAAAGAGCCGGGCTATGTTCATTTCACCATGGATATCCCTGCGAGCCTGGGCAATTATCGCGGCGGCATTCACGGCGGAACGGGATACTTCATTGGTGAAATCGGCTGCGGGTTTGCCACGTATTCGTTCGGTGTGAACAATGTATGCAACAGCGCGACGGTCAATTTCTTCAAGGCGGTGCCGTGCTGCAAGGTGGATGTGGAGACTGAACCCCTTCATAAGGGACGCTCTACGGCGGTCATTCGCGTTACTACGCGCGAGGCTGCAACAGGCAAGATGCTTTTCCAGTCTACGCACAACATGTTTCTGCTTGGCCCTTTAAAAGACGACGAATAGCGCGTACATGGTTGCCGAAGGCGTTCGACGTCGTGCGTGCGTAGGATATTCATTTGTGAAGAAACAGTGATAAGCATGCCGTTAGCGGGTTGAATGCTTGCAAAACCTTAACGGTGCGCGTAATATAACTTTTCGCCTTACAGGACATTACATATTGCGGGGTGGAGCAGTCTGGTAGCTCGCCGGGCTCATAACCCGGAGGCCGTCGGTTCAAATCCGGCCCCCGCGACCAAAATTTCAGGCATCCATTGGATGCCTTTTTTATTGCTCTCGCATACGGCCTGTATCTGCAAAAGAATGACTATTACGCATTGGTGCCTCAGGAGGCTCTCGACGGCAGCTCCATGGAGCTATCGGGCGGCGTTCCGCGTTTTCGCTATACGAACTTTGTTGGATTCGGATGCGCCGTCCCTGCCGAAGGCATAACGGAAGAGCGGCTTGAGCGATTATGAGCTCTATATTGCTCGCAATGAAATCTTCGCTCGTCACGGCCGCACGTTCGCCAATGACGACCTGGCGAATCATTTCGCGCAGCAGTCCTGGTATGAGCCGACTGTTTCTCCGGAGGCCTTCGACGAAGATGCTCTTAACGCCGTCGAGAAGAAGAACGCGCTTACTATTCGAAGCGTGGAAGAGCGCCGCGGCTCCGCTTATCTGTAAACGCGCCGTTCGCAATGCTCGCCGTCTGCGTCGCATCTGAGATGCGCATGACGCAGACGGCGAGCATCGCTGTTTTGCGGCAGGTTTTCGTCGGAAGGCTACTCGCGCTTGAGCAGCTTCGTGTTCGCGAGGTAGAGCGCCACCACGAGGACGAGAATAGAGACGGAGAAGATAAGCGTGTGCACCGGGTCGTCATGGTAGAGAATGATCAGCCTAATGATGGCGGTGATGCCGATATAGATGAAGTAGCGCAGCGGGAAGTGAAGGCCCGACTGGTAGTACTTGGTTATCAGCGCTAGGAACTCGAAGTAGAGGAACCAGGTTACGATTGATCCAAGAATCTCCGAGCCGCTCATTTCGTGGGAGACGAATACAAGCATGATAAGGTTCCAGGTGCTTACCAAAAGCAGCACCGAGAGGATGCCTCCCAGAACGAACAGCACGCCGACAGGAACAGCTGCATGAGCCTGGATATCGAGTTGGGTCCATAAGTCGCTTGAACAGGCTCACGGGTTTTGCTGCATCGTCGTTCATGGCTTCATCCTTCAGGCCGTTTGGCAATGGCGCGGGTCGTTGGTTGGTCTGACATTTCTGGCGGCTGCCTGTGTTCGAGCGCTTGCCCTTGGCCTCGCGTGCGATTGGCGGCCTCCAAGAGCTTGGCACAATACTCTTAAATGATACTACATTTATATCATTTAGAAGGCATGAAGAAGTTCTCGTCGGCGGAGTCGTTAGGCAGACGAACTCTTCTTCGAAGCGCCGCGCTTGTCTGCTAAAACAGCGTGAGCTGCTCTTGCTCGGGGGCCGTAGGGTAAAGAGCTGTGCTTTTCATACTCGATGGGACAAGCTGTTCGGCATCCGCGTCTCCAGCAAGCCATGCAAGGGCCCCTTGCATGGAAAGCGCGAGTGGCATGCGGTCGTGAACTGGGCGCACGGCTTCGTTCGGTTCGGTTGTCACGATGGAGAATCGGTCGTCCTGCCAAATTCCTCCTAGAAGAAGAGGGCGAACTTTTACGGAGGATTCGTCTGCCTCGGTTGTTGCCCCGAGGCCTTCGTTGCCGTCCTCGCCGCCCGCCGGCTTGCCGCACCCAAAGCGATACACCTGCTTCACCTTTCGGCCCGTAGGGTTCAGGGCGTATTCGCTGCTCGAGGTTTCATAGAATGCTGCGACAGGAACAATGCAGCGTCGTTTTTCGAATGAATCACTCCAGAGGGGCGAAAAGGGCGCTCGTTCTAGGCGCGTATTGAAGACGAGTTTTTCGTCAGGGGGCATCGGATAGCCCCAACGCAGAGATTGCACGTCAAGCGTACCATGCAAGAACGGCCGCTGGCCGTTGCTGGTTGAGCGAGGGCTTTCGCCCGGTCGGCGTTGGCTGCTGTTGCACGGAAATGGGCATGCGCGGCAGATTTGTGCGCATCCACCGCCGACGATGACGCCGACTTCCGCACCGGGAAATGCGTCGATGCGTCGCGCGGGCCAGTCGGGTACGGGGTTCAGCGGCGCATGCACCTCGAGGCTGCGAACAACGGAGATGGTTTCATCCCAGGTCAGCATCGTAAACCTTCTGCACATGGCCTGGCTTCCTTCCGCTCGTTCTCATGTTGTGCCGCGTATTGCTTCGTCCACGTCGGCAGGCTGCGGTCGGCTTGCGTCCTTTCGGACTATCCGTCGCTTTTTCTCCAAAGACGATTGTCCGACTTCACGGCTTCGATATCATGGATTCGTTATAAGACGAATCGCATACGAACGATGCGGCAGGTTGGCAGACTGCGAAACCTGCGTTGTGCGCGTCGGTTCGTAACGTAGAAGAGATGGTATCAGGAGGCGTCATGGCTGATCGCGAAGAGCGTAAAATCCAGGCTTCTAAGCACGAAGCTCTCATGAAAGGTGCGTTTGCGGCGGAAACGCAGGCGGCCGTTGCGGCAACGGTTGTCTATGAAGAAGGGGAGGGCCGTGAACTTTCCATTCTCGAGCCGGCTTTCGAGTCTACCGAAACCGTGGTGACCAAGGCTTTCATCCCTGAAGCCGCGTATCGATACGCGACGGGCAAGACCCTGATCGTGGATCCGGCCGCTTTCACGCGTCCTGGCGGCGCATACGAAGACGGCGCATTTGGCCCCGAGCAGGTTATGTGCTCCGAGAGCAACCTGTATCAGATTTTGTGCGGCCTCAAAGAGACGTACCACGATAAAAACCGCGATTACCGACGCGGCATGCTTTGCACCGATCGCGCGGCATACATTCCCGAAGTGGTGTTCCAGCATGACGGAGCCATGCGCAAGGCCGATGTCCTGGCTATTTCCGAGCCGTTGCGCGTTCGCGCCCTCGAGAACCACCGCTCCGAGCGCGAGTGCGATACTGCTCTCGCAGCACGCATTGAGACCATTCTGCGCATCGCCGTGGCAAACGAATGCGAAACGCTTGTCTGTGGCGCATTTGCCTGCGGAAATCTGGGGTATGCATCGTCGCAGGTGATTGAGCTTTTCAAGACATGGCTCGATGCTCACCCGGGTTCGCTCGCCCGTGTGGTGTTCGCCGTTCCGCGGGCGCACTTCGACGCTTTCGACGCTGCATTCGGCAAGCCGGAGGAAGAGAAGGCTCCCGTCGTCGTGCAGGAGGAAGAGGTCGAAGATGAGGACGCCTTCGATATCTCGAGCGTCGATCTTCCCGAAGGCGTGACATTTCGTTCGTAGAAGTAGAAGTTTATACTGGTAAAGCCGACGGCGATTGCGGTTCCCGCGGTTGGCTGCGACAGGTTCCGATTGTCGCATGATGGATTGAACCGCGCGAAGGGAGCGGAGGTTTCCATGCAGTGTCAGAAATGCGGCAATGAACTATCGCAGGGCTCGGTGTACTGCGGAAAGTGCGGTTCGAAGGTCGAGGAGCCTGTGGTCGAAGCTTCCGTTTCGTCGTCTGAGACGTCGGCTTTCAGCCCGGTTCAAGAAGCCGCGCCTGCCCCTCAGCCTGTCGCCCAGCCTGTCCAGGTTCCGGTCGGCTATGCTCCGGCGCAGGCTCAAAGCGTCTCCAATCCTTACGCTCGCCCCGAGGCGGGCGTAAGCTATACGGCGCACAGCCAGACCCCTCACCAGGGTCAGCCGTCCATGCCTGTTCAGAGAGGATGCTTGGGTACTGCTTTTCACGATATCATTTCGTCGCCCGGCTGGATCAAGCGTGTATTGCTCCTTATGGTCATGAAGTGCGTGCCCATTCTTTCGTTCTACGCATCCGGCTATAACGTGCAGTGGGGCGCTCAGGCCGCACGCGGCAGCAATGCGCCGCTTCCCAAGGGCGTGTTCGACAGGAAGACCTTCCTGACGGGCCTGTTCATGGCGCTGCTGACTACGTTGCTCAATATAGCCAGCGTTTGGATGCTCGCCCTGAATTTCATTCCCTTCATCGGGTTCGTTCTCGTATTCGTCATCAACTTGTTTGCCGGCGCTTTCTACTCGCTGGCGGTTATGCGCATGGCTGTGTACAAGGCCTTGGGCCAGGCGTTCGAGCTGTCGGAAATTTTCCGCGCATACAAGAAGCGCATCGGATCGTTGCTTGCTGCGGCGTGTGTGCCGGCCATCATCGTCAATGTCGTTTTCGTGTTGGTCCTTGTTCTGATTCTTCTTATCATGGCTGCGGTTTCCTTCGCGGGCTCTTCCATGGCGTACGGCTATTCGGGATACGGTGGATACGGTGGCCTTGGCGCCATATCGATGCTCTCTTACGATCCTGTCGGTGCGGTGCTCGGAATCGTTTCCGCGCTCGGTGTGATGTTCTTCGTAATCGGTGCGCTGTTCTTCTTCTTTAACGGCCTTGCCGAAGTATGGTCTATGCGCGCTGTTGGCCTGTGGGTTGCTCGTTTTGCTCCCGAATGGGCCGAAGAAGCGAAAGACTCCAAGGGCTCGCTTTCGTAGACGGTAGAGGAACGGAATGAACGTATGATTCGTATGAATGCAGCACAGCAAGACGGCGTTGCACATCGAATTCTTCCAAGAGCAGGCCGTGCAGTTGCGGCCTGCTTTCTTTGCGGCCATGACCTGCGGTGTTTTGAGCCCGCATGGTAGTGCTGCGTGGGCGGCATCCGAGGTTGGTCAAAACGGAGGGTCCGTTTTGGTGGGCGCCTTTCGTCAAGCTTCTCCGGCTCTGTTCAAGATGCTCGACGAGCGTTCTTCGTTTTTAGAAGAAGCCGCCGCAGCGCATCCTTCTGCCGAAGAACTGCGCGCGTCGCTTGCTTTGTCGGAGGACTATCGGGATTCGTTTTCGCACGGTCCCAAGCCTGCGGAGTATCAGAAATACATCGTCTTGCACGACACCGAAGGATCGGCGGATGCTGCGTCTGTCGTGTCTTGGTGGGATGCGAGCGGAAACGGTGTCGCGGCGCACTTTATCGTGAACAAAGACGGCTCTATAGTCCAGTGCGTTTCTTTGGACGAAATAGCCCATCATGCGGGCTTCGGCGATACGGGTCATAATGCGGCGTTCGGCGTGGAGGATGAAAGCCGAGATGACAAGGTGGGCACGACGCCTATCGGCGATTGGGCGTCTGACTATGGCATGAATTCGTATTCGGTCGGCATAGAGATGGTTCATAGAGGCGGCGAGGGGGATTATCCCGAAGAGCAACTGCGGGCCCTTGACGCTTTGATTGCCTACATAGACGCCTATTACGGATTCGAAAGCGAGATAATTGACCATAAGGCGTGGAGAACGGGCAATTCGGATACATCTCCCGAGTTCGCTTCGTATTTCGCGAACTACAAGGAGTATCGGACGCACGAAGCTTTCTAGGACACGGAGCGCGCCGTGCGTCATCGAAATGTCTGCGCGCCCTTGGGTGCTTGAAGGTTGGCGCGCAAGAGATTCGTTACTATAGAGGACGCCTGGTTTTCGTCGGTATTTGCGAGGGGGATTCATGGAACAGCACGATAAAGCATCCCAAGGAACGAACGGTTATTGCACAGCATGCGGTTTTCCGCTGGAAGAGGGGGTTTCTTTCTGCACGAAATGCGGCAATCCCGTTGCTAGCAAAGACGCGGATGCCTCCTTGGAGCCGTCTGCTGGTGCCGTTGCGTCTTCGGATGCCGTGGAAGCCACTACGCCTGTCTATGCTGCAACGGCTGTTGACTCTGCAGGTACTGCGGCGTCTTCTCGTTATGAAACGGTGATGGTCGACGTCGAGTCCGATATGACGCGCGAGGCCCAAAATGACCGGGAGGCTGCCGCGCGGGCGACGGAGTCCCTCTATGGCGTCGAAAGCGTGGAAAGCGCGTTTGCCCCAGGGGAAGGGGCTCCTGCTGTGGCCGATGCGCCCATGAAGCAGACATCCACGGTGTCGAAAAAACCCCTGATCATTGGCATTGGCGTTGCGGTTGTGCTATTGGTGATTGTCATCATTCTTGTCGTGCTCGTCTTCGGCAAGGCGGGGTCGACGCCCGCTTCCGACGAAGGTGCCGCGCAGGATTCCGCTCCTGCGGTCCAGCAGCCCGAATCGACGGAAGGTTCTCCTGAGAAAGAAAAGGAAGAAGAGGCGGCTTCCGAGCCCGTTGTCGTCAATCTTACGGACAGCTACACGACACGCTTTTCGGAAGTGAATGAAATCACGTATCCCGCGTTCACGTTCCAGTATCCTGGCTCGGAGTGGGCTGTCGTGGACGAGTCGGTGGCAGCTTCGGGCGAGTATGTGAGCATAGAGAACTTGCGTAACGGCGCCAAGGTCTCGTACCAGCATTGGGGCTCGTACCCCTCTGGCAGTGCCGTCGCCGAATTTGTCGACGTTGAGCGCGTGGCGGATTCATCCTTCGTTCCTTCTTATGTCCAGGGTACTAACCATAGCGATTTGGGCTCTTTCGGGGTCATGCGCGGTACGCTGCGCGTTGACGGCGTCGATAACGGCACGGTCTATGCCGTTATTCCCGATGCGGCGTTGAGCAGTCCCTCGTATATGGACATGAGCTCTGGTCTTCCGGCATTCCCCTACAGCTCCTGGATTAGCTTCACATGCATGACCAACGAAGAGCTTGACAAACAGACCGAGCAAGAGGTTATCGCCATTCTTGCAAGCTTCAAAGTGGCGGAGACTTCGGATAGCGCGCCTGCCTCGAAGAAGAGCGGAGGAAGTTCTCTTTCCGATTCCAACGGCTATGTTCTTCCGGAAAGCTCTTCGAGAACGTATTCCAACGCTGAGCTTGAAGAGATGTTGGATTACGAGCTGTATCTTGCCCGTAACGAGATTTTCGCACGCCACGGACGCATCTTCAAAAACAGCGATTTGCAGGAGTATTTCGGCTCGAAGAGTTGGTACGACCCCCGTTATACGCCTGAGGAGTTCAGCGAATCTATGCTGAACGCGAACGAGAAGGCCAATATCGAGCGCATGACCAAGATAGAGCAAGACCGCAATTCTCCCTACATCGACTAATCGCATTATGAAGTACAGGATTCACGGACACAGGCATGCGGATTTTCTCTTCAGGGAGCTGGCGGAATACGCGTGCCTGTGGGGCGAAATAGAAGATGCGCTTGCGAGCATTTCCGATGACATGATCATTAAGGAATTCGAAGGCGAAGCGCGCAAGGCGAAGTCGATATCGCAGGCCATCAATCGTCTGGTGAAGGCGGAGCTGGTCAAGCGCGCATGGGAGCCCGAAAGTTATATTTTCGCCGATGAAGAGTACGGGCGCGCGGCGAAAGGCACCTGGCGATTGGATTTCGCCAAGGATGCGCTCAGCGTCGAGGTTGCTTTCAACCATCGTTCCGACATTTCATGGAACCTTATCAAACCCACCCTGGCAAGCGAGCTCAATCATGTGCAAAAGGCCATCCAGACCAGCGGCGGCGTTGTGATTACGGCGACGCAGGCCATGAAAGAGGCTGGCGGATTCGACAGCGCGGTCGGGACATACGAAGACTACGTGCAGTATTTAAAGCCCCTCGGCACCATGCTGCCGGCCCCTCTTGTCATCGTGGGGCTTGAACCGCCGGAAACGTTTCGGATCGCGGTCGAAGACGGCAAGGGCTCAAACAAGGTCGGCCGTGTCATGAAATATGTCGCAACGACGCCTTCGGGC